>JBQCJR010000626.1:0-18096 GCA_051952595.1 Kofleriaceae bacterium
GCAGCGCGAACGTCGCCGCGTGGCGCATCCGATCGATCTCCTCGTTCACGATCGAGTCCTTCTCGATGAACGTGTCGGTCGTCGGGACGTACGCCTCGGGCTGGTAGTAGTCGTAGTAGCTGACGAAATAGTGGACGGCGTTGTCCGGGAACAGCTCCTTGAACTCGCCGTACAGCTGGGCCGCCAGGACCTTGTTGTGCGCGATGATCAGCGTCGGCCGCTGGACCTCGTGGATCACGTTGGCGACGGTGTACGTCTTGCCGGAGCCGGTGATCCCGAGCAGAACCTGGGACGTGTCGCCGCGACGCAGGCCCTCGACCAGCTCGCGGATCGCCTTGGGCTGATCGCCGCCCGGCGGGAACGGCGCGGCGAGCTTGAACAGCGTGCCGGCCTCCGATTCGGAGGATTCCGAGCGGGCGTGCGAGGGCGCGCGCGACGTGCTCTCGAGCAGTGCCGCGCCCTTGGTGTTCTTGGTTCGTCCCCGCGCCACTGCGCGGACTGTAGCCTGGGCCGTCGCGGCGCGCACGCTAGCCCACCCGCGCAGCTTCGGTGGATCGCCACGCCTCGAGCGCATGCACGCGCGCGACGTGCGCCACCACGTTCGGGTAGCCATCGACCGGCAGCTGGGTCGGCCGCATGAACATCATCGTCGCGCCCACCGAGAGGTCGGCGAGCGTCAGCCGCTCGCCCGCGATCCAGGTCCGCCCGGCGAGGTGCGCGTCGAGCACACCGGCGGCGTGATGAAAGAACCTCTCGTAGCGCGCGATCAGCGCCTCGTCCGGCGGCCCGCCGATCGTGAACCGCTTCCACATCCGCTCGAAGTTGATCGGCCCCACCGAGGGCGCGAGGTGGCTCGACACCCAGTAGAGCCAGCGGTTCACGTCCGCCCGCGCGCGCCGCTCGCTCGGCCCAGCCGCATCGGGATAGAGCGTCTGGCCCGGTACCTGCTCGCAGAGGTACTGCATGATCGCGTGCGACTCCCACAGCACGAAATCGCCATCGACGAGCACCGGGATCTTGTCGTTCGGGTTGACCTCGCGGAGCACCGCCCGGTCCTCCGGCTTGGATAGATCGATGAGCCGGTGCTCGAGCTCGATCCCGAGGTGCGCGGCGGTCGCGAGCACCCTCCGCGAGCACGACGACATCGGGTGGCCATAGAGCCGCATCACGCCTGCCTCCCCGCGAAGGTCGCCAGCCACCTCCGCCACCCGCCGTCCATCCGGTCCGCGTATCGAATGCATAGTTGGAACATGTCGTTTCTCCCTTTCGAACTGGACCTTGGACCACCTGCGTGACAGCCTTCTGTCAGCTATCTCATGCGCAAGAAATCCCGCATGTTCGCGATCGCCGAGGCCCTGCGCGCCCGACGCACCGGGGTCACCGCCGCGGAGCTCGCCGACCGGTTCGGCGTCACGCTGCGCACGATCTACCGAGACATCGAGGCGCTCCAGGACGCCGGCATGCCGATCCGCGCGGATCGCGGCCGCGGCGGCGGCTACGCGCTCGACAAGAGCTACCAGCTACCGCCGGTCAACTTCACCGCGCGCGAGGCCGCGCTGCTGATCGCGCTCACCCGGCTGGTGATCGAGCAGCGCCTGATCCCGTTCCCCAAGGCGATCGAGAAGGCCGCGGACAAGGTGCGCGCCGCGCTCGGCACCTCGGCGCAGCGCGAGCTGCTCGGCCTCGTCGGCGAGCTACAGATGGTCGGCGTGCCCGCGCTGCCGATCCCGGCCGCGGTGCGCGACGCCGTCGAGACCGCGTGGTTCGAGTCGCGCGCGCTGCGCATCGTGTACGCGAAGTCGCAGTGGCAGACCAGCCCGCGCCTGGTGCGGATCCGCAACCTGGTGTTCGATCGCTCGGTCACGCTGCTCAACTGCGTCGACCTCGAGACCGGCAACGATCGCCAGTTCCGGCTCGATCGCATCCAGCAGGCGACCGTGATGGACGCGCTGCCCAGCTAGGCGCGCCGGTACAGGATCCGCCAGATCGGCAGCCCGGTCTCCTCGGCGTTCTGCTCGCGCCAGGAGCGCACGCCGTACGGATTGCCCGCGCGCCAGAACGTCCAGTCGCCCGCCTCGTTGGTGAACCGCGGATCGCGCTCGAACGTCGCCATCGCGTCGAGCGCGATGTCCCACACGTCGCTCTGCACGAACAGCTCCGCGCCCACGCGCGCCGCGTGCGCGATGCCCTCGGCGAGCGCGGGATCGACCATCCGACGATCGTGGTGGCGGCGCTTGAACCACGGATCCGGGAAGTTGACGTACACACGGTCGACCGAGCCCGCCGGGAAGATCTCCGCCATGTGCAGCTGCGCCTGACAGAACACCGCGTGCACCGGCGCGCCGGTCGCGCGGGCACGCTTGTTGACCAGGTCGACCAGGTCCTCGCGGATCTCGAGGCCCACGTACAGCCGCGCCGGATCGATCGCCGCGCGCTCGAACAGGAACTGCGCGTCGGCGCACCCGATCTCGAGCTCGACCGGGCGGTGATCGAGCGGCGGCCGCTCGCCGCGGAACTGCGCGAAGTGCAGCTGGTGTGGGTTGACGTGCTGCCGGATCCGCATCGCTACGCCCAGATCGCGTCGAGCGCGAGGTAGCCGAACTGGCGCACGTTGAGCGGCGACTCGAGCTGCGCGAGCTCGCTCCGATCGACCCACCGGAACGCGCCGAACTCGTCGTTCGGGGTCACCTCGGCGCCCTCCGGCACCTCCGCCACGAACACGAAGTTCATGTGCAGGCCCTTGGATCCGGCGACGTGCTCCTCGTAGCCGATCAGCCCGGCCGGTACTCCATCGAGCGCGGCGGCGAGCGTCCGGAACCGCCCTTCGATCCCGGTCTCCTCGCGCAGCTCGCGCACCGCGGCCTCGAGCGGGGTCTCGCCGGCCTCGAGCTCGCCGCCGATCGGCAGCCACGTGCGGAGCCGGCGGTGCTCGATCACCAGCACGCGATCGCCGCGACGCGCGTAGACCGCGACCGAGAACGCGCGCCGGGTGACGGGATCGTGAGTCATGGGCCAGCCCCTATCAAGGAAGCACCTCGAACGGAAGGGCGTTGGAGCTCCGTTCGTTCACCGTGACGACCAGCGCGGTCCGCCCTACCGGCGCGACGTCCGGGATCCGGATCTGCGCGCGCGTCTCGCTGTACGCGAGCACCACGGCGTGCACCGCCGGGGGCTCGAGGCCGAGCACCACCGAGCCACCCGCGGTCGCGCAGTCCGCCGAGACGCCACACAGCCCGCGGCCGCTCAGCGTCACGATCTCGCCGGCGCGCGCGGCGGCCGGCTCGGCATGGTCGAGGCGCGGGCCGTCCTCGTCGATGCAGCCGGCCAGGCCGAGCACCGCCGCGGCGACCACGCCCGCCCGGATCACTTCGGGACTTTCTCCCAGTCGGCGAGGAACTTGGCGAGCCCGATATCGGTCAGCGGGTGCTTGGACAGCTGGATCAGCACCGAGAGCGGACAGGTCGCCACGTGCGCCCCGATCAGCGCCGCCTCCTGGACGTGCATCGGATGGCGGACCGACGCGACCAGCACCTCGGTCGGGAACGCGTAGTTGTCGTAGATCTCGACGATCTCGCGGATCAGCTGCATGCCGTTGGTCGACACGTCGTCGAGCCGTCCGACGAACGGCGAGATGAACGTCGCCCCGGCCTTGGCCGCGAGCAGCGCCTGGGTCGCCGAGAAGCACAGCGTGACGTTGGTCTGGATGCCCTCGTCGGCGCAGGTGCGAACCGCCTTGAGCCCCTCGGGGATCAGCGGGATCTTGACCACGATGTTCGGGCGCAGCGCCGCGAGCTCGCGCGCCTCCTTCGTCATCGCGTCGTAGGTGGTCCCCACGACCTCGGCCGACACCGGACCCTTCACGATGTCGCAGATCTCGAGCAGCACGTCGCGGAACTTGCGCCCGGTCTTGGCGACCAGCGACGGGTTCGTGGTGACCCCGTCGACGAGCCCCATCGAGGCCGCCTCGCGGATCTCTTTGACGTCAGCCGTGTCGATGAAGAACTTCATGGCAACCCTCTCTGTTGCGCCGTCGGCCACTTGAAGTAGCGTGCGCCGGCGCCGGCACTCTACGGGGCGTCCCACGTGGATTCAACATGACACCAGCTCGCATCGGCACCGTCGATCTCCCCGAGCGGATGGAGCGCGAGCGCTACTTCCGCGAGCTCTCGTACCTCGAGCTCTCCGCGTTATTCGCAGGCCCGCTCAAGCCGAGCGCGCTCGCGAAGTGGGCGGAGGCCGCACCTCGCGACGCGATCGGTCTGGTCGCGCCGTGGGTGCTCACCCACCGCCAGGTCCCCAAGGCCGCCCGGCTCTGGCCACACGACACGAGCGTCGGAGATTTCCGTGACAGCGCTCACGGCCGCACCGCGCTCGAGGCCCTGCGTGCGGCGGTCTCGCAGCTCGGCGCCACCTGCGCGGTCTTCCGGTCTCCCACCCTGTTCGCGCCGTCCGCGGCCAACCGCGACCAGCTCCGCGCGTTCTTCGGCGAGCTCGCGACCGAAGAGGCGGTTGGGGCCGAGCGGGTGTGGGTCCCGGACGGCCTGTGGAACCCACGCTCGGCGGTCGCTTTCGCCACCGAGATCGGGGTGACCTGCGCGATCGATCCGCTGGTGCGCGACCCCGGCGAACCACCCGAGATCTATTACGATCTGGACGTGTCGCGGCTGTACCTACGCATCGCAGGGCTCGGCCGGACGGGCCCGCTCCGGAGCGAGCGGCTGGACGACCTCATGGCGCTGCTCGAGCACTACGAAGACGTTCCGGCCACGATCGCATTCGAGTCACCGGCGCGGTGGCAAGATGCGCGTAACTTGAAGAAACTGCTAGAGCTTTAGAAGACGAAGGTCGCCATCGGGACCGGCAGCTCGCCGGCCTTCTTGGGCATCTCCTCGATGCTCCGAGACGATCTCCGCTCGACCATCTGGATGATCGGCTCCGACTTCCGCGACGCCACCGCCACCGTCTTCTTCGTGCGACTTCCGTTGCCCTTTCGCGCCGCAGGACGCGCAGTCATCACCTTGGATCGCATTCAAACTCCCCCGGAGTTTTGGTCTGTTACGACTCTACGGATCCGGCGATTCCACTGTCAATGTAGGCAATCTGATTCCTTTACTTCCGCTCCCCAGGGCCGTATAACAGCCCGCGCTTTCTCAGGAGTTACGATAATTTATGGAGCCGAAGGGCGTCGACCTCAGCCATCTTCCGGGCCCTGCACTGCAGGCTTCGGTGGACCTTCTCGCATTCACGAGTTTCGGTGATCCGACGAAAGATGCGTTCTTCAAATCGGTCGATTCCGCGCTCGGCGGCGTGCTCGCGGACGTCGCGCGCTCCGAGTCCTTCGAAGGCAAGAGCGGTCAGTCGATCTCGGTCCACAGCCACGGCCGGCTGCCCGCGCGGCGCGTGGTCGTCATCGGCGTCGGCGCGCGCGGCGAGTTCGCGAATCCGAACATCCGCGACGTGACCGCGACGGTCGCGCAGCTCGCCAACAAGGTCGGCGCGACCTCGGTCGGCTTCGTGCTCCCGGCGCTCGGCGCGAACCGCGAGCCCATCCTGCTCCAGATGGCGGCCGAGGGCATCGTGCTCGGCACCTACAAGTTCGCCCGCTACCTGACCGGCGAGGACCACAAGCGCACGCCGTCGCTGGCGAGCTTCGGGTTCATCACCGATCCGAAGGGCAAGAAGCCCACCGCAGCGCAGACCCGCGCGTTCCAGGCGGCGACCACGCGCGGCACCACCGTGGCCGCCGCGAT
This sequence comes from Kofleriaceae bacterium, assembly GCA_051952595.1. Classification (GTDB taxonomy): domain Bacteria; phylum Myxococcota_A; class Polyangia; order Haliangiales; family Haliangiaceae; genus JABFXX01. The sequence goes on from JBQCJR010000626.1 coordinate 5,751, forward strand.
CAACCACGCGCGCGACCTGATCAACGAGCCGCCCGCGGTCGTCACGCCGACCGCGCTGGCCAACGACGCCCAGGCGATCGCCAAGAAGCACAAGGGCTCGCTGTCGGTCACCGTGCTCGACGCCAAGAAGTGCACCGAGCTCGGCATGGGGATGTTCCTCGCGGTGGGCAAGGGCTCCGAGCAGGAGCCCCGGTTCATCCACATGACCTACAAGCCCGCGAAGAAGGCCAAGAAGAGGGTCTGCTTCATCGGCAAGGGCATCACGTTCGACTCGGGCGGCTACTCGCTCAAGCCGTCGCAGGCCATGGAGGACATGAAGGTCGACATGTCCGGCGCCGCGGCGGTGATCTCGGCGATGGACGCGATCGCGGCCCTGGGCTCGGACTACGAGATCCACGCCGTCGCAGCCTGCTGCGAGAACCTGGTGTCCGGCCGCGCCTACAAGCTCGGTGACGTCCTGACCTCGATGGACGGCACCACGGTCGAGATCAACAACACCGACGCCGAGGGCCGCCTGACGCTGGGCGACGCGATCACCTACGCGCGCACCCAGATCCAGCCCGACGAGCTGTTCGATTTCGCGACGTTGACCGGCGCTTGTATGGTCGCGCTCGGGCCCTACACCGCCGGCGTGATGTCCGACCACGAGGCGCTGCTGCGCAGCTGGATGGGCGTCGCCGAGCGGACCGGCGAGGACATGTGGCGCCTGCCGCTCAACCCGCGGCTCCGCGAGCAGCTGAAGAGCCCGATCGCGGACATGCGCAACACCGGCGACCGGTTCGGCGGGGCGATCACCGCCGGCCTGTTCCTGAAGGCGTTCGCCAAGGACACTCCTTGGGTCCACGTCGACATCGCCGGACCCGCCTCGGTCTCGAGCACCCGGCCGGCGCAACCCAAGGGTGGAACAGGGTTTGCGGTGGCCTCGATCGTCGAGTACGCGACAAAGTCGTAAGAGATGTCGCAGGCCGCCGCGGCCGTCCCTGGCTTTTGCAAACAATCTCGCACTGTTGCCCCGACAGCCGGTTTGACAGCCGGGGTCCTGGCTGTTACGATTGTGCAGTCACGAGGTTTGTCTTGAAGCAGCAATTCTCAGTCGGGGACAAGGCGGTCTATCCGGTCCACGGTGTTGCCGAGGTCGTCGCCTTGGAGCAACGCGAGATCGGTGGCAACAAGACCAGCGTCTACATCCTCAAGGTCGTCGAGACCGGGATGAAGATCATGGTGCCGACCACCAACGCGGGCTCCGTGGGCCTGCGCGACTTGATCTCGCCCAAGCAGGTCAAGGAGGTCTACGCGATCCTCAAGTCGCAGGACGTCCCGCGCGATACGCAGACGTGGAACCGTCGCTATCGCGAGTACATGGAGAAGATCAAGACCGGCAGCGTGTTCGAGATCGCCGAGGTCCTCCGCGATCTGTGCGTGCTCCGCGCGACCAAGGACCTGTCGTTTGGCGAGCGCAAGATGCTCGATACCGCGCGCAGCCTGATGATCAAGGAGCTCGCGCTCGCCAAGGGCGTCGGCGAGGACAAGATCAGCGCCGAGATCGACGCGATCTTCGCCCAGGCCGCCGCCTGATCCTCGACGCGGCGCGACCGCGTCGGCGCTCACCGCTCAGTAGCGCAGGAACACCGAGCCCCAGGTCAGGCCCGCGCCGAACGCGACCAGGCAGACCAGGTTCCCCGGCTGGATCTTCCCGAGCTCGATCGCCTCGTGCATGCAGATCGGGATCGAGGCGGCGGTGGTGTTGCCGTACTTCTGGATGTTGTTGTGCATCTTCTCGGGCGGCAGCCCGATCAGCTGCCCGACCATCTGGTTGATCCGCAGGTTCGCCTGGTGCGGGATCAACATGTCGACGTCCTCGAGCTTGAGGCCGTTCGTGATCAAGCCCTCCATGATCGCCTGCGGGATGCGCGTGACCGCGTGCTTGAACACCTTCTTGCCGTTCATCGACGGGTAGTGCTTGCGCTCCGCCATCGCCTCTTCGGAGATCCGCGGGTGACGCGCGCTCGCCGGATACTCCGTCCACAGGATCTCCGCCTCGCTGCCGTCGGCGTGGATGTGAGTCGATAGGATCATGTGCTGGTCGTCGGTGGCGCGGCCGACCACCACCGCTCCCGCGCCATCGCCGAACAGCACCGTCACGTCGCGCCCGGCCGTCGAGATATCGAGCCCCGTCGAGTGCACCTCGGCGCCGATCATCAGCACGTGCTTGAAGTTGCCCGTGCGGATGTACGCGTCCGCGATCGACAGCCCGTAGATGAAGCCGGTGCACTGCTGCCGGATGTCGAGGCAGGGGATCTCCTTGAGCCCCAGCGCGCGCTGCACGAACACGGCGGTGCCCGGGAAATTGAAGTCCGGCGACAGCGTCGCGTAGATGATCAGGTCGATGTCCTTCGGCGTGATCCCGGCGCGCTCGATCGCCTCCTTCGCCGCCTTGGTCGCCAGCTCCGAGCCGCCCTCGCCCGGCTCGACCCAGCGCCGTTGCTCGATCCCGGTCCGCTCGACGATCCACTCGTGCGACGTCTCCATCTTGGTCGCGAGCTCGTGGTTGGTGACGACGCGAGAGGGCACGCTCATGCCGATGCCCAGGATGCGACTGCGATGCATCCTGTCTGGCTACCATGGGCGATCTGCCGAGATCGAGCCTCGGTGCGCCGATGCAATGAGCCGTCGCCGGGTGACTCGCCGCGTCACGCAAACTAGAGTGACCGCATGAACATCCTGCTCGTCCGCCACGGCGAGACCCCGTGGAATCGCGAAGGCCGCTACCAGGGCAGGACCGACATTCCGCTGTCGCCCGACGGTGAAGCCCAGGTCCGGGCGCTGTCCGCCCGCCTCGCGCACGTGCCGATCGATGTCGCGATCTCCTCGCCGCTCTCGCGCGCTCGCCGCACCGCCGAGGCCATCCTCGACGGCCGCGCCACCCCACTCGAGCTCGACCCCGACCTCGCCGAGATCTCCCACGGCGACTGGGAGGGCCTGCTCTCCAGCGACGTCGAGGCCGCACATGCCGAGATGCTCGGCGCCTGGCGCTCGCAGCCAGATCGCCACGTGCCCGCCGGCCCCGGCGCCGAGACCCTCGGCGATGTCGAGCACCGCGCCTGGCCCGTGCTCGAGCGCCTCACCGCCCGCCTCGGCCCCACCTCCACCGCGCTGGTCGCCGCACACGACGCCGTCAACCGCGTCCTGCTCTGCCGGATCCTCGGCCTACCCCTGACCCGGGTCTGGGCGTTCCGCCAGGCGCCGGCGACCCTCAACGTGCTGTCCGGCCCATCGCTGGCCGAGCTCCAGCTCGTGCGCCTCAACGACTCCGAGCACGTGGCGCCCCTCCTCCAGGAGGCGCACCACCGCGCCCTGTAGCGTCAAACGTCGAGGTTGCGGACGTTCAGCGCGTTCTCCTCGATGAACTCGCGCCGCGGCTCGACCAGATCGCCCATCAGCTTGGTGAAGATCTCGTCGGCCTTCTCCAGCTCCTCGACCTTCACCTTCAGCAGGTTCCGGCGCGCCGGATCCATCGTGGTCTCCCACAGCTGCTCGGCGTTCATCTCGCCCAGCCCCTTGTAGCGCTGGATCTGCAGCCCCTTGCGCCCGTACTCCTCGATGAGCGTGGCGATCTCGTCCCAGCCCTTCACCTGGATCGGCTCGTCTTCGCCGTGCTTGACGGTCAACGGAGCGACCAGGTTCGACTGGATCTCCTTGCTCAGCCGGCGCAGCTCGGCGAACTCCGCCGAGCGCACGAAGTCCGCGTTGATCACCGTCGGGCGCCGCATGCCCTGCACGCCGCTCGGGAACCGGATCTCCCAGCCGCCGTGCTCGGCGTCCTCCTTGTACTCCGCCGGCGCCTGGCCCAGCTCGCCATGCCGGCGCGCCACCTCGGCCATCACGCTCGCCGTGATCGACTCGAGCTTCGCCTTGTCCTTCAGATCGCCCTCGACGAGACCGGCCTCCGCGAACTGCGCGGCGATCCGAGCATCGCTGCGCTTGTCGAGCTGCACGTGCAGCCGCCGCGCCTGGTTGATCCGCTTCACCACCTCGGCGAGTGCGTCGCCCGTCAGCGGCGGTGCATCGCCACCACGCTCGAGCGTCGTCTCCTTGCACACCGCGTCGAGCAGGAAGTCCTCGAGCGCCGCCTCGTTCTTGAGGTACAGCTCGGTCTTGCCCTTCTTGACTTTGTAGAGCGGCGGCTGGGCGATGTAGATGTGCCCGCCCTCGAACAGCTCGTTGAAGTGGCGGAAGAAGAAGGTCAGCAGCAGCGTGCGGATGTGGCTGCCGTCGACGTCGGCGTCCGTCATCACGATGATCTTGTGATAGCGGAGCTTCCCGAGATCCTTTTCGTCGCCGACGCTCGTGCCGAGCGCCGTGATCAGCGTCGTCAGCTCCTGCGACGAGAGCATGCGATCGAACCGCACCTTCTCGACGTTCAGGATCTTTCCACGGAGCGGCAGGATCGCCTGGATCGTCCGATCGCGGCCCTGCTTGGCCGAGCCGCCTGCAGACTCGCCCTCGACGATGAACAGCTCGCTCTTCTACTGATCGCGCTCCTGACAGTCTGCCAGCTTGACCGGCAGCGACGTCAGCTAGAGCGCGCCCTTGAGCTGCACCATCTCGCGCGCCTTGCGTGCCGCCTCGCGCGCCCGCGACGCCAGCACCGCCTTCGAGACGATGTTGCGCGCCTCCTTCGGGTGCTGCTCGAGGTACTGCCCGAGCTGCTCGGTGACCACCGCGGAGACCGCGGTCGCGACCTCCGACGAGACCAGCTTGTCCTTGGCCTGGTTCGAGTACTTCGGATCCGGAACCTTCACCGAGATGACCGCGGTCAGCCCCTCGCGAAGATCGTCGCCCGACAGGCCGCCCTTGGTGTCCTTGAGCAGCTTGTACTCGTTCGCGTAGTTGTTGATCGTGCGGGTCAGCGCCTGGCGGAAGCCCGAGGCGTGGGTGCCGCCATCGCGGTTCTTGATCGTGTTCGTGAAGCAGGTGAGCAGCTCGGAGTAGCTGTCGTTCCACTGCATCGCGATGTCGACGTGGATCCCCTCGTAGTCCGCGCTGAACGAGATCACGTCGGAGACCGCGGTCTTGTTCGCGTTGAGATCCCCGACGTACGTCGCGATCCCGCCCTCGAACTTGTACGTGGACTTGCGATCGTTCGCGCCCACGCGCTCGTCGTGGATGACGATCTCGAGGCCGCTGTTGAGGTACGCCAGCTCGCGCAGCTTCTGCCCCAGCTGGTCGAACGAGAACTCGAGGACGTTCTTGAAGATCTCCGGATCCGGATGGAACGTGACCTTCGTCCCGCGGCGATCCGTGACCCCGGTCTGCTTGAGCTCGGTGGTCGGGATGCCCTTGGAGTACTCCTGGTAGTACACCTCGCCGTTGCGGCGGATCTCGAGCTTCAGCCAGTCCGACAGCGCGTTGACCGCCGAGACGCCAACGCCGTGCAGGCCGCCGGAGACCTTGTAGCCGGCGCCGCCGAATTTCCCGCCGGCGTGCAGCGACGTCATGACGAGCTCGGCCGCCGGGCGATTCTCGGTCGGGTGCATGGCGACCGGGATGCCGCGGCCGTTGTCGTCGACCGTCACCGAGTTGTCGTAGTGGATCGTGACGTCGATCCGCGAGCAGTGCCCTGCGAGATGTTCGTCGACCGAGTTGTCGACGACCTCGTGGACGAGGTGATGCAGGCCGCTGCCGTCATCGGTGTCACCGATGTACATGCCCGGGCGCTTGCGAACACCTTCCAGCCCCTTCAGGACGCCGATCGCGCCAGCGTCGTAGTCTGAATCGGAAGTTTGCGAACCTACAGTGGGATCTGCCATTCAGGCTGCCAGCTTTCGAGAGCTACGTTTGGTACCACGCTCCCCCCCTGTCGGGAAGGGCGGAACGGTGGTTTCGACCTCTCCTAAACTGAGAGAATCAAAAGTGAATCTGGCCGGTTTCGATGCGGTAGTCCGCCCGGTCTCGAGCGAGCAGGACGTGGCTCGCGTGGGTGGTCGTGATGAAGCACTGACCGGCCAGCGAGGCGAGGTGCTCGAACAGGTACTCGTTGCGCGTGGCATCGAGCTCCGACGAGACATCGTCGAGCAGCAGGATCGGCGGATCGCGATGCACGCGGCCGAGCACCGCGAGCTCGGCGGTCTTCCACGCCAGCATGATCGCGCGTAGCTGGCCCTGCGACGCGAAGCTCCCGGCCTCGCGTCCCTCGAGCTCGAGCACCACGTCGTCGCGGTGCGGGCCGAGCTGCGTCGACTGCGAGCCGAGGTCCCGCGCGCGCCCCTCGCGCAGCATCGCCTCGATCGCCGCCGCGTCGAGCCCGACCAGCCGCGACGCGTAGCGAGCACTCGCGGCCAGGCCGGTGCGCGTGATCGCCGCGAACGACGATGCGAGCTCGGGGCCGAGCGTGTCGAGGAAACGCACCCGCGCGTCGACGATCGCCACCGCCAGCCGCGCGAGCTGGGCATCGTAGACCGCGAGTAGCTCGTCCACCTGCCGCCCATGTAGCGTGCCCTGGCCCGCCTGGCGGAGCACGCTGTTCCGGGTCCGCAGCACCTTGTCGTAGTCGCTCGCCGTCGCGAGGTACGAGGCCTCGAGGTTGAACACGCCGCGGTCGAGGAACTTGCGGCGATCCGCCGGGGCGCCGCGTGGCAGCGCGAGGTCCTCCGGCGTGAACACGACGACGTTGAACGCGCCGAAGTAGCGCGCGAGCGGCCGCACCGCTTTGCCGTCGAGCCGCACCTTGCGCGAGCCCGGGGCGAGCTCGACCTCGTAGACCCGGACCAGGTCGTCCTTGAGCACCCGGGCTCCGAGCCGCGCGTCCTGGCGACCGAAACCGATCAGGTCGGACAGCTTCGAGGTGCGGAACGATCGCAGCGACGCGACGACGAAGATCGACTCGAGCAGGTTCGTCTTGCCCTGACCGTTGTCGCCGACGAAGACGTTGAACCGCTCGCGGGGCTCGAGCTGCAACGGCCGCAGGTTGCGAACGCCCTCGGCGACCAGCGCCTGGATCCGCAGCTCAGATCCTCATCGGCATGACGACGCCGAGGTACTCGTCGCCGGTCAGCGGCTTGAACAGCCCGGGATCGAGCTCGCCGCCGAGCGAGATCGTGATCTGGTCGCTCGCCATCTGACCGAGCAGCTCGACCACGTACTTCGGGTTGAAGCCGATCGCGATCGCATCGCCGGCGTAGTCCGCCTCGAGCTCCTCGCGCACCTCGCCGAGATCCGGGTTGTCGCTCGTGATCGTGATGCCGTCCGAGGTCGCCGCGATCTTGACGCCGCGAGTCTCCGAGGACATCAGCTGGGCGCGCCGGAGCGCATCGATGAACCGCGCGCGATCGACGGTGATGACGCGCTTGTGGTCCTTCGGGATCACCTGATCGTAGGGCGGGAACTGCGCGTCGATCAGCTTCACGGCGATCGCGATGTCGTCCTGGACCAGGAACAGGTGCGGCGTCTTGATGGCGAGCTTGCACTGCGGCCCCTGGTCGAGCAGGCGCCGGATCTCGAGCAGGCCCTTCTTCGGGATGATGATGCCCGCCGACAGCTTCGGACCACCGGCGATCGTCCGCTCGACCTTGCTCAGGCGGTGACCATCCGTCGAGACCATCCGGCTCTTGCTGCCATCGCTCTCGAAGTACACGCCGTTGAGGTGGAACCGCGTCTCGTCGTTGCAGACGCTGAACAGCGTGCGCTCGATCATCTCGCGCACGACCGCGCTCTCGATGGTCGAGTAGGTGGCCTCGCGGTGGTCCGGGACCTTCGGGAAGTCGCGGTCGGGCATGCCGACGATGCGATAGGTGACCTTCCCGCTCCTGATCTCGGCCCAGTGGTTGTCCGCCTTCTTCAGCGTGATCTCGTCGCCGGGTGCGTTCGCGATCAGCTCGTAGAGGTTCTTCGCGCCCAGGGTCAGGCCGCCGTCCGAGGTGTTGGTGCTCTTCAGCTCGGCTGTGAGCGAGACGTTCAAGTCGGTGGCCGCGACCAGCAGCTGGTTCTTGCCCTGCGTTCGAAGCAGGACGTTCGCGAGCATCGGCATGGTGCTCTTGCGGTCTGCGATGCCCTGAGCGAGGCGCAGTCCGCGAAGGAATTCGGTCTTTGCGATTCGAAACTCCATGTCACCCTCGAACGTTTGGCGAACGCCTTCTGGATCTTTCAGAAGAGAAAAGATCTTGGATAGAAATAGGATCTAGTAGCAGCTGTGGACGCTGTGGATAGCTTCATAACTCGAAGCACTGACAATCGAATCCGAGCCGCATGCTGAGGGCGAGCCCGGTGGGTTCCTCGGTGGATGACATGAAGTGAAGATGTGGACAATCCTGGAGGTCTCGTCCGTCCTCCGGTCATCCACAGCCGGGGCCACAGAGAAACGCACAGGGGTCATCGCAGGATCATCCCCTCGATCGCGTGGACCTCGGAGCGCAGCGAGGCGTCGTCCTTGAGCCGCTCGATGATCTTCTGCACGGCCGAGATGACCGTCGTGTGGTGCTTGCCGCCGAACGCGCGCGCGAGGTCGGGGTACGAGTCCTTCGTGTGGTGGCGCGCGAGGTACATCGCCACCGCGCGCGGCGTGGCGACCGACTTGTGGCGGCGCTCGCTCTTGATGTCGCCCGGCTTGAGCCCGTAGTAGCTCGCCACGGACTTGATCACGCCGTCCACGGTGATCACATCGCGCGGGCGCGTGATCGCGGCTCCCAGGGTCTCCTGCGCGAACGCCAGGTCGATCCGGCGCTTGGACAGCGATGCGTACGCGGCGAGCCGGATCAGCGCGCCCTCGAGCTCGCGGACGTTCGACTTGATCGACGAGGCGATGTACATCGCGACATCGTCGGGCAGCGCGACGGCCTCGACGGCGGCCTTCTTGCGCAGGATCGCGATGCGCACCTCGAGCTCGGGCGGCTCGATGTCGGCGAGCAGGCCCCAGGCGAACCGGGTGCGCAGGCGGTCGGCGATGTCCGAGATCTCGTGCGGCTTGCGGTCGGCGGTGAGGACGATCTGCTTGTGGTTCTCGTGGAGCGCGTTGAACGTGTGGAAGAACTCGTCCTGCGTGCTCTCCTTGCCGGCCAGGAACTGCACGTCGTCGACGAGCAGCACGTCGATGCCCTCGCGGTAGTTGCGGCGGAACTCGTGCATCTTCCCGGTGCGGATCGCCTGCACGTACTCGTTCATGAACCGCTCGCTCGACAGGTACACGATGCGCGAGCCGGGGCGGTTGCCGAGCTGCTGGTGGCCGATGGCGTGCAACAGGTGGGTCTTGCCGAGGCCGACTCCGCCGCAGATGAACACCGGGTTGTACTTGGGCGGGTAGCTCGAGGCGGCGGCCTGGGACGCGGCGAACGCGAGCTGGTTCGAGGGGCCGGCGACGAAGGTGTCGAACGTGTAGCGGGGGTTCAGGGAGGCGGCCTCGGGAGCGACGATCACGTCCTCGGGAGGCGTGGCGGGAGCAGCCGGGGCGGCCGGGACGGGAGCGGGCGGGGGCTTGACCTCGATCGTCGGGGAGGATCCGGTCGGAGGGTCGGCGAGCTCGGGGACCGCGCGCTCCACGACGCGCTCGTCCGGGCCATCCGGATCGAACTCGACCCGGACCTCGTGGCCCAGGTCCTGGATCTCCTTCAGCAGGGTGCCGAGAAAATTCGACTCGAACCACAGCCGGACGTAGCTGTTGGGGGCTCGCAGCCGGAGCGTCGATCCATCGAACGACGTGAGCTCGATCGGTCGGAGCCACATGTCGTAATTCTGTGGAGAAACCCGTGAGCGAAGTCTCCCGACGGCTTCGTCCCAAAGCAGCTGTACTGTCATTCCCCTGTCTCCAGGACAAAATCCTGTAAGGTCATCAGGTTGCAGTTCTTCATGCACAGGCAAAAGAAGGCCCAATCCAGAGGTTATCCACAGGTTCCTCTGGGCTCGCCCCCGGCCAGCCACTCAGGCTTTTCCACAGGCGAGAAACCCGGCGTTGGTAACAGATGCCGATTTGACGTGGCAAGCGCAAAACGAGCGCAAGTGAAATCCGGAACTTCGTCGGTAAGACCCCACCTCCGCGGGCCTCTCATCCTTGACTTCCAGAGAGTGGTTGAGTATCGATCCCGCTCCGTTAGCCCGTCGGGAGATCAATCGTGAAGCGTACATACCAGCCCCACAACAAGAGCCGGAAGCGGACCCATGGCTTCCGCGCCCGCAAGAAGACCCGCGGCGGTCGTGAAGTTCTTCGTCGTCGTCGCGCCAAGGGCCGCAAGCGTATCTCGGTGACCGCCGCCAAGAAGTGACGGGTCCGTGACGGTGCACGGTCGCGATGCGCGCCGCCAGCCCTTGGGAATCTCCAAGGACATGCGGCTGCGACAACGCCCCGAGTACCTCGCGGTCCAGTCCGACGGTCTCAAGCTCCATGGACGCCACGTCCTGGGCATCGCGCGTCGGCGAGCGAGCTCTCAGCTCGTGGGCCGGCTCGGCTTGACCGTCACCAAGAAGGTGGGAAACGCGGTCGTCCGAAATCGGATCAAGCGACGGTTGCGAGAGTGGATGCGCCTGAACGGGTGGGTTCCTCGCGGCTGGGACATCGTCCTGGTTGCCAAGGACAGCGCCGCACGGCAGCTTCACCTCGACGACTTCGCAGCCGATCTGACTCGGATCCTGCGGCAGATCTCATCCACTTCATGACCTCCCTTCACCGATTCCTCGTCGAGCTCGTGCTCTTGCCGGTGATGATCTATCGTCGCTGGCTGTCTCCGCTGAAGCGGATGCCGACTTGCATTTACGTGCCGACGTGCTCGGCCTATGCGGTCGAAGCCGTGAAGACGCGTGGAATCATTGTCGGGATCGCGCTCGCCGTGTGGCGGGTGCTTCGCTGCAATCCGCTGTTCCACGGCGGCCTTGACCCGGTTCCGACTTCGCGGTCGTGCACGCACCACGCCGCCCAGGAGCAGCACTGATGGAGACCCAAGGGAAACGACTGCTGCTGGCCGTCGCGCTCGCGTTCGCGGTGATCCTGGGCTGGAACTTGTTGTTCCCGGCCGCCAAGAAGGAACCGCCCGCCAAGCCGCCGGTGGCCGGAGAGACCGCCGGATCGGCCACCGCGCCGCCGGCCGCGCCCCCGATGGGGATGCCCACCGCGGAAGCGCCATCGGCGGCCGCGGCGCAGCAGCCGGCGCAGCAGATCGTGCTGTCGTTCCCCGGCAAGTTCGACGCGACGTTCTCGAGCCGCGGCGGCACCCTGGTGTCGTGGAAGCTCGCCGACAAGCGGTTCGAGCGCGACGCCACCAAGGGCGAGCTGCTCGAGCCCGGGAACGGCGCGTTCCACGTCTGGTTCCGCAAGTCGAAGTACGACCTGCCGCAGAACGCCGAGTGGACCGGGACCAAGGTCTCTGACACCGAGGTCCGCTACACGCTGAGCACCCCGCAGTTCGACGTCACGAAGACGTACACCGTCCACCCGGACGCGTACCTCGTGAAGCTCGACGTGAAGGTCGTCGCGAAGGTGCCGCAGGGCGACCTCGCGCCGCAGAACCTCGCGATCACGTCGTTCGCGTACCAGGATCCCAAGGCCGACACCGAGGGCTCGCAGCAGGTCGCGGCGCGCGTCTGGAACTCGGCGACGCTGCGCGACGGCGGGCACTATCAGACGACGATCAAGGAGCTGTTCGAAGCGCCGCGCCACGAGAGCAACATCACGTGGACCGGCTTCGAGCACCCGTACCTGCTGGCGGCGTACGCGCCCCATCGCCAGGGCAACGAGAGCGTCGAGAAGTACACTTACGCCGGTCCGTGGCTCGGCCTGACCAAGGACGACGGCATGATGCGGACCGACATCGTGTTCCCGACGGCCAACGTGAAGGCCGGGGACACGATCTCGCGCGAGCTCGTCGCGTACCTCGGCCCGAAGAACTACCGCGAGCTCGACCGCGCCAACGCAGCGGCCGGGTTCTCGACGGGGATCACGTCGACGATCGACTTCGGCTGGTTCGGCGTGATCGGCAAGCCGATGCTGTGGCTGCTCCAGCAGTTCTACGAGTTCGTCGGCAACTGGGGCATCGCGATCATCATGCTGACGTTCGTCGTCAAGATGCTGACGCTGTACTGGACGACGAAGTCGATGCGGTCGATGAAGGCGATGGCCGCCCTCGCGCCGCAGATGAAGGCGCTGCAGGAGAAGTACAAGGACGACCGCCAGCGGCTCCAGGTGGAGACGATGGCGCTCTACAAGCAGAACAGCGTCAACCCGATCGCCGGCTGCCTGCCGATCCTGCTCCAGATGCCGGTGTGGATCGCGCTGTACCGGATGCTGTCGAACGCGGGCGAGCTGTACCAGGCGCCGTTCATCCCGGGCTGGATCAACGACCTCACCGCGACCGACCCGTATCACATC
>JBQCJR010000627.1:0-3046 GCA_051952595.1 Kofleriaceae bacterium
AGCGCGAGCGTGTAGTCCATGTCGAACCCGATCATTTCGATCGTGTCCATCCGCAGGTTCCGGTTGCAGAACACTCGGTTCTTGCGGGCGACATCGATCTCGGTGGTCGTGTCGCCTAGGAGTACGCTGAGTTGCGGGTCGAGGTCGGTTCCGACCATTCGCCCTCATTGTAGCGGATCACGCGCGGGCGCACCCATGTCGTGAGTCGATGACTGCGATACAGTCGAGGCCATGGCTGCGTCGCCGCCCTCCTGGAACCGCTCTCCGGAGCCGTTCGCCGAACTGATCTCGTCCGAGGCCATTGCCACCCGCGTCACCGAGCTCGGCGCCCAGATCACCCGCGACTACGCGTCGGGGGACGCCGACATCGTCGTCGTCGGGGTCCTGAAGGGCTCTGTCATCTTCCTGGCTGACCTCGTGCGTCATATCGCGGCGCCCCTGTCGCTCGACTTCATCGGGATCTCGTCCTACGGCGACGCCACGGTGTCGTCGGGGGTCGTCCAGATCACCCAGGACCTGTCGCGCCCGATCGAGGGCAAGCACGTCATCGTGGTCGAGGACATCGTCGACACCGGCCACACCGTCCACTACCTGATGGAGAACCTGGCGACCCGCCGGCCCGCCAGCATGGCGCTGTGCTCGCTGCTCCACAAGCCGGAGCGGTCCGAGCGCGACGTCAAGATCGACTACCTCGGCTTCACCATCCCCAACAAGTTCGTCGTCGGCTACGGCCTCGACATCTCGCAGCAGTACCGCAACCTCCCCTTCATCGGCTACGTGCAGGGCGCCTGAGATGAACCCGGACGGGTTGCAAAAGCTCCCGGCCGCGCTCTTCGAGATCGGCAAGCTCATCGGCTCCGACCTCGACCCGGGCATCCTGCTGTCGCGCATCGCCGAGCTGATCTGCCAGCTCATCGATGCCAAGGCGTGCTCGGTCATGCTCCTCGATGCGGATCGCAAGCGCTTGCTCGCCAAGGCCGCCCACGGCCTGCGCTCCGAGCGCATGCACTCCCTGTCGTTCCGGATCGGCGAGGGCGTCGCCGGGTGGGTCGTCGAGCGCGGCGAGGCCGCGCTGATCCCCGACGCCACCACCGATCCGCGGTTCGTCACCCTGCCGGCGAACCAGACCCCGATCGCGTCGCTGCTGTGCGTCCCGCTGCTCGCCCGCGGCGAGCGCGTCGGCGTGGTCACCGCGACCAGCGAGCGGATCGGCGCCTTCGACGTCAACCACCTCGAGCTGGTGCGGTTCATCGCCACCACGATCGCGCTCGACATCGAGAACGTGCGCCTCCACCGGGTCGCCGTGACCGACCCGCTGACCGGGGCGTACAACCGCGAGTTCCTCGCGTCGCGGCTGCCCCAGGAGCTCGAGGCCGCGCACGAGCGCGACCGCGCGCTGTCGATCGCGATGGTCGACGTGGACCACTTCAAGTCGGTCAACGACCAGTACGGCCACGGCATCGGCGATGTCGTGCTGTCCGAGGTCGCCCGACGGCTGCGCGGCGCGATCCGCGGCGGCGACCTGCTCGTGCGCTACGGCGGCGAGGAGTTCCTCGCCGTGTTGCCCAGGGCCGACGCCGGGCGCGCCTGGGAGGTCGGCGAGCGGATGCGCCAGCGCGTCTGCGAGCGCGCGTTCGAGGTCGGCGACGGCCTCGCGCTGCTGCTGCGGATCTCGGTCGGGATCGCGCAGTGGCGGGCCGGCGAGACCATGCCCGAGCTGATCGAGCGCGCCGATATCGCCCTGTACGGCGCCAAGGACCGCGGGCGCAACCGCGTCGAGGTCGCGCCGTGACCCGGCGCAAGCGCCCACCGACCGAACCGCCGGACGATCCGCCCGACGAAGATCTCGACGACGAGGCAGGGCACTACCCTCCGCCGCAGTTCGCGCCGTCGGCCGTGCGTACGCCGCGCAGCACGCCCACGCCGAAGCCGGCGCCCACACCGACGCCGACGCCGGCGTCCGCGTCCCGGGCCACCCCCGCGCCCACGGCGACGCCCAAGCCCGCACCGGCGCCAGCGGCCGAGCCCACGGCGACGCCCGAGCCCGCGGCGACGCCTGGCGCGGTCGCCGTCGAGCCCGACGCCGCGCCCGAGCCCACCTCGGCCCCGGCCGACGAGCCGCTGCTCCCCGCGACCTACCATCCCAACGATCTGCGGGTCGCCGTCGGCGCCGCCGCGATGCCCGAGCACATCGCCCCGCCGCGCTTCGCGCCCCGCCCGCGCCACGACGACGACGATGGCGATGACGACGAGGCCGACGACGACGACCTCGGCCCGCGCCGCCCGCGCAACCGCAAGCTGATCCTGGTCGGCGCCGCGACCGCCGTCGCGGGGCTCGGGATCGCCGCGCTGGTCGTGCTCGGGCGGATCAACCGCGAGCGCTTCGTGTTCGCGTGCGAGCCGGAGCGCGTGGTCGCCGAGCAGGGCCGCAGCTTCCCGCCGTGGGGCACCCACGCGCTCGAGGGCGCGCCGTGGAAGCCGATCGCGATCCCGCCGAACGCCGAGTGCAAGGAGCAGGAGCTCGACAGCCTGGCCGAGCTGTCGGCGCGCTACCACGACATGCTGGTCGCCCGCGCCAGCGCGCTGCTCACCGAGCGCGAGGTCACCAAGGTCGACGCCGCGAGCGCGATGCTCGACCAGGCGCTGCTGCACGCGCGCTCGCCGGAGCGCCGGGCCCAGCGCCAGGAGATCGAGCGCCTGCTCGGCGACGTGGGCTACTGGCGAGCCTCGGCCAAGCTGCGCGATGCGGCGGCCGCGCTCGCCGAGGCGGCGAACCAGTTCGATGCCGCCGCGCTCCAGCGCCCGCGCCACGTCACCGACGCGGCGGCCTGGGCCGCCTACGCCCGCAAGCTCGCCGACGAGCTGCGCGCCGGCCCGTCGGGCGCAGCGGTGACCACGTTCCCGCCGGCCCCGCCCGAGCGGCCCCGGGCGCCCGAGGGCGTCGCCCTGCCCGTCGATCTCGGCCCCGGCCCCGGCCCCGGCGCGGGCACCGGCGGCGGCGCGGGCAGCGACACCGGCAGCGCCGGCGATCCCGCGGATCCCGCGG
>JBQCJR010000628.1:0-14741 GCA_051952595.1 Kofleriaceae bacterium
GCGCTCCACTACATCCACCGCCAGAACGTCGTCCACTGCGACATCAAGACCGAGAACATCCTGATCTCCGAGGAAGAGCACGACGGCAAGCGGACCAAGATGGTCGCCAAGCTGCTCGATTTCGGGCTCGCGCGTTCGCTGACCGCGAGCCGCGCCTCGACCTCGCTGTCGGGCACGCCGCACTACGTCGCCCCCGAGCGGATCCGCGGCGAGCCCGCGTCGCCGGCGAGCGACGTCTACGGGGTGGGGATCCTGCTCTACGAGCTGCTGACCGGCGCGGTGCCGTGGGACGGCCCGGTGCAGAAGATCCTGTCCGGCCACCTCGAGGAGCGGCCGCGCCCGCCGTCGCAGCTGATCGAGGGCGGGATCGACCCGGCGCTCGAGACCCTGATCTTTCGCGCGCTCGCCAAGCGCCCGGCCGAGCGCCACAAGGACATGGCGGCGTTCATCTACGAGCTGCGCACCGTGATGGACATGCTCGGGATCGGCCGCCGTGCCCGCCAGGGCCCGGCCAAGCGGGTCGTGATCGAGCAGCGCACCGAGAACGCGCGCGACGTGCTCGGACGGATCGCGTTCGACGCGTGCCGGCTGCCGCTCGCGCTGCTCACCCCGCAGGGGGTGATCGTGGCCGCGAACCCGGCGTTCGCTCGGTTCGTGATGGGGGTCGCGGTCGAGGTCGAGGGGCTGCCGGTGCGCTCGACCCCGCTCGCCACGGCGTGGGCGTCGTGCGAGCAAGATCTCGCACGCACCCTCGCGGGGACCCCGATCCGCCGGATCATCGAGATCGACGTCGGCGAGGGCGAGGTCCGCCGGCTGCTGCTGTGGCTCGACGCGATCTCGCGCGAGCACGTGCTCATCGGGGTGCAGCCGCTCGAGTTGTGAAGATGTGCGAGCCGGTCGCACGCCGGTTGCTCCTGGGGGCCGAGCCGTCTACGTTCTGGCGACTTGCCCACACGGAGGAATGGATGACCTCGTCGAAACTCTGGAGTCGCGCCGCGCTCGGTGTGGCCCTGCTCGCCACCGCGCCGGCCACCGCCGCGCCTGGGGCCCCCCTGCCGGCCCCCGTCGCCGCGCTGCGACCGCCCGAGCCCAAGCCCGCGGATCCGAAGATCGCGTTCGAGAAGTACACGCTGCCGAACGGCCTCGAGGTGATCCTGTCACCCGACAAGAGCGTGCCGATCGTCGCGGTCAACCTCTGGTACCACGTCGGCTCCGGTCACGAGGTCTACGGCCGCAGCGGGTTCGCGCACCTGTTCGAGCACATGGTGTTCCAGGGCTCGAAGAACGTGGGCAGCGACAAGCACTTCGAGGTGCTGAAGAAGATCGGCGGCGACTCGATCAACGGCACGACCAACCCGGATCGCACGAACTACTTCGAGATCGTGCCGTCGAACCAGCTCGAGACCGCGCTGTGGCTCGAGAGCGATCGCATGGGCTACCTGCTCCACGAGAGCACGTTCACCCAGAAGAGCCTCAGCAACCAGATCGATGTCGTGCGCAACGAGCGCCGCCAGAACTACGACAACCGGCCGTACGGCAAGGCGCTGTTCGCGCTGTACGGCGCGCTCTACCCCGAGGGGCATCCGTACCGCTACCTCACGATCGGCAAGCACGAGGATCTGACCGCGGCGTCGATCGACGACGTGAAGAACTTCTTCAAGACCTGGTACGTGCCGGCGAACGCGACGCTCACCCTGGTCGGTGACTTCGACGTGGCGACCGCCAAGAAGCTGATCGAGAAGTGGTTCGGCACGTTCCCCAAGAGCGAGAAGCCCAGGACCGTGGCGGTCCCGGCGCCGAGCATCCGCTCCACCACGGCCACCGTCGACAACGACGAGTTCGCCAAGCTCCGCCAGGTCACGTTCGCGTGGCACTCGCCGGCCAACTACGGCGAGGGCGACGCCGAGCTCGACATCGCCGCGTACGCGCTGGGCGCCGAGGGCTCGGGCCGGCTGTACAAGGCGCTGATCTACGATCGGCCGCTCGCCCAGAGCGTGCAGGTCTACCAGTACGGCTCGCAGTTCTCCGGCCAGTTCAACGTCACGGTCACGCTGCGCAGCGACGCCAACCTCGACGAGGTGAAGCAGATCGTCGCCGCGGAGATCGCGCGGGTGACCCGCGAGCCGCTGACCCAGAAGGAGATCTCGCGGGTGATCGCGGCGAACGAGTCGTCGGCGATCCGCGCGCTCGTGGGGCTGATGGCGCGCGCCCAGACCCTCCAGTCCTACAACCACTTCCTCGGCGATCCGGACAAGCTGAGCTGGGACCTCGATCGGTACCGGACCACCAACGCCGACAAGATCCGCGCGACCGCGGCGAAGTACCTGCTGCCGGATCGCATGGTCACCGTCCTCACGAACCCGTCGTCCCCGGCCGCCGTGCCGGCGAAGGTCAAGCCATGAACCGTCTACCCCTCGTCCTCGTCGTGCTCGCCGCCTGCGGCGGCGGTGGCGCTCGTCCCGCCGCGACGCCCGCGCCCGCTCCGGACGTTCCACCGGTCGCCACTCCCGAGCCCGCGACGCCGACCCCGGAGGCTCCGATGCCGAGCAAGGTCACGCAGACTGCGACCCCGCAGGAGCTGACGTTCCCCGACGAGAAGTTCCGCGCCGAGCAGCCCAAGGCGGGCCCGGTGCGGCCGTTCCGCCTGCCCACCGTCAAGCCGTTCACGCTCAAGAACGGGCTCAAGGTCTACCTGGTCGAGCAGCACGCGCTGCCGCTGGTGTCGTTCGATCTGAACTTCGACGGCGGCTCGATGACCGATCCGGACGGCAAGGAGGGCCTCGCGAGCGTGTGTATGGGCATGCTCACCGAGGGCACCGAGCGGCTCGACAAGATCCAGTACGCCGAGGCGCTCGCCGACGTGGCGTCGAACATCAGCGCGTACGCGGACACGGACTCGACCGGCCTGTCGCTGTCGAGCCTGACCAAGCACCTCGACACCACGTTCGCGCTGTTCGCCGAGACGCTGCGCACCCCGGCGTTCCGCGCGTCGGACTTCGATCGCATGGTCAAGCGCCGGATCGAATCGGTGAAGCAGTCGAAGGGCACCCCGGCGTCGGTCGCCGGCCGGGTGTCCGGCGTGGTGCAGTACGGCGCCGCGCACCCGTTCGGCTCGGTGGTCACCGAGCAGTCGCTCGCGCGGATCACCGTCGATGACTGCAAGCAGTACGTGAAGAGCTACTTCGCGCCCGCGGGCGCGCGGCTGTTCGTGGTCGGCGATCTGACCGAGGCGCAGGTCCGCGGCTACTTCGAGAAGGGCGAGCTCGCCGCGTGGAAGGGCGCCGGCTCGAAGATCCCGGCGCTGCCCGCGACCAAGGCGCCGGCCGGCCGGATCTTCTTCGTCGACGTCCCGGGCGCGGCGCAGTCCCAGGTGGCGCTGCTCCAGTTCGGCCCCAAGCGCACGGCTCCGGACTTCTTCGCGAACACGATGATGGGCTCGGTGTTCGGCGGCGGGTTCTCGAGCCGGGTCAACATGAACCTGCGCGAGGACAAGGGCTACTCGTACGGCGCGCGCGCCGGGTTCACCTACTCCAAGCAGTACGGCACGTTCTCGGTGAGCTCGTCGGTGCAGGCCGACGCGACGTACCAGTCGGTGCTCGAGATCGATCGCCAGTTCAAGGAGCTGTGGTCGGGCAAGGATCCGGTCCAGCGCGACGAGCTCGATCGCGAGAAGCAGGGCGCGATCCTCGGCCTGCCGTCGCAGTTCGCGACCGCCCAGGCTGCGCTCGGGAACTATCGCCGGTTGGTCTACTTCGGCCTACCGCTCGACTACTACAACGGCTATGTCGGCAAGGTCAGTCAGGTGAACCTGGCGCAGGTCAAGGCGTCGGCGTCCAAGCACCTCAAGCCGAACGAGGCGGTCTACCTGGTGGTCGGCGACGGCAACGCCAAGATGATCGTCGGCGTGCCGAAGAAGGAAGTCGATCCGCTGACCAAGCAGGAGAAGACGGTGTGGACGCGCGAGCCGTACCTGAAGGACGGCAAGCAGCTCACCCTGCGCGAGGCGCTGGTCGATCTCGCCGCGAGCAATGGTGTAGGGAGCGGTGGGCTGATCGAGCTGGATCGCGACGGCGTTCCGCGCTCGTGAAGCTCGTCGGCTAAAAATCCCACCGCTACCCCACGCGCCGGTGTCCGCCGGGCGCGCGGGGGCCTAGAATGGCCCGGATCCGTTTCGGGATCTGGAGCTGTTCCGTGGCCAGCACTCGGCGCCCTCGGCACCTTCGTCGCTCTCGCGAGCGCGGCAACGCGATGTTGCTCGCGTTGATCGTGCTCACCGCGCTGGGCACCCTCAGCGGGTTGACGGTCGTCTCGGTGCAGGGTGGCATCGCGACCACCGGCAACGATCGCTTCCACGCGATGGCGGTCTACGCCGCCGAGTCGGGTGGCGCGGTGGCGCTCGATCACCTGCGCAAGCAGATCAACCTGACCTCGGGTTGGACCGCGCTGGTGACGCCGAACAACGACAACCCGGTGTCGCCGAACATGCCGGGCAACAACGTGCGGCCGGGCCAGCCGGGCAACCTGTTCAACGACGACATGCAGGGCTGGTACAGCGTCCAGATCCTCAACAACCGCAGCGATCCGAAGTTCGCGGTCGGCGAGGACGACGACGATCGGGTGATCATCCGCTCGACCGGCTACGGCCCGAACGGCGCGATCGCCGTGATCGAGTGGGAGATCTCCGGCTCCAACGTGACCGGCCTCGGCCGGCCCTGTCCGGGTTACGGACAGAAGGGGATGTCGGAGGACGGCGCGGGCCGCAACGACTGCCTCGGCACGATCAACACCGCGGACACCGCCACGCTGCGGCCGGGAGGATGAGGACCATGAGCAGCACCCCTCGCATCGCTCGCGCCAGGTTCTTCGCCGCGCCGCTCGCGCTGTTCGCGGCGCTCTCGCTCGACGGAGGCACCGCCGCCGGGTTCCCGGATCTCGGGACCTGCCCGGCGACCTCGACGCCGACGACGTGGACCGGCAGCTCGCTCGACACCAACACCACCAAGAACGGCACGGTCTACGACGGCACCGGCGCGCGGCTCCGGCTCAGCCAGACCGGCGCGACGTTCAACGCCACCCAGCTCGGCTCCGCCGGCACGGTGATGTACGCGGCGGTCGGCGACTTCAACAACGACGGCTGGCCGGACTTCATCGGCGCCTCGGAGAACACCTCGAAGGACTACCTCGCGGTGTTCCGCAACTGGACCTGGCAGAACGAGAACTGCACCACCCCGGCGTGCACCGCGTACTCCGGGCCGCCGCCGAACTGGAGCGATCCGACGCACGTCGTGACGCCGAAGTTCACCCAGGGCATCGACCTCCACAGCAAGTACATCTCGACGACGACCGCGCTCAGCTACTCCGGGCGCTACTCGCTCGCCGCCGCCGACTTCAACGGCGACGGCTGGGACGACCTGTTCGAGGCCTACGCGCCGGCCGGCTCGAGCCACGCGATCACGACGTTCCACATGTACCTCAACAACGCGGCGAACGACGCGAGCGGCAACCCGCAGTTCCGCGCGCGCTACAACGCCGCGTCGTTCACGCCGAACAACGTGCTCGGCCAGCAGCTGTGGTCGACCGGCAACGTGGTCACGGTCGACTACAACAAGGACGGCCGGATGGACGTGCTGGTCGGCAACGGCGCCGCCGGCGGCTCGATCCGGATCCTGCTCAACAGCTGCACCGGCACCACCCAGCCGAACGGCGTCGTGAAGTGCACGTCGAACCCGATGTTCACCGACGGCGGGTACCTGATCTCGAACCTCAACGCCAACAACAGCGGGTTCGGCACCAACACCAGCGGCGGCACCCCGGCGTTCGCGTACGCCGACGTGGACGGCGATGGCCTGCGCGACCTGGTGGTCGGCGCACCCAACTGCTGCACCCAGGCCGCGGCGCGGATGCGCATCTTCAAGGGCTGCACCGGCGGCACCACGTGCGCGGCCGGCCTCGAGAAGACCGCGTCGCAGAGCGTGTCGTTCGTCGGCGCCGCGACCAACGTGTTCCTCGCCGACTTCTCGCTCGACGGCAAGCTCGACCTGATCGTCGCGACCGACAACTGGAACTACAACAGCGGCAATGGCGGCGCGACCTACTACTACGAGAACAACGGCACCACGACGCCGTTCTCCGGCGCCCCGCGCCAGCTGACCGCGCACACCAACCAGATCCAGGACTACGACATCGGGTTCGTGTTCGACTACGACCGCGATCCGACGCACTCGCCGGACCTCATGATCGCGGACGGCAACGACGCCGCGAAGTACTACGTGCTCGCCGACCGGGTGTCGCCGCAGTACGTGCCGTGCGGCGACGCGGCGTCCGGCGTGATCGATCTCGGCGCGATGCTCGACGACGAGATGGTGGTGACCGCGGCGCGGATCACCCCGACGTTCCAGCTCAACGGCGGCTCGATCACGTTCTGGCTGTCGAACGAGGAGCCGCCGAACTGGGTCCAGGCCTCGCTGTGCCCGAGCAGCACCACCGATTACTGCGTCAGCTTCCCCAAGCCGGTCGGCCGCTCGGTGCGGTGGAAGGCCGTGATGTGCTCGAACGCGCAGCAGACGACGTCGCCGACGCTGAGCGGGATGAACGCGAAGTTCGATTACACCCGCGCGCGCGAGCACTACCGCGCCGGCGTGGTGATGCACGACGGCCTCGCGTACCTCGGCGCGTTCCACCAGCCGGGCGAGCGCGGCCGGTTCTACGCGGTCAACGCCGACCTCACCACCACGTGCAACGTCAACGAGAGCTCGCCGGTGTGCTGGGACGGCGCGGCGAAGCTCGACGCGCGGCCGGATGGCCAGCGCAAGATCTACACCGCGGTGTCGAACCTCGCCGCGCGGCTCGAGGTCTCCTCGGCGAACGCGGGCGATCCGCTGCTCCAGAACCTGCTGCGCACCGCCGACCAGCCGGCGACCCAGCAGCTGGTGTCGTGGATCCGCAGCCCGCGGTTCGGCGTCGGCAACCCGAGCATCCCGATGACCAAGCTCGGCTCGGTGGAGACCTCGACGCCGGCGGTGCTCAGCAAGCCGGGCCGCCCGAACTGGTACTCGTTCGTGACCGCGGTGGATCGCGCGCGGATCGAGGCGTTCATCTCGGCGAACGCGAACCGCAAGCCGCTGGTGCTGTTCGGCTCCAAGGACGGCATGATCCACGCGCTGCACAGCCGCGCCGCGGAGCTGTCGAGTCCCCGGAACGGCGAGGAGGCGTGGGCGTTCGTCCCGCCGACCGTCGCGTCGCGGATGCTCAACGACTACACCGCGACCACCGCGGCGAACGTCGCGGCCGGCAACGGCGCGAACCACCCCAAGGTGAGCGCGTACCCGGATGGCTCGCCGACCCTGGTCGACTTCCACCTCGGCGGCGGCGTGTTCAAGACCGCGGCGCTGGTCGCCGAGGGCAACGGCGGCCGCAGCTTCACGGTGCTCGACGTGACCTCGACGGTCGATCCGCTCACCGACGCGATCACCGGGCCGCTGCCGATGTGGTCGGCGACCCCGGGCGATGGCGAGGCCGGGCAGGCGTACGCCAAGCCGGTCGTCGCGCGCGTGCTGATCGACAACCAGGAGCGCTACCTCGCGATCGCGGGGACCGGCGTCGACTACACCGATACCCTCGACGAGAAGGGCCGAGTGGTCGCGGCGTACGACCTCGCGACCGGCCAGCCGCTGTGGACGTTCCAGGCCAAGTGCCCGGTCACCAGCGACCTCTCGGTGTTCGAGACCGACGACCTCGGCGAGCCCGGCGCGCCGACGCTCAACGGGTTCGCGGACCGCGTCGTGTTCGCCGACAAGTGTGGGTTCGTCTACAAGGTCGACCCGGCGATCGATCTCGAGGGCGGCTGGCTGCAGAACACCGGCATGGGATCGATCCTGGCCAACACCACGCCGGACGGTAAGGCGCAGTACGCCCTGTTCTCGACGCGTACCACGCCCGGCGCGCTCGGCGAGCAGCGCCCGATCACCGGCACGCTGGCGGCGCGCACCGACAGCTCGACCCGCATGGTGCTGTTCTTCGGCACCGGTGGGCTCGAGAACGTCGCGGCGACCCGGGTCAACGCGTTCTACGCGGTGTACGCCGATACCGGCGAGATCCGGTCGAAGTTCGTCGGCAGCTGCAACGCGGCGGGGGCGTGCGAGAAGTTCTATGGCGGCACGGTGGTCACCCCCGAGCAGGTGATCTTCACCCGCACCATCGACCCCGCGATCGGCACCAACGCGTGCGAGCTGGGCAGCTCGACCGTGCAGGCGGTCCAGCTCAACGACGACGTGAACAACCAGTTCGTCACCGACTTCACGCTCGCGGTATCCTCGGCGGTGATGGGCTCGCTCTACGGGGACGCCGGCGCGATCTACTTCGCCACGCTGTCGGGCGACATCGCGCGCATCGGCACCCCGCGCGCCGGCACCGGCGGCGGCGACACCCACGCCGGCACGCCGCAGGGCATGGGCACCGGCGACCAGGCCGGTGCCGGCGAGACGGTCGGCACGACCTCGCCGTTCGTGATGATGGGCTGGAGAGTGGTGCTGTGAAGCTCGCCCGCCGGCGGCGGTCGCGGCGCGCGCGGCGTGGCTTCACGCTGCTCGAGCTGCTGATCACGCTCGGCGTGACCACGGTGGGCCTGGTGGGCCTGCTGTCGCTGCACCTCAGCATCGCGCGCGGCAACGACGGCGCGAGCCGGGCGGCCGAGGCGACCCAGGTCGGCCACGCGACGCTCGAGGAGCTGCGCTCGGCGCGCATCCCCGACATGATGCAGCAGCTGGTCGGCAACCCGACCGCCACGCCGCCGGTCGATCTCACGCTATCGACGGTCGCCGGGCGCGCCGGGATGACCTACCGGCGCCGCGTGGTGGTGACCGAGCTGACCGCCGCGTCGGCGAGCCTGTGGAAGATCCGGGTCGAGGTCGAGTGGACCGAGGACGGCGCGGCCGAGGGCGCCAACGCCGGTGCGTTCGATCACCGGATCGCGGTCGAGGTGATCCGCACGGTCGAGGAGGCGCTGTGATCACGCGGCGCCCGTGCGTGCGCCGCCGGGGCGCGCGGCGCGGCTTCACGCTGATCGAGCTGATGGTCGCGCTGGTCGTCAGCTCGCTCCTGGTCGGGATGATCCTCGCGATCTTCCTGCGGATCTCGCTCGCGTACCGCGGCCAGCAGCAGGTCGCGAACGTGCAGCAGGTGCTCGCCGCGGCGCGCGCGACGTTCGAGCTCGACGCCAAGCAGGCGGGCCTGCTGATGGCGCAGGGGTTCACGCTCGGGTCGACCGGCAACGCGGTGCTCTATCCCGCGGTGCGGATCGTCAACCGCAGCGACGGCCCCGACGAGGTCGGCTTCTACTACGCCGATCCCTCGGTGCAGGCCGCGGTGACCAGCGCGCCCGGCACCAAGACCAAGACGGTGTGCGACGTCGACTCGACCGCCGGGTTCGCCGAGGGCGACCTGGTCGTGATGTCGACGCCCTCGACCGTGGCGAACCCGCTCGCGCCGGGAGTGGACGCCAACATCGCCACGTTCCAGGCGTGTGTGCTCCGGATCCAGTCGCTGACCCCGACCCGGCTGACGTTCAGCCAGGTCGCGCCGTGGGGCTCGACGGGCAACGCGCACTGCGCCGACGCGCCCGTGGCGGTGCCGAGCGCCGGCGCGACGAACCGCACGATGTTCTACAAGCTGGTCGCGCGCTACTACCGGCTCGATCCGGCGCGCGAGGCCGATGGCCTGCTCCAGGTGTCGCCGACCGGCAATCTCGGCGGGGGCGCCGACTGGCAGGACCTCGCGTACGGGTTCACCGACATCCAGGTCGCGACCCGGTTCTTCGACAACGACGCGATCGACAGCAACGACGCCGACGACGATCCGAAGCGCGAGTGGTACTCGGGCGACAAGCAGGAGGAGCTGACCACGCCGCCCGGCCCGTTCACGCCGCCGATCCAGATGTCGATCAGCCTGGTCGCGCGCACGGACCGCGACGTCGAGGGCATCGCGACCGCGAGCACGCCGCGCCTGACCGTGCCGGGCAACCCGGACCACAACACGCTCGGCGACCGCGCCCAGGTGGTGCTGCCATCGACGGATCCGCGGCTCACCGGCCACCGGATCTATCGCTACACCACGTTCCACGTCGATCTGCGCAACCTCGGAGTGGGCCGGTGAGGCGCGCTCGGCGCGGGTTCACGCTCACCGAGCTGATGGTCGTGGTCGCGATCATCGGCGTGCTGGTCGCGCTCGCGATGGTGTACATGACGCCCCGGCCCAAGGTGATCGACGTGGCGAATCGCGTCGGCGAGCTGATCCGCGAGGGCAACCGGCGTGCGGTCGCGCTCGGTCCGGTGCGCTCGGCCGTCGCGCTCGACCTGGGCTCGAAGGCGCGCACCCGGATCATCGCGACCGGCACCACCCGTCCCACGTTCATCCTCCAGCGGCTCCAGGAAGATCCCGCACCCGCCAACACCGCGTCCTGGATCGAGGTGCTGCGCTACACCGTCGACGAGCGCACGCTCGGTGAGGGCTGGGCGAGCGGCGTCGGCTCTCACGCAGCGCTCACGCTGT
Organism: Kofleriaceae bacterium; assembly: GCA_051952595.1. GTDB lineage: Bacteria > Myxococcota_A > Polyangia > Haliangiales > Haliangiaceae > JABFXX01. Next base: position 10,546 of record JBQCJR010000628.1, read on the forward strand.
CGAGTGACTGGGATGGATTCGAAGCGAAATGCTATCCCGATGGACGATGCGACGCGCGGACGCTGTTCTTCAAGGCGAGCAAGCCGGGCAAGGAGATCGACAACTACGCCCGGATGTCGATCATGCCCCTGGGCGGCGCGATCATGACGCGGCGGGACTGGAACTAGTCCGGTCGCCGCGCGACACTGCCGCGGCGATGCGAGCCGTGTTTGCCCTCCTGGTGTTCGTCACCCTGGCCGGCTGCCCGGGCCGGCTGCCGCCCTACGACTACGCGAGGGAGCCCGATCCGCGGAACAGGGAGCTCACGCTCGGGGTCGGCGACGTCGTCGCGATCAACGTGTGGGAGAACCGCGACCTCAACACCGAGGCGACGATCCGGCCCGACGGCACGATCACGATGCCGCTGGTCGGCGACCTCAAGGCCGCCGGCGAGACCCCGACGACGCTCAAGGGCAACATCAAGACCCGGCTCCAGGACTTCGTGAAGCTCCAGGGCACCGAGATCACCGTCGCGGTGAAGAGCTGGAAGAGCTACAAGTTCACGATCCAGGGCGAGGTCGTGCGCCAGGGCGTGTTCACCTCGGAGGGCTTCGTCACCGTCGCCGATGCGATCGCGATGGCAGGCGGCCTGACCCGGTTCGCGCGGCGCGACGAGGTGAAGGTGTTCCGCGTCGATCCGAAGACGCACAAGGTCCGGCAGATCCCGCTCGACTACGACCAGCTCACCTCGGGCAAGCGGCTGGACATGAACATCTGGGTGCTCGCCGGCGACGTGATCTCGGTCCCGTAGATCTCGGGAGATCTCGGGGGCGCGCTACCGCGGCCCGGGGATCCACACCGCGGCGCCGTCGACCACCTTGGCGACCAGCGACGGCGCGGTGGTGAACGCGCCGTTGAGCTGCGCGCGGTACAGCGCGAGCGGACCGCTCGGCGGGGCGATCGCGACGTCGTCCACGGGCTCGCCGCCCTCGTCGGACGCGAGCTCGGGCTCGCCCTCGGGCTCGGCGGTGGGCTCGGGGGGCTTCTTGGCCGCCTCCTTGCCCTTCTTGTCGTCCTTCCGGCCGCCCTTCTTCTTGTCGCTCTTGGCGTCCTTGCGATCGGCCTTGTCGCGATCGCCGAGCAGCAGCGCGTACGAGCCGTCGGGCGCGATCGAGGCCGCGGTGTAGCCGCGCCAGCATTTGTACTCGCCGCCGGTCGCCTGCATGATGCAGGCGGCCGAGCCGTCCTGGATCAGCACCCACTTGCTGTCGTGCGACCACTCGACGGGCACGCCGTTGCGGATGCCCTTGCGCCGGCCGCCGCTGCCGTCGAGCGAAAAGCCCATCAGCAGCTCGGCGGGCTTGGTCGTCTTGCGGCCCTCGTAGACCGCGCTGGCGTACACGCCGACCGCGCGCTTGCCATCGGGGCTGGGCAGCAGGCCGCGCAGCGGCGGCTCGGGCGCGACCTGGGTCCGGTTGCCGGGATCGGCGGGCGGCGCCGACCACACTCCGGACTTGTCCGCCCACACCAGCCGGCGATCGTTGACCTGGGTGGTGTAGCTGCCGACCAGGCGCGCCCCGGGCGCGGGGATCGCGACCTGGGTCGACCGGCTCGACGCGAGGTTGTGGATGATCGACTGCTCCGGCTTTTCGGCGCTCCGGCACAGCACGCACCGGCCATCGGTGGCGAGCTGCGCCGGGCCATCGGCGCACGGCAGCTCGACGAGCGCCTTGGCCGAGCCGTCGAGCGGCATCCAGAACCACTTGCCGCCGAGATCGACCAGCAGCACCGCGCCGTTCGCATCGGTGCGCAGCGCGCGCACCGGCGCCTTGATCGGCAGGGCGACCAGCTCGGTCTCGTTGCGGCCGCGCGCGTCGCTCTTCCACAGCGACGCGCCGCGCGCGTACACCACGGTCGAGCGGGCGAGCGCCTCTTCGGCGCGATCCGCGCGGGCGGCGCTCGGGGCGGCCAGCGCTCCGCCGAGCACCGCGGCGAGCAGCGCCGGGCGCATCACTTCACCAGCTGTGCGGCGCGCTTGGCGTCGCCGAGCGTGGTCACGAACCGCCCCTTGCCCGCGATCTCGATCAGGGTGACCGGGCCGAACCGCGGGAAGTGCACCTCGAGCGACTTGAGGCCCTCCTCGGCCTGCGCGTCGCGCTCGAAGCTCGCCTTGGTCAGCGGCTTGCCGTCGACGAACACCTCCGAGAGGAACTCGAGCGGCGCGATCCAGCTCGCGCCGTCGCGGTGCATCTTGTCGCGCAGCGCGCCGGACAGGTTGTCCGCGCGGCGGACGATCGCGTCCCAGTCGCGCTTGCCGAGCGCGGCCGCGACGTCGAGATCGAACCGCTCGGCCGGGAACACCAGCACGACCTTGCCCTCGAGCTCCTGGGCCTGGAGCGGCGGGCCCTGCGGCTCCGGAGCGGGCGCGGGTGCGGGCGCGGCGGCCGCCGGGGGGGCCTTGCCGGCGGCCTCGGGCGCGCGGATCGTGCGGGTCGGCCGCTCGCTCGGCCGCGGCTGGGCGGGCGCGCCGGGGATCAGCGAGAACCGGTCCACCGCGGCGAGCTGCTGCTCCATCACCATCGACTTGCGCTGGTCCCACGTGCCGTCGGGCTCGAGCACGTCGACCACCAGCACGTCGCCGCGGCGCTCGAACGACACGCCGGCGAGCCCGGCCAGGATCTCCTGGTCGTCGAGCTCGTCGAGCCGCTTCTCGTAGGCGAGGATCTTCGCCTCGAACTCCTTCGGCGCCAGCGGCGTCGCGCGGCGCTTGCCGTCCACGTCCATCTGCGGATCGAGCACCCACGACAGCAGCGCGATGCCGCGCAGGTCGCGCGCGCTGCGCGCCACGATCACCGCGTCGCCCCAGCTGCCGAGCGCGAACAGCCGGCCGAGCCGGATCGGCAGCTTCTGGGCGATCGAGATCAGCGCCTCCTTGGCCGGCCGGAGGTCCGCGTTGATCATCGGATCCGCCTGCGGATCCTCGCGCGGCGTGACCAGCTGGTCATCGATGATCATCAGCCGGCGCTCGCCGCGCATCCGGAACGGCCGCGATGGCGACAGCTCCATCTCTGCCCGCGGGTCGAGCCGATCGACATCGAGGAGCTGCTTGGTCTCGAGCAAGGCTTGGCCGCCCAGGCCCTCGATGAGGGTCTTCTGGTCGATGGCGGCGGACGCCTGGAACATCAGATCGGTGACGAGACTATCGAGCTGCAGGGACATGGGGCCTTTTCTTGCCTGGTGCCTATAGATAACCGCTTCGCTGGCGCAAGAGCCACTCGAGGCCGAGCAGACCGACCACGAGCAGGAGCAATCCGGGGCGGCTCCACAGCTCGATGTCGGTGCGCCGGTCGACGCGCACGATCCGCGGCGGGTCGAACGCGAGATCGCGCGGGAGTGCATCGGCAGGGCCGAGCGCGACGCCGCCGGTGCCGTTCGCGAGCGCCGCGAGGGTCGCCGGATCGCCGGTGGGCCGGTCGAGCTCGTTGCCGCCCTCGCGCACCAGGAAGATGTCGGAGGCATCGACCTGGCGGCCGGCGATCGTGGCGCGGCCCTCGACCCGGTACACGCCGGGGGTGAGCCCGCCGAGCTCGTGGACCGCGGTGCCGTCCTCGCCGACCGCGAGCTTGAGCGTCTGAACCTCGGTCGCGTGCGCCGGATCGGCGCCGCGTCGCACCACCAGCTGCACCGTGCCGCCGGGCAGCGGCTGGTAGTCGCGGCCGAGCAGCCGCACCGCGACCCGCACCGGCGCGCCGGGCACGTACTCGACCGCGTCGCTATCGACGTGCAGGTTGCGCAGGTCTGGATCCTGGATCAGCCAGCGCATCGCGTTCTCCCAGAACTTGGTGTAGTGGCGGCCGTCGTCGCCGGGCCGCGCCGCCGCCACTAACCCCCCCCGCCACAGCGTGTCGGTGGTCACCCCGAGCGAGCGGCCCTTGCCGTAGTCGCCCGCGACGATCACCGGCATCGGCTTGCCGCTCTTGGTCTTGAGCCGCGGGTGGACGGCGAGCACCGTCGCGTCGGGCTTGGCGCCGGCGATCAGGTTCACGCCCTCGAGCGGCGGCAGCGCCTTCCACGCCGCCAGGTTGTCCGGGATCGCATAGCGCAGGGCCATGATCGGGTGCGCCTTGCCGGCTTCGGTCAGCTTGGGTGAGAACCCGCGCGTGTCGGTCAGGGTGCGCGTGGTCCACGGATCGAGCAGCTCGACGGGAAGTGCGGCG
>JBQCJR010000629.1:0-8566 GCA_051952595.1 Kofleriaceae bacterium
CTCGTCGCCGCTCTCGTCCTCGTCGCCGCCCTCGTCGGCCGACGCGTCGGTCGCCTCGTCATCGCCGGCCTCTTCCTCGGTGTCCTCGTCCTCGGCCTTGGCGTGTGCGAGCGCCGGGAGCAGGCTCGGCGCGACCGCGAGGCCGGCCAGGAGCAGCCAGCGCGCCCTCATCGGCACACCGACTCTCGGATGCTGCCGAACGTGCCGCCCGCCCAGGTGTTGGCGTTGTGGCAGGTCGCGCACTCCGTGTACTGGGCGTGGCCGTCGTTCGGGTTGCCGAGCCGCGCGGCGTGGCGGCGCGCATCGTCGATGTGGCAGCCGCCGCACTCGGCGGTGATCGCCGCGAAGTTGCCGTTCTTGTGGCACGAGAAGCACGCGAGCGTGCGGTGCAGGCCGGTCAGGTTGCAGCCGACGCGCGTGTGATCGAAGCGCGCCGGGGCGAACGACCACTGGGTGTGGCACTCACCGCACTTGGGCGACAGCGAGTTGTTGTGGATGTCGTCCTGGCGGTGGCAGTTGATGCACAGGTTGCCGCTGCCGGCGAGCGGGCGGTTGTCGCGGTGGCAGCGCTCGCACGCGATGTTGTCGTGCTGGCCACGCAGCGAGAAGTCGCCCACGTCGTGCAGCGGCTTGATGTCGTCCCACGTCCGGGTGGTGTGGCACTGCTCGCAGCCGGTGCCGTACTGGCCCTTGTGGACCGCCGGCTCGGGGTGGCAGCCGAAGCAGCTGGTCGGACGCGGCTTGAACGTGACCGAGGGATGGCAGTCGATGCACCGCACCTTGAGGTGCTTCCCGTCGATCCGGAACGCCGACATCGTGTTGTGGTTGAACAGGTTGTCACCGGTCTCCACGTGGCACTGCTCGCACTTGTCGCCGAGCCGGCCCTTGTGCGCGTCGTCCTCCTTGTGGCAGCCCTCGGCCGAGCAGTTGCGCGGGGTGTCCTTGAACTTGCGCGCGACGCCGTGGCAGGACTCGCACTTGTTGTTCTTGTGCTCGCCCTTGAGCTGATAGCCGGGCGAGCCGTCGGGGAACGTGGGGGCGTTGTGATCGAACTTGAGCGCGTCCCACACGCCCGAGCTGTGGCAGGCGATGCACTTGTCGCCGAGCTCGCCCTTGTGCAGCGAGTCCTCGTGGCACTGCCCCGCCGCGTTGCAGTTCGCCTTGAGGCCCGAGAACGAGGTCTTGCCGCGCTTGTCGCGGCCGGTGTGGCAATCGGCGCACGGCACCGGCTTGTGCTCCTTGACCAGCGGGAACGTGCCGGCAATGCCGTGCACGTCGGCGACGATCTTGTTGTCCTTGCCCTGCCGGATCGTCGGATCGCCCGGGTTCAGGTGGCACTTCAAGCACTGGTCGTTCTTGTACTTGCCGTTCGGGTTATCGGCGTCGGCGTGGACCTTGGCGTGCGCGTGGCACGACATGCACTGGGTGTTCGGATCGAACGTGAACCGCTCGAAGTCGGTCGGGCCCTTGCCGCGGTGGCAGTTGCGGCAGGTCTGCTCGGCGTGCTTGAACTTGAGCGGGAACTGGGTGCGCGAGGCGTGGTTGAACGCGTTCGGCTTCCAGCCGGTCGTCGGGTGGCACACGTTGCACTTCGGCTGCGGCTTACCGAACGCCGCGAACCGATCGCCGTGCTTGTTGTCCTTCGCGTGGCAGACCTCGCACGAGCCGTTCGGCTTGCTCTCGCCGAGCTGCTTGGTGTGGCAGTCGTAGCACTTGAGCCGCTTGTGCGCGCCGAGGTCGAACTTCGTCCGCTCCGAGTGATCGAAGAACGGCATGTCGCGGTTGTATTGCTGCTTGAGCGTCTTGAACGTCGGCGAGTGGCACCACTCGCACGGCTTGGCGTTGAACAGATGGTTGGTGTGCGGGCTCTGGTGGCAGCCGCTGTTGCCGCACGAATCGGGATCCGCGAACGGCAGGTTGAACACCGCCTTGGGGTGGCACTTGGAGCACTGCACGTCCTTGTGCGAGCCGAGGATCGGCATGCCCGCGTCCTTGCGGTCGTCGTGGTTGAAGTCCGGGTTCTTCTTCTGCGGCTTCCACACGCTCTCGTTGTGGCAGCGCTCGCACGCGAGCATGTCCTTGCGCTCGAACTTGTGCGGCTGGTCGTTCGCGTGGCAGCCCGAAGAGCCGCACAGCCGATCCGTGCCCATGTAGACCCGCAGGCCCTGCTTGTTGCGCGCCTTGTGGCACTCGTTGCAGTCGGTCGAGGCGTGCTTGCCGTTGAGCGGCCAGCCGGTCTTGTCGTGGTCGAAGCCCTTCTCGCCGCCCTTGATCGAGGACCAGCCCATCAGGTCGTAGCTCTTGCCCTTGTGCTCCTTGTGGCAGACCTCGCACTTCTTGCCCTTGACGTCGGGCGACGAGTGGAAGCCCTTACCGGCGGAGATCCGCGCGCCGAGGTCCTTGTGGTCGTGGCAGCCGAGGCACAGCTGGTTCGAGACCTCGCGCGTGCCGTTGACGTGGCAGTCGTTGCACTTGTCCTGCTTGTCCCACGGCGCGTGGCTGGTGGTCAGCGCGCCCGGCGAGCTCGAGAAGAAGTCATCGGCACTCGCGGCCGTCGTCCCCCCGAGGACGACGACGCATGCGATGACGATCGCGCAGGCGATCCGCATCATCGAGGCGAGCTTACCAGGCTGCACGGCCCCACGAAATCCAGATGTGCACCGCAGCGAAGCCGGTGAGGATGACGGTGAACGGCACGTGGACCTTCTTCCACGAGTGGAGCAGCAGCTGCGCCTTCGGCGCGACGACCTGGCGGCGCGCGATGACGATCATGCGCGCCGCGCGCCGCGCGAGATCCTTGCGAGCCGCGCGATCGGCGCCGAGCTGGCGCAGCCGGCCGCGCCGCGCGATCGTGCGCGGGATCCGGCCGATGTCCTGGAACAGCAGCCACCACAGCGCGCGGGCCACGCTCGGCGACATCGCCACGCGCTGCGCCTTCGCGCGCTGCTCGGCGAGCTCGCGATCGATCTCGGCCATCGCCACGGGGAGCACCGGGCGCGCCTGCTGGAACGCGCGCTCGTGGTCGAGCTCCTCGAGCTCGACGCCGCTCGAGAGCTCCGGCACCTGGGTGTAGAGATAGCGGCCGAGGAAGCCGCTGATCACCGTGATCACCATGCTCCAGAACGCCGCCGAGACCCACGAGTCGAGCCGGAGCACCGAGTGCAGCGCGACGAACATCGGGCCCACGGTGCCGGCCCTCAGGTGGAAGTCGAACCACATCGTGTTCGAGGCCAGCCAGCGGAACACCTTGATCCGGCGGAAGATCGGATAGATCGCCGCGATGATCATGAGCGCGGTGCCGAGCAGGCCCGAGTACGTCGAGAGGTCGTCGCCGGGACGGAAGTGGACCGACTCGAGGATGCCCTCGACCGGGATGCCGGCGTACTTCTCGCTACCCTCGAGCTTGCTGAACAGGTACGACTGCATCGGCGCGTAGCTGCGCAGCAGCGCCTCGGCGAGCGCGACCAGGAACGCGAACAGCCCGACCATCCAGAACACCAGCGGCGCGTAGCGGCCGCGCTTGACCTTCGCGAGGCCGCCCGAGCGCACCGCGACGCCCTCGATGAACGGCATCACCGGCAGCACCTCGCGGCGATCCTTCTTGGTGAGATCGGCGTTGAACCCGGTGTGTGCGATCTGCGCCATCTTCGGCGAGCGCTCGCGGAACAGGTCGTAGCCGTCGATCTCGATCAGCGCGCCGGTCGGGCACGCCGACACACACGCCTGATCGCCGTACGCGACGCAGTGATCGCACTTGTTCGCGATCCGGCGGGCGCGCGCGACCCGCGGCGTGCCGGGGCCGAACTTGAGCGCGTCCTTCTTCTCGAGCCGCGCCTGGAAGCTCTTCTTGAACGTCGGCGCCTCGGGCTCGACCTCGATCATGTCGATCGCGCCGTACGGGCAGCTCTGCGCGCACGCGGTGCACCCGGTGCACGTCGACTCGTTGATCACGACCTCCTTCTTGACCTCGTCGTACTTGATCGAGTCGTACGCGCACGGGTCGACGCACCGCTGATCCGAGCAGGTCCGGCACGTGTAGATGAAGTCGAGCATCCCCAGCTGGTAGCCGCCGAGGGTGAGCCGCCGGGCGCCGTAGCGCTCCTCGCACGCCTCCTCGCACAGCTTGCAGTCGATGCACAGCCCGAGCTGGCGCACCCGCACCATCTCGCCGGACACCGAGATGCCCTGGCGGACGAAGAAGTCGAGCAGCTCCTGCTTGACGCCGGAGACCCAGGCCAGGCGCTCGCGCGAGATCGACAGCGCGCGGCGCAGCCGCTGCTCGAACTCGGGGTAGCGCACGGCCAGCTCGGCCACCCAGCGGTGGTCGAGCGAGATCAGCACCGAGGGGGCGGTGGTGTAGAACGCGATCGGCTGGCCGCGGGCCGCGGACAGCGCGCCCGAGTTGAACAGATCCCCCTCCATGAACAGGGCGACGTTCTTGAGCGCGGTGCGCGCGAGCGGCGGCGGCTTGATCAGCGACTCGGCCTCGCGCTCCTCCTTGGTCGCGTTCTCGTGGGCGATCTGCGCCGCGCGGCGCTCGGCCAGCTCCTGCTCGACGAACACCGCCGCGGCGACCTGGCCGCGGCCGACGTAGACCACCGGCGCCGGCTGCCCCTGGGCCAGCCCCACCGGGTCGAGGACGAACATGTCGCGCTCGAGGTGCCGGAGCCCGATGCCCCCCTGCATCATGGCGTGGATCACGTCCTCGGCCCGGATACCCTCCAGGAGCGGAAGTGACCGAACCAACGCGTAGTCGGCCTCCAGGTGGGGTGGTACCATCCCCGGCGGTTCGACCGGGGCGCTCTGCTGGATGGCCAAGTTTGACATCTCGCGAAATTGCCGGTGCCGTGAACAGTGCGAACGTCGCGAACGTGCGGTCCAGGGTCCCCGTCTGCGGGCAAAGCAAGCGGCGCGCCCACCCTTCGCCGGCCTCCGGGGCCCCACCCGGACTTCGTTTAGGCTCTGATTCTACCAGGATGCGTTCCGGGATAGGTGGTCCAGCGACCTTTCAGTGGGGCATGTGGTCCTCAGGTCTGCTCGTCCTCCTGTGCATGTGTTTGCACGGCATGGTGAGTCCAGCGGCGGCAGATCCCCACATCAAGCCCGACCCGCCACCACGCAAGCAGCCGGTCGTGGTGGGCTCGTCGGGGTTCGCGCCGAGCTGGAACCTCGACGGGCTGTACGTGTGGCTCGGTCCCGTGGGCGCGGCGAGCCACGTCGACTCGACCTGGGACTCGACGTTTGGTGCAGATCTCTCCGTGGTGCGGGTCCGCGAGCGCGCGCCGCTCGCCGCGCTCGGCGCCACCGCGGGCGCCAGCGTGTGGACCGAGCGTGGAGGCGGGAGGATCTGGCTCGACGCGCTGGTCGGCACGCGGCTCGGCGGCCGCATGGTCGGCGCGTCGGCCGGGCCGATCCTCGAGCTCGCCGAGCTGGCGCACCCGCGGCTCGGCGGCTCCGTCGGTGTCTGGGCATTTTTCGGCGTCACCCCGTTCGCCCGGTTCGGGGTGGTCCACGAGCTCGGCGCGTTCGCCGAGGTGGGCGTCCATATCGCTTTGCCCGTGTTCCGGCGGTGAACCTATTGACACCGGAACGTGGCCGAGCTACCTAACCGGCCTCGTTTCGATTCTCTCTCCGGGGCGTAGCGCAGCCTGGTAGCGCACTTGGTTCGGGACCAAGGAGTCGCAGGTTCAAATCCTGTCGCCCCGACTGCCGCGCAGGCCAACTTCGGTTGGTCTGCGCGGCTTCGTTTTTGTTATCCTCGTTGCGTCAGTTAAGGTGAGGTCGTGGTCGCTGGAGCCGCTCTGAGGACTGCTTCGAAGCTGTCGGTGTTGGTCGTCGACGACGATCAGGACATCCGCGAGTATCTCCAGGACTTCCTGAACGCCGAGGGGTTCGAGGTCACCACGCTGGCCGATCCCACCCTCGCGGTCGAGCGGATCCGCGACGAGGTGTTCCACCTGGTCGTGCTCGATCTGATGATGCCGAAGGTGTCCGGCCTGGACCTGCTCCAGCAGATCCGCTCGGTCGACGACGACATCGCGGTGATCATCCTGACCGGCTACCCGTCGCTCGAGACCGCCTCCGCGTCGATCCAGCACGACGTGTCGGCGTACATCCACAAGCCGTTCACGCCGCAGGAGTTCCGCGATGTGATCGCGCGGATCGCCAAGAAGAAGGGCCTCGTGCTGCGGCGCGAGGACGAGCTGCACGCCGCGATCGGCCGGCAGATCCGAGATCTTCGCAAGCAGCGCGGGCTGACGCTCAAGCAGATGGCGCGGCGGACCAACCTGTCGGTCTCGCTGCTCTCGCAGATCGAGCGCGCCGAGTCGAGCGCGTCGGTGTCGAGCCTGTTCAAGGTCGCGACCGCGCTCGACGTGCGGCTGACCGATCTGTTCGGCGGCTACTAGCCCTGCTAGCGTCCGCGCGTGCCCACGCCGCCCCCGATCCGCATCGCGCCGTCGATCCTGTCCGCTGACTTCGGTCGGCTCGCCGAGGAGGTGCGCGCGATCAGCGCGGCGGACTACGTGCACGTCGACGTGATGGACGGCCGGTTCGTGCCGAACCTGACGATCGGCCCGGTGGTGATCGAGGCGGTCAAGCGCGCGACCTCGCTGCCGCTCGACGTGCACCTGATGATCGAAGACGCCGAGCGCTGGGTCGCGGCGTACGCCAAGGCCGGCGCGGACCTGATCGGCGTGCACGTCGAGGCGTGCCCCCACCTGCACCGCACGGTCAGCCAGATCCGCGACCTCGGCAAGCGGCCGTGCGTGGTGCTCAACCCGCACACGCCGCTCGAGGCGATCGACTACGTGCTCGGCGACGTCGCGCAGGTGCTGCTGATGTCGGTCAACCCCGGGTTCGGCGGCCAGGCGTTCATCCCGAGCGCGCTCGACAAGATCCGGCGGCTGCGCCAGCGGATCGACGAGCGCGGACTCGACGTGGAGATCGAGGTCGACGGCGGGATCAAGCTCGACAACGTGGCCGAGGTCTGCGCCGCGGGCGCCAACGTGATCGTCTCGGGCTCCGGCGTGTTCGGCACGCCCGACTACGCGGCGACGATCGACGAGCTGCGCCGCCGCGGTCAGGTCGCGCGCTCGAGCCGCGCGATGTAGAACGCGTCGGCGTCGGGCGGCCAGGTGCGCCGCTCGGCCACCACGCGCAGGCCGCTCCGGCGGACCAGCGCCTCGATCTGCGCCGGGCCCTCCACCCGCGTGAACGTGCACACCGAGTAGACCAGCGCGCCGCCCGGGGCGAGCCGGGCGACCATCGCGTCGAGCAGCTGGCGCTGGAGCTCGGCGAGCCGCGGGATCGCCTCGCGGGTCAGCCGCCACTTCGCGTCCGGGTGCCGGCGCAGCACGCCGAGCCCCGAGCACGGCGCGTCGAGCACGATCAGATCGTACGCCGCGGCGAGCGGGGCCGCGGGATCGGTCAGGTCGCAGACCACGCGGCGGATGCTGGCCAGCCCGAGCCGCTCCGCCGTGCCGGCGAGCAGATCGAGCTTGGTGCGCGATTGATCCGCCGCGTCGATCGTGGCCGCGTCGCCGGAGAGCTCCGCGAGGTGGGTCGACTTGCCACCGACCCCGGCACACGCGTCGAGGATCCGGGTCCCCGGGCGCGGCGCGGCGAGCTCGCCCACCAGCTGCGCGCCGGTGTCCTGCACCGTCCACTGCCCCGCGATGAACGACGGGCTGCGCGCCGGATCGCCGAGCCCCTCGAGCCGGAGCGCGGCCGGCGCCAGCTCGAGCGGCGTCGCCGTCGCGCCCGCCGCGCGCAGGTGCTCGGCCACCGCGTCGCGCGTGGTGCGCCGGGAGTTGGCCCGCGCGATCAGCGGCGCCGGCTGGCCAAACGCGGCGGCCACGGTCGCGAGATCGCCCGGCGGCGAAGGATCCGCGGCCAGCGAGCCCGCCAGCTCGTCGAGGATCCAGCGCGGGATCGAGTGCTCGATCTCGAGCCGGGCGAGCAGCGCGTCGCCCGCGTCGCCGGCCGGCAGCGGCGGCTCGCGGGTGGTGTTGACCTTGCGCAGCACCGCGTTCGCGAACCCGGCGAGCTTCGCGCCGCCCGCCGCGCGCGCCGCCGCGACCGCGTCATCGACCGCCGCGTACGGCGGCACGCGATCGAGGAACAGCAGCTGGTAGGCCGCGACGCGCAGCGCGGTGCGGACCTTCGGTGGCGAGCGCGAGAGATCCGCGTGCGCGGCGATCGCGCGATCGATCCGCGCGCGGTTGCGCAGCACGCCGTAGACCAGCTCGGAGGCGAGCCGGCGATCGCGCTCGTCGAGCCCGGAGCGCGCCAGCTCGCCGTCGAGCGTCAGGGTCGCCCACGCGCCGCCCTTGTCGACGCGATCGAGCACGCGCCGGGCCACTTCGCGCGCGGTCACGCACGGCCTCCCGCGCCCGGGCCGCCCGTCGAGCCCGCGCCGCCAGAGCCGCTCGTGCCGCCCGTCGAGCCAGCATCCGGGCCGCCCGTCGAGCCCGCGCCGCCGGAGCCGCTCGTGCTGCCCGTCGAGCCCGGCGAACCGCCTGGTCCCGTCGCCTCGGGCGTCGGGCTGCCGAGCACGTCGCCGACC
>JBQCJR010000630.1:0-3482 GCA_051952595.1 Kofleriaceae bacterium
CGAGGGCGAGTCGTCGCTGCCCGAGGACCGCTCCGGCGACGAGCTCGCGATGCTGCGCGAGGCGCTGCGCGAGGCCGCCCGCCGGCTCGCCGAGGCCCGCGCCGAGCAGGATCGGCTGCTCGCGAGCGCGTCGCACGAGCTGCGCACCCCGCTCACCGTGCTGCGCACCGAGGTCGATCTCGCGCTGCGCAAGCAGCGCTCGGCGCAGGACCTGCGCGACGCGCTGCACTCGATCCGCGACGACATCGATCGGCTGTCGTCGCTCGCCAACGCGCTGCTCGATCTCCAGGCGGTGCGCCACCTCGGCTTCGAGCGCAAGGAAGGCGATCTGGTCGCGCTGGTCCGCGAGGCGTGCGCCGGGTTCGCCACGGTCGCCGAGGCGCGTGGCATCGAGCTGCGGATCGAGGCGCCGCCCGAGGCGCGCGCCCGGTTCGACGAGCGCGCGCTGCGCCAGGCGATCGACAACCTGCTCGGCAACGCGTGCAAGCACGCGCCGGCCGGTACGCCGATCGTCGTCGAGGTCGCCGGCGAGGCCACCCGCTGGCAGATCGCCGTGCGCGATCGCGGCCCCGGGGTCGCCCCCGAGGATGCCACGCGGCTGTTCGAGCCGTTCCAGCGCAGCGGCACCGGTCCCGGCGCCGGGCTCGGCCTCGCGATCGTGCGCGAGGTCGCCGAGCGGCACGGCGGGCGCGCCTGGTTCGACACCACCCACCGGCCCGGCGCGCGCGTGGTGATCGAGATCGACTACGGCGTCCCGCCGAACGTCTTCGAATAGCTACTCGCGCGGGCGACGCACCGGCCGCGCCCCGCGCCGCTACGAGCGCCGCTCGACGCCGAGCGCCCCGCGGAGGAACGCGCACACGCCCTCGATCGCCGCGCGGGTCTCCGGCGAGTCCTCGATCAGATCGAAGGCGTGCGCCGCCTCCGGCAGATCGATCAGCTCGACCGCCAGCCCGCGCGCGCGGGCCGCCTCGACGAACCGGAGCAGCGTCGCGTCGAGCCCCGGCGTCTGGTCGCGCCCCGCGCGGACCACCAGCATCGGCAGCTCGCGCGGCAGCTCGTCGAGCGAGACCGGTGGCACCGCGAAGTAGAACCGCGTCGCGGCCTCCGCGACGTGGGTCGCGCCGTCGAGATCGAGCAGGTAGCCATAGAGCAGCGCCGCGGCCGCGATCCGCTCGTGCGCGATCAGCCCCAGCGCGGTCGGCACGTTGCCCGAGCACGCCCACGCGCCGATCCGGTCGGGATCGATCCCGAGCGAACCCGCGCTCTCGCGCAGGTGGCGCACCAGCGCGACGACATCCGCCGGCTCGCGGTTCGTGTACGAGATCGCCACGATGCCCGAGGCCGCGAGCGTGCGCGCCCAGCCCACGTAGGAGGCCCAGTCCTTGAGCGGCTTGCCCAGCATCGCCACGACGCCGGGATCCGGAAGACCGGAGACCAGCACCACGGCCGGGCACGGCGCGGTCGCCTGCGGCGGGCGGTAGAGATCGAAGCCGAGCGGCCCGCGCTCGGTGGGATAGAGGTGGTCGCGCTCGACGGCGACGCGGTCGGCTCCGTCGAGGGTATAGACGAGCGGCAGGCTCGTCGGATCGGTCGTCATGTCATCACTCCTGTGCATTGCGAACGTGCGAGCCGGCACGCGAGGTGCCCAGCCGCGGTGTGGACGTGGTCGAGCCGTGCTGCGGCGATGGCTGACCGATCCATCGCCGGGCGATGGCTACGTCGTGATGGCCGGTCCCAGCTGGGACGCGGATGGAGTGCAACGAGCGATGCGGCATGGAAGCGCGCCACCGTCGCGTAGTCAAGCGCGATTCCACGGCGCACGAGCGGGCCCCCGCGGCTCACTTCGTCTCGGCCGGCTCCTTCTCGCTCGTCATCGAGCTGTAGGTGTCGTTCATGACGCCCTTGAGGTGCGGATTGAGCACGTGGCTCCCCACGAAGTAGCGGATCGGGCCGGTCCAGCCGGAGCTGTCGCCAAACGAGTCCTTCTCGGTGTCGACGACCCACTGTCCATCGTCGAGCTGGCGCGGCGTCGTGCCGTAGTTGATGCCCGCCGAGCCGTTCTTCCCCGCGAGGATGTGGCCCGGCTTCGCCTCGACCATCACGCTGTGCTCCGACTTGTCCTCCGACGACGCCTTCGACACCAGCGACGGCATGAAGATCGTCGTGCAATCGGACGGCGTCTCGGTCGGCTCGTTCACCGTCGAGCCCCAGCCGAAGAACGACGGCGCCGGCCTGCGGCCGATGTTGGTCGAGAGCCGGTCGGAGAACTCGTAGGGATCGACGCCCTGCGGCACGTTCGTGGTGAACTTCGCGTGGTGATGCCCCGTGAGCAACGAGCCACTGCCCGAGTAGCTCGTCGGGCTCGGCCGCGGCTTCAGGTCCTCGCGCGTCTGGTCGTACAGGTCGTCGTGCTCGGTGAAGATCGAATCCATGGCAGTCCTCCTCGCGTATCGTGATCGGCAGTGAGATGAAGATCAGAGAACGTGATCGAACGCCGCGTCCTCGGGCAGCCGCGCGCGCGCGATCCCGCGCAGCCGGGCCGCCTCGCGGGCCGCGGTCGCGATCCGGTACGGCGTGAGCTCGTGTGGTGCGCACGCGTGGCGCAGCTGGATTCGCCCGTCGCCGAGGCACAGCGCCCCCACCGCGAGCGTCGTGTTGTGGGTCAGGCAGTCGCGCGCCGAGAGCACGGACTCCGCCGCGACATCGCAGCTCGCCACCACCAGCGAGCCGGTCAGGTCGGCGAACCGGATCTC
Source organism: Kofleriaceae bacterium (assembly GCA_051952595.1). GTDB lineage: Bacteria > Myxococcota_A > Polyangia > Haliangiales > Haliangiaceae > JABFXX01. The sequence goes on from JBQCJR010000630.1 coordinate 2,757, forward strand.
GAGCGCATCACCGCTCCGATCGATCACGCGGATCGCGCTGCCGTCCTCGGCGCCGTGCGCGGGGCCCAGCGTCGCCGAGGCCCCGAGCACCTGCTCCCACGCGCGCAGCCGACCGCGGGTCAGCATCCAGACCTCGACGTCGTCGCGGATCGCCGTGCGCGCGAACCCCGCGCCGCGCGCCACCTGCGCGCTCCGCAGGTTGCTGCGCACGCACTCGATGACCACGCGCTCGATCGGCCCGCGCTCGAACGCCAGGCGCGACACCGCCGCCACCATCTCGCGCGCGTGGCCCTTCCCGGTGTGCGCCGCCGCCAGCCAGTACGACAGCTCGACCGACGCGTGCTCCCCGATCGCCAGGCCCACACACCCGAGCAGCGGCCCGCCCTCGAGCGGATACACGAGGTAGCGGATCGCCCGGCCGGCCTCGCACGCGTCCACCAGCGCTTGCACGCGCGCGTGCATCCACGCGAGCGACGGCTCGACCCGCGGCACCTCGATCCACGGGGAGAGGTGGTCGCGGTTGTCCCACATCGCCGCCCGCAACTCGGCGGCATCGTCGAGGCGGATCGCACGCAGGCGGAGCCGATCGGTCAGCACCTCGGTGGCGTCGCTCCACCAGGGCCGGTGCACGAGAGCTGCTGCTTCCATGCCCGGACTCACGCAAGCCGGACGCAGATCCTGCAGAGACCACGCAAGATCTTCGTCGCGGCGAGAATGCCCGGCAAT
>JBQCJR010000631.1:0-21657 GCA_051952595.1 Kofleriaceae bacterium
CGCCCGCGACAGCTTGACGATCGCGCCGCTGTTGGCGACCGAGAAGTAGAAGTAGAGCAGCGCCGCCAGCAGCGAGAACAGCAGCAGCACCTGCGACACCACGCCGAACCAGTCGATCTGCCCCGGCACCACCGCCGCCCGCGCGTCGAGCCCCACGATCGCGCCGCGCTCCGCCGCCAGGTCCGCGCGCTCCGCCGCGCTCAGGCTCGGCCGCCCCAGCGCGTCATCGAGGCTCTCGAACGGCCGGCGCTCCCGCTCGGTCACCAGCTTGGCCGCGAGATCCGGCGACACCCCCGGCAGCAGCGACAGCTGCCCCGGCCCCGCGGTGTTCAGATCCACCTTCTCGACCACCAGCGGCGTCGCCGCCGCCTTCACCTGATCGCCGAGATCCGAGCCCACCAGCCCCACCACCGATTGCCCTGCGAACAGCGCGACCACGAACGCGAGCGGGAACTTGCCCAGCCACGCCAGCCGGCGCGACGCGAACTTGGTGAACAGCATCGCGACCAGCGCGATCGGCACCACGTCCCACCAGGTCAGGCCGCGCTCGACCTTGATCCACAGGTTGCTCTTGACCTGGACGACGACGATGTAGCCGATCGACACCCCGACGAACAGGTGCTCGGCGACCTTGTAGAACGGGTTGTCGCCGTAGAGGAACGACAGGATGCAGATCGTGAGGAAGATGCCGACCCACGTCCCGATCACGTCGATCGTCGCGAGCTCGGTCATGCCTTGCCTCCGCGCCGCCGGCGCCGCTCGATGAAGTAGATCGCGTTGCCCAGCACGATCGCGAGGATCACGACCGCGTGGCCGATGTTGAGCACATCCGCGCCGGCGACGCCGATCCCCGGCCGGCCGACCAGCACCTCGTACTCCGCCGCGCCCGACAGCCCGGCGACCAGCCCGAGCAGCTGGCCCGACTGGTAGTACGGCGCCAGATCCGTCGTCGAGACCGCGGTGGTCGCCGAGAGCATGCGCAGCCGGTAGCGGCTCTGGACGTACTGGACCCACTCCTTGGCACCCGGCGCGATCGCCGAGATCGAGATCAGCAGCTTGAAATCGGCGATGCTGCGCACGCTGGCGAGCCACGGGATCCGATCGAGCGGCGTGCCGTCATCGGTGCGCCCGTCGAACACCCGGCGCAGATCCGTGGCCATGCCGACCATCGTGTTGATCTGGCCCTCGCGGAACCCCAGGTACGCGTAGTCGACGTTGCGCACGTACGCGCGATCCGGTGGGCCGCTGTAGCCCGGGGTGCCGGCCGGCGCGAGCGGCACGTCGATCGTCTCGCGCAGCCAGCGCTCGATCAGCGGCGGCGCCGTGTACCACAGCGTGCCGAACACGATCCGCACGTTCTTGCGCTTCAGCTGGAGCATCAGCGCGCGGTAGTACGGCTCGAGCTCCGGCGTCGAAGCCGGCTCGAGATCCATCGACACGAACACCACGTCGCCCGGCCGCAGCTCCTCGACCACGTTGAACGCCGCCTTGGTCATCGGCGAGGGCTTCACCGGCAGGCCGATCGGCAGGTACAGCGGGACCACGATCGCGAGCGCCATCGCGAGGAAGATCCACCGCCGATCGAATCGCTCGAACCGCGCGAGGCTCATCCGTCGCCTCCGAGGTGCGAGCGCTCGAGCCCGAGGATCACCCGCAGGCTGGTCGCGATCGCCGCCACCGCCGCGCCCATGATGATCGCGCGCCGGCTGCCGTTGCTCGGCACGTCGAGGATCCACTGCGAAAGATCCGGCAGCCAGTCGGCGATCGCCGCGCCGATCGGCGCGCGCGCGAGCAGCACCACGATCGCCGAGGCGAGCAACAGCCCCGCCTCGAGGTTGCGGGCGCGGAACGCGCGGAACGCCGCCGAGGCGACGAAGAACGCGAGCAGCGCGAACATCGTCGCGTTGCACGGCGCGAACACGTGGTCGAAGATCCAGGTGCGCACCCGGCCGTCGGCGCCCCACAACATCGCCGGATCCGCGCGCAGCCGCAGCACGTCGCCCGCCGCCACGTCGACCGTCTCGGCGTACGACGTGTAGCCGGCGACCCGGCGGCGCGCCTTGACCGGCAGCGCGCCCGGCGCGACCTCGACCCGCGCGTCCTTCCCGGTGTGCGTGACCACCAGGCCGAGGGTGAGCTCGACGTCCGCGGGCGCCGCTAGCTCGACGACCGCGACCCCACGCGCCGCGGCCGCCGCATCGTGCCCCAGCTTCTCGATCGCCGCGGCCGGTGGTGGCTCCGACAGCCCGCCCCACGGCAGGCCCACCAACGTCATCACCGCCGCCGCGCCGAGCAGCACCACCTTGTACGGCCAGTCCGTCTCGCGGCGCCGGATCTTCGGCCAGGTCACCGAGACCAGGTTGATGCCGCCGAGCACGTAGGCCGCCGCCGCGACGATGCCGCCCCACTCGAACACTCGCGACGAGATCTCGGCGTTCACCCAGTAGTGCGGGATGAAGTACGCCGCGACCGCGTAGCAACCCACGACGATCCCGAGCGCGACCGGCAGCGTGCGCTTCACGGGATCCACCGATCGATCGTGAACGGCACGTCGGCGCCGAGCGCCTGGGCGGTCGCGAGCGCCGCGCCCACCACGACGAGCACCGCGATCACCAGCTTCAGCAGGTCGCCGGCCTTGAGCATCGCGATCTGGTTCGGCTCGCGCGTCAGGTACGCCGAGCACGCGAACAGCTCCTCGCCCATCAGCGTGAAGTCGCAGGCCGAGATGAAGAACGGCAGCTGGGTCAGCTCCGCCGTCCCGGCGATCTGGACCGCGCCGGTCAGGTAACCGGTCTCGGCGAGCATCAGCGACTCGGCGTAGAACCGGCCGAAGAAGATGTTGGTCGCCGGCCGCTCGCGCACCATCATGCCGTTGACCGCGGCGGCGAACGCGAACTGCTCGCTGGTGATGAACATCACGTCCTCGGGGCGGTGCGCGTCGAGCCGCCCGGCGTTCGCGTAGCCGCGCCGCACCACCTCCTCGGCGATCACCATCGTGAGCGGGTACGCGTTGGCGACTCGCAGATCCGTCTCGTACGACGCCGCGATCTCGGCGACGTGGCCGAGGATCAGGATCGACGCGATCGTCTGGATGTCCTCGGTCTTCTCGACGCCGGTCACGTACAGGATCGGCCGGCCCATCTCGGTCGAGCGCCCCACCGCGTCCTCGATCGCGTCGACGCCGGGCAGCCGGCGCACGAACAGCGACCGGCGGCGCGCCAGGTACGTGAACACGAACAGGCTCGCGCCGATCAGCCCGATCAGCGCCGCGTGCATCCACAGCCGGCGGTTGAACCAGCTCCCGCTCGGCGACGCCGGGGCCGAGAGCTCCGCCGCGGTGCCGAGCCCCACGAACACATCCGGCGCCGCGCCGCGCTCGCCCGGCAGCACCGCGTACACGTAGCGGCCCTCCGGATCCACCTCGTCCACGATCGGCTCGGCCGGCGGGCCGTCGACCACGGCGACCACCTGCCACGCGCCGAGCCATTGCGGGGTGGCGATCGGCGCCGCCGTCGCATCGATCGGCCGGTAGAGGTGCCGCGGCAGCCCGGCGATCGGCCCGGGCGTCGGATACAGGAAGTCCACCGCGAGCAGCCCTCCGCGCTCGCCCGGCGCGATGCCGGTCGCGAGGCTCGTGGCCTCCGCCGCGTACCCGGGCGGCACCACGCGGCGCAGCAGCAGCGCCGCCTCGCCGCCCGTCCACCGGATCGCGAGGTGGCGCCCGTCGTCGCTCGACGGCGACGCCACGCGCACCCGGTCGGCGCCGGTCAGCAGCACCAGCAGCAGCAGCGCCGCCGCCGCGCGTGGGATCGCCCGGATCATCGCTCGATCACCTCGACGTTGGCCCGCGGCACGGTCACCCGCTCGCCGCCGAGATCGACCTCGAGCACCCGCACCACCGTCTCCGAAGGCAGGGTGTGCAGCTCGATCGGCAGCGCCGAGATCACGCCGATCCGGCCGAAGTACGGCGCGCGGATGCAGCGCACCGGCGCGCCCAGCTCGAGCCCTCCCGCTTGCGCCGCGCTCGCCGGCTGCTCGAGCCCCGGCACGATCAGCTCCGGACGGATCACCCCCGCGCGGATCTGGGTCGCGCCGTTGACCGAGGCCCAGCGCCCCTCGAGGCTGCCGAGCAGCTCGAACGTCGCGCGCGCCATCGCGATCTCGCCGAACCCCTCGGTGACCACCAGCGTCGTCGCGAGCGGCTCGGTGCCGGTGACCGCGACGCCCACGTCGTAGCCGAGCAGCTCGCGGATATCCTGGTAGGCGAACCCGCCGCACGCGATCGCCGCCACCTCGAGCTCGATCGCGCGGCGCACCGCCGCGAGCGTCGCGCGCCCACCGCCCACGACGACCTTGCCCCGGTGCGACTCGTCGAGCATCGACGCCTCGAGCCGCTCGTCCGGCGCGCGCGCGACCATCGCGATCTGCGCCTGGCGCTCGCCGCCGAGCCCGAAGATCCCCTGGACCAGCGCGCCGCGGGTCTCGACGACCACGCCTTCGCCGTCGAGCACCTCGACGATCGCGCCGTCGACGTACGCGTGGACCTCGACCGGCACCGGCGGCTCGCGCAGCACCGCCATCCCGGTGACCGCCGAGACCGATTCGAGCACGCCGTCGATCGGCGAACGCACCTCGCGGGTCGACCACCCGAACCACGCTCGGGTCGCCGCGATCGGCGCGCCGGCGATCAGCGCGGCTCCCGGCTGGACCACGAGCTTGCCGGCGAGCTCGTCGGGCAACACGCCGAGCGCGCTCGCCAGGTTGATCATCGTGACCTTGCCCGGCAGCTCGGTGCGCGCGACCACATCCGCGGACGCCACCGCGGCGCCGACCTCGACGAGCACGCGGCCCGGCAGCGGGAGTCGTCGCGTCTTGCGCACCACGGCGGACCGCGTGACCGTGAGGCCGGGCGTGTACGCGTCTCCCATCAGCGGACGCAACATACACCGACGGTGTTACGATGAGCCATGCGCGCCGCCGCCCTCGCCGTGCTCGCGAGCTGTTCGGCCTCGTGCTCGTTCTCTCCGGCGGGCGCTCCGAACGTCCCCGATGACGAGCCGCCGCTGCCCGACGCCGACGTGGTCGACGGCCCCGATGGTGGCCCGCCCGGCCCATCACCCGACGCGCCGCCCGACGGGCCGCCCCCCGCCGCGTGCCCCGCGGACTTCGCGCCGATCGACGATGGCCAGCCCGGCTCGAAGTACAAGATCTATGGATGGGCCCGCGGCCCCTCGAACCAGAGCCGCACGTTCGCGGCGGCGCGCCAGCTGTGCGCCGATCAGGGCGCGTTCCTCGCGTTCCCGGTCGACCGCGACGAGCTGGCCGCGCTGCGCGAGGCGATCCCGAGCGACCCCGACCGGCCGTGGCACTGGCTCGGCCTGACCGACGCCGGCACCGAGGGCACGTGGATGACCGTGCTCGGCATGCCCGCACCCTACCTGCGCTGGGGCTCCGGCGAGCCCGACGGCGGCACGAGCGCCAACTGCCTGCTCGCGTACGAGGAGCGGATGTACGACTCCGCTTGCCAGAACCCCCATCCGTTCGCGTGCGAGTGCACGGACTAGTCGAGGTCCTCCTCGATCGCGAGGGCCGGCATGATGGCCCACGGGTGGCGCCGCACACCGTAGACCGAGATGCGTGGCGCCGGAAACGTCGGATCGGCGAACGCGCCGACCGGGACCGCGATCATGCCCGGCATCCCGTCGCTGTCGTAGTAGACGGTCGCGCCGCAAGTCGGGCAGAAGCGGAACGTGGCGGTGCTGCCCTCGTCGCCGGTGCGCAGGTACTCCTGGGCGCGCCCTTCGATCGTCACGCGATCGGCGGGCCAGCGCGCCTGGATGCCGAAGGCGCTGCCCGTGCGCTTCTGGCACGCGAGGCAGTGACACATCGAGATCCGGATCGGCTCTCCCGTGCAGGTCACCTTCAACTGTCCGCACGAGCACGAGGCGGTTCGCATCATCCGCGCCAGCATAGCGTGGACGCTGGCGTCACGACCCGAGCTTGTCCTTCAGCCACAGCCAGTACGACTCGAACGCCACCGTGTTGTTCCAGTACTGGAACTTGATCGAGTCCTGCACGAACTGCGCGTTCCAGCCCATCGCGCGCAGCCCGCCGACCAGGAACTGCATCGACGCCGCGACCAGGTTGCCGTCGTTGCGGTCGTAGGCCGGCCAGGTCTGGAGCCGATCCTTCTGGAACGCGGCGTCGAGCGACGCGAGCAGGTGGCGGTCGTACTCCATGCGCGCCATGCCGCTGAAGTCGAACGGCGGATGCTGGTGCTCGATCCCGTGCTTGGCGATCGAGTCGCGCGCCTGGTACGCGCTGTCGAACGGGCCCGAGTCGAGCGCGTACGCGGAGTTGACGTGTTGCATCGGCGAGCCCGGCGCCCCGCGGTCGTAGAACCCCTGCACGTGGCTCGCGATCTTGGTCACCTGGCGGGTGGTCTCGCCGGCCAGGTCATCCGGCACATCGTCGGTGCTGGTCAGCCGCGGATCGTCGTTCCACCGCAGCAACACGTTCAGCGTCTCGAGCTCGGCGCGCAGCCGTTTCATCAGCCGATCGACCATGTCCATCGCCACCTTGGTCACCCGCTTGATGTACTTCTCGAACGCGTCGTACGCGGATTCGTGGACCTTGATCGCCCCGTCGAGCGCGCCGTACAGCGCGTCGGCGCGGGACTTCTCGAACTTGATGTGCAGGTGCACGTTCGCCTCGGTGCGCAGCGCGCTACACCGCGACTTGCGCTCCAGGTGGATCGCCGCGAGCGCGTCGATCGCGGCGCGGCACTTCGCGAGCACCGTCGCGTAGCTCTCGTTCGTGACCTGGCCGGCGGCGGTCTCGAGCTCGCCGCCGAGCTTCTCCAGATCGTCGAACGCCTGCTGCTCGGCCGCGCCCGGCGCGTGCTTGGCCAGCAGGTCCTCGATGCTGCGCCGCGACTGCGCGAGATCGCCCTGGAAGTGCCCGTGGAGCTCGAGCTGCTCGAGCGAGGCCACCAGCGCGCTCTGGTAGTTCAGCACCGGACCGAGCCCGGGACCCAGCACCACCTCGTTGAACGCCAGCTTGGTGATCGCGGTCCCCGGCTGCGCGCTCTTGTGCGTCGGATCCGCGATCGTGTTCACGACGTAGGTGTCCGCGCGGTCCTGCGGCTTGGGCGCCAGCTGGACCTTGGTCTGCACCACCGAGGGCGCATCGAACGTGATCTGCTTGTGGCCCCGCGTGTTCGCCACCTCGCGGCCCTCGATGTCGAGCTGGTGCCACTGGCAATCGAACGCCGAGGGATACTGGACGCCCAGCGAAGGATCGGCGGAGTGCGTGACCGCGACCTTGTAGTAGACCCACGCCTTCTGCTCGTTGACCAGCTTCTTGATGTGGGTCTCGACCTCGGTCTGCTCCTTGCTGTTCGCGTCACCGGGGATCGGCGCGAGGTTGCGCGCGTCGTTGCCCGGGCCACCGACGTGGTGGTTGAGCAGGTGGCCCGCGACGTAGGCGTGCTTGGTGGTGCCGCTGGTGGTGAGCGCGGACAGCGCGCGGGTGCGCGCGTTCCACACGTGCGTCCCGTTCGTCGGATCCGAGTACGGCTCCTCGCCGAGCCGGTGATCCGGCCCGAGCTTGCGCGCCTCGACGAACGTGCCGTCGCCATCGGCGGTCGTCGGCCCCCACTCGATCTCGGTCCGCCACGTCACCGCGGTGCCCGGCGCACGGTGGTGCGCGGCGGTCGGCAGCTTGGCCGGGTTGTCCGCCGTGCCGACCTTGTCCGGGACCGTCGCGGTGGTCTTGCCGCCCGCGCCGTGCACCGAGGGCGCGGCGATCTGCACCTCGACCAGCCCGCGGGTCCCGGCGACCTCGTTGCCGATCGGATCGAGCTCCCACCACTGCAACTTCACGCGCTGCGCGTAGCGCGCGCCGGTCGGCACGTCGTCGGCGTGGGTGACGTCGGCCTGGACGGCCACCCACGCGCCCGCATCGCGCACCAGCTGGACGATCTTCGACATCACCCTCGTGTCGAGATAGCTCACCACCATCTGCGGCACCGCGACGTAGTGGTCGGGCTGTTCCTTCGCGCCGACCATCGCCGGCAACAGCGCCATCGGCACGTACGGCGAGAATCCGGTCCCGTGCTTCTGCGCCGCCGCATCGAGCGCGCCGGTCCGGCCCCAGACCGCGACCGGCGCGTGTCGCGGGCTGGTCGGGCCCACCGTGGCCACCAGCCCGGTCGCCTCGCCGTTCATGGCGTCCACCGGCTTGGGGATCACCACGTGGACCGGCACGATCGCGTCGTGGGTCCTCTCGACGTGCGCGCCGGTGCCGAACGCGCGCGCGCCCGACGTGGTCACCGTGTTGACCGTCTGCGGCTGGGTCTTGTGTGGCATCCAGTCGTAGCCGTTGCCCCTCGTCCCGATCTGACCCATCGTCGTCATCTTGAACTGGCGCGGCGCCGAGCCCGTCGTGCCCGGCAGCGGCGCCAGCTTGCTCGGCCGCGCCGCGGGCGCCTCGAACACCGTCGCGCCGCGATGATCCGCCTCGGCCTCGAGGCTCGCCCCCGGCCCGCCCTCGCCGAGCCCGGCCGCGCGGCTCTCGCGCTCGGTGCCCGCGCCCACCCGCCCCTCCGCCTGCTGGACCAGGTGCACCAGCTCGTGTCCGATCAGCGCCCGCCCCGGCACGCTCGATGGATCGTACGCCCCGGGCGCGAAGTGCAGCTCGTTGCCGCGCGCCCACGCCAGCGCGCCTGCCGCCGCCACGTGCTCGCCCTCGACGACGCGGACCGCCGAGAGATCGTAGCCGAGCCGGGCGCTCGCCGCGTGCACCAGCTCGGCGGGTAGCTCGTGGGTGGCGGTCGGCGCCTCGGGAGCGGCCTGGTGGGTCTCGTCCATGGGAATCCTCCACGCCACCCACGCAAACCGCGTCCGGATCCTGCAGCGAAATTTCTCGCCTCGGACAAACGGTCTTGACTGACTGTTTTTCGAACGGTACACAGCCCACTGATGCCTCAGGCTGCCCGTGCACCGCGCACCCAGCAGCAGCGCCGGGACGAGACCCGCCGCGCGTTGCTCGACGCTGCGGTCGAGTCGCTGATCGAGGTCGGGTTCACCCGCACGACCACCCTCGAGGTCCAGCGCCGCGCCGAGGTCTCGCGCGGCGCCCTGCTCCATCACTTCCCGTCGAAGGCCGAGCTGCTGGTCGCCGCGATCGCCCACCTCGCCGAGATGCGCGCGCACGAGCTCAAGCGGCTGTCCGCCGAGCTGCCCGAGGGCCGGGCCCGCACCGACGCCGTGCTCGGCCTGCTGTGGCAGTGCTTCTCCGGCACGTTCTTCCAGGTCGCGATGGAGCTGCGCACCGCGGCGCGCACCGATCCCGAGCTGCGCCCCGTGCTCGCCACCGCCGAGCGCGTGCTGCGCGACGGCATCGTGGCGCAGGCCCGCACGCTGTTCGGCAAGGACGTCTCCGAGCACCCCGGGCTCGAGCGGGCGCTCGATCTCACCCTCCAGCTGATGATCGGCGCCGCGATGAGCGCGGTGCTGCACGGCGATGACAAGCGGCTCGACGACTTGATCGAGGACTGGAAGGCGCTGTTCCCCACCGTGCTCGCGCACACCGGCACGACGAAGCGACGACGAAAGGACTCCCGATGACCAAGCAGCTCAGGTTCGACGGAAAAGTGGCACTCGTGACCGGCGCCGGTGGTGGCCTCGGTCGCTCGCACGCGCTGTTGCTCGCGTCGCGCGGCGCCAAGGTCGTGGTCAACGATCTCGGCGGCAGCCACACCGGCGACGGCAAGTCCTCCACCGCGGCCGACCGGGTGGTCGACGAGATCAAGGCCGCCGGCGGCGAGGCCGTCGCGAACTACGACTCGGTCGAGGACGGCGACAAGATCGTCAAGACCGCGATCGACGCGTTCGGCAAGATCGACATCGTCATCAACAACGCCGGGATCCTGCGCGACGTCACGTTCCAGAAGATGACCCAGCAGGACTGGGACCTCGTCTATCGCGTGCACGTGCTCGGCGCGTTCCGCGTCACCCACGCCGCGTGGCCGTACATGCGCGACGCCGGCTACGGCCGCATCGTCAACACCGCGTCCGCCGCCGGCATCTACGGCAACTTCGGCCAGGCCAACTACGCGATGGCCAAGCTGGGCACCCACGGGTTCACCCAGACCCTCGCGCTCGAGGGCAAGAAGCGCAACATCGTCGTCAACACGATCGCGCCGATCGCCGGCTCGCGGATGACCGAGACCGTGCTGCCCAAGGAGCTGCTCGAGGCGCTGCGGCCCGAGTACGTCTCGGCGCTGGTCGCCAAGCTCGTCCACGAGTCCACCGAGGAGACCGGCGGGCTATACGAGGTCGGCGGCGGGTTCTACGCCAAGCTGCGCTGGGAGCGCTCGACCGGCAAGACGTTCCGGCTCGGCCGCACGATCGCGCCCGAGGACATCGAGGCGTCGTGGAAGGACGTCACCCAGTTCGACAAGACCGAGCACCCCGGCTCGGTCGCCGAGTCGATGCAGCCGATCATGGCGAACGTCGAGGCCGGCCCGAGCAAGGGCGGCAACCAGTTCATCGATGTCGACGCCGCGCTCGGCCACAAGTACCCCGAGTTCACGTCCAGCTACACCGAGCGCGACGTGTCGCTGTACGCGCTCGGCATCGGCGCCGCCAAGGATCCCACCGACGAGCGCGACCTCCAGCTCGTCTACGAGCTGAGCGGCAAGGGCATGAAGGTGATCCCGAGCTTCGGGGTCAACCCGGCCATCGAGATGATGTTCACCCAGGGCAAGAACGGGGTCACCGCGCCCGGGCTCAACTTCGGCCTCGATCGCGTACTCCACGGCGAGCAGTACACCGAGCTGCTCCGCCCGCTGCCCACCCACGCCAAGCTGACCACCAAGGCCACGGTCAAGCACATCTACGACAAGGGCAAGGGCGCGCTCGTGGTCACCGAGTTCGTCACCTACGACGAGCACGGCGACGCGCTGGTCAAGAACGAGCTGACCACGTTCGTGCGCGGCGCCGGCGGCTGGGGCGGAGATCGCGGCCCCAGCGCCGAGATCAACGTCCCGCCGGATCGCGCGCCGGATCGCGTGATCGAGGACAAGACCAGCGAGAACCAGGCCCTGCTCTACCGGCTCTCGGGCGACTGGAACCCGCTGCACGCCGATCCGGCGTTCGCCAAGGCGTTCGGGTTCCAGCGGCCGATCCTGCACGGCCTGTGCTCGTTCGGCTACGCCACCCGCCACGTCGCGCAGGCGTTCGCGCCCGAGGGCAACCCGCAGTTCGTGAAGAGCATCAAGGCGCGGTTCGCGTCGACGGTGCTGCCCGGCGAGACGCTGGTGACCGAGATGTGGAAGGAGAGCGACACCCGGATCGTGTTCCGCACCCGGCTCAAGGAGCGCAACGAGGTCGTGATCTCGAACGCCGCGATCGAGCTGTGGAAGGAGCTGCCCAAGCCCAAGGATCGCAGCAAGCCGGCCGCCGCGGGCGCCGGTGCGAGCGCCGCCGCGGTGCCGGTCAGCGCCGACATCTTCCGCGCGATCGGCGGGTTCGTCGCCGCGAACCCCGCCACGGCAGAGAAGGTCAAGACCACGTTCCTGTTCAAGCTCGCCGCCCCCGAGAGCGCGTGGACGATCGATCTGTCCACGCCGCCCGGCACGGTGAGCGAGGGCGCGGTCGGCAAGGCCGCGTGCACCCTCGAGATGTCCGACGCCGACTTCATGGCGATGGCCACCGGCCAGGCCGACGCGATGAAGCTGTTCTCGACCGGCAAGCTCAAGATCTCCGGCGACGTGATGGCGTCGCAGAAGCTCGGCTTCCTGAAGAAGCTGACCCCGGAGATGGTGCTCGCCGAGACCAAGAAGCGCACCGGCGCGGGTGGTGGCGGCGCGGCGGCGGCCCCGGGCGTGCCCGCGGACTACGTGCCCACCGTCGACGACGTGTTCGCCGTGATCGCCGAGTACCTGGTCCAGAACCCGGACCTCGCCGGCAAGGTCGGCAACGTCTACCAGTGGAAGATCGGCAGCCACGCGTACCTGCTCGATCTCAAGAACGGCGGCGGCAAGGTCGCGCCCGGCGAGGGCACCGCGGACTGCACCCTCGAGCTCGCCGAGCAGGACTTCCTCGACCTGACCCAGGGCAAGGCCGACGCGATGAAGCTGTTCACGACCGGCAAGCTCAAGATCTCCGGCAACGTGATGGCCTCGCAGAAGCTGCAGTTCCTGAGCAAGCTCGATCCGAGCAAGGCGATCGAGGTGATCGCGAAGCGGCGCGGCGCCGCGCCCGCCGCGGCCCCCGCCCCCGCGGCCGCCGCCAAGCCGGCCACCGAGCCCCAGGCGCCGAAGATCTTCGCCGCGCTCGCCAAGCGGCTCGCCGAACATCCCGGGCTCGCCCAGGAGATCCGCGCCACCGTGAAGCTCGTGGTCAAGGACCCCGACGCGTCGCAGGTGTTCACCGCGGGCGGCGATCCGGCCAAGGTCGACGCCACGCTCACGATCAGCGACGCCGATCTGGCCGCGCTCGCGAGCGGCCAGGCCACCACGCGTCAGCTCTATCAGTTCGGCAAGCTGCGGGTCGATGGAGATGTCTCCGTCGCGCACCGCCTCGGATTCCTCAAGGGACTCGTCTGAACGGCAAGGAGGAGCACATGCCCCGCAAAGTCAACGTCATCGGCGTCGGGATGGTTCCCTTCGCCAAGCCCGGCAAGAGCGAGGAGTACCACGTGATGGCGAAGAAGGCCGGCCAGGCCGCGCTCGCCGACGCGAACATCCCGTTCACCGACGTGCAGCAGGCCTACGCCGGCTACGTGTACGGCGACTCCACCTGCGGCCAGCGCGCCGTCTACGAGATCGGTCAGACCGGCATCCCGGTGTTCAACGTCAACAACAACTGCTCGACCGGCTCGTCGGCGCTGATGCTCGGCTCGCAGGCGATCGCCGGTGGGCTCGCCGAGTGCGTGCTCGTCGTCGGCTTCGAGCAGATGGAGGCCGGCGCACTGTCGGCCAAGTGGACCGATCGCGCGAACCCGATGGATCGGTTCGTCCAGGTCATGAACGAGGAGCAGGGCTTCAGCTCCGCGCCGCCCACCGCGCAGATGTTCGGCGGCGCCGGCCGCGAGTACCGGTGGAAGTACGGCACCAAGCGCGAGACGTTCGCGAAGATCGCGTCGAAGGCGCGCCACCACGCGGCGAAGAACCCGTACGCGCTGTTCAAGGAGGTGCTCTCGGTCGAGGACGTGCTCGCCTCGCCCGAGGTGTTCGATCCGCTGACCCGCTACCAGTGCTGCCCGCCGACCTGCGGCGCGGCCGCCGCGGTGCTCGCGTCCGACGAGTTCGTGAAGAAGCACGGCATCGACCGCCCCGTCTACATCGCCGCCCAGGCGATGACCACCGATTATCCGTCGAGCTTCGAGGAGCACTCGATGATCAAGATGATCGGCTACGACATGACCAAGGCCGCCGCCAAGCAGGTCTACGAGCAGGCCGGCCTCGGCCCCGAGTCGATCCAGGTCGTCGAGCTGCACGACTGCTTCACCGCGAACGAGCTGCTCAGCTACGAGGCGCTCGGGCTGTGCAAGGAGGGCGAGGCCGAGAAGTTCATCTGGGACGGCGACAACACCTACGGCGGCAAGTTCGTCACCAACCCGTCGGGCGGCCTGCTCTCGAAGGGTCACCCGCTCGGCGCCACCGGCCTCGCGCAGTGCACCGAGCACGTGTGGCACCTGCGCGGCCAGGCCGAGGCGCGCCAGGTCCCCGGCGCCAAGGTCGCGCTCCAGCACAACCTGGGGCTCGGCGGCGCCTGCGTCATCACGATGTACCGGCGCGACTGAGGCGACGCGGCCCCGCCGCGATCAGCCCTTGCGCAGGCTCTTGCAGGCGGCGAGCACCGCGGCGGCCGGGCCCGGGTTCGTCCCGGTCGTCGAGCACTTGATCTCCTTGCCATCCAGCTTGCGGCGAACCTGGACGAAGTAGTTCTTCCCCATGCTCCCGCTGTTCTCGAAGATGAGCGCCCAGCCGTCGGCCAGGGTCTCTTCCTTCTGGTTCGCCGGGTTGAAGTCGCTCGCGGACTCCTTGGCCTGCTCGAGGGTCTCCGGCTCCTTGGCGAGCGTCACGTCCATCGCGCCGATCCCCTCGCCCATCAGCATGTGGCCCTCGCCCATGATGGCGTCGTCCACGCGAACGGTGCCGGGCGCATCCAGCACCAGGCCGAGCTTGGGCAGCTTGACCTCGGCGGGCTTGCCACCGCCGCCACCACCGCCGCCGCCCCCCTTCTCATCCTTCTTCGAACAACCAGCGACCAGTGCAGCAGCGACGACAAAGACCATCGAAATGCGAGTCATGACAGTGTTCCTCCGGCGGAGGTCGTTAACACGCTCCGTGCCAGGTTCGCGGCACGGGCCGCCCGGTACTTGGCGCCGTCGCTGGGTCACCGCGGCCCCGATCGCGCCGGCGCGCTGCGTCCGCACAGACCCGCCTGCCGGCCCCGGCCGGTGACCTAGGCCGGGTACAGCCCCAGCGCCTCGCTCCACCGGCGCGCCGCGGCGACCCGGGCCGCGCGATCCTCCGGCACGCCGAGCGGCCGCCGGCCACGGCCGTCGAGCACGAGGCCGACCACGCCCCCACGCACGGTGCGGCGCAGCGGCCGCCCCGGCCCGGCCCCGACGTCCACGCCGCGCGCGGGCGCGAGCTGGAGCTCGATGCGCGCCTCGGGATCGAGCTCGAGCCGGCGCAGCTCGCCGTGGACCAGCCGCTCGGTCCGGCCGCCGAACGCGATGTCGCACAGCGGCTGCCCCGGGCGGCCGCCGACCGGCGCGACACACGCCCCGAGATAGACCAGGCAGTCCTTCTCGAACACCTCGGTCGCCGCCTCGGGGTGGATCGTCGAGAGCACGCCGAGGTGCGGCATCATGAAGATCGAGTCCACCGCGAGCTCGGTCACACCCTCCACGGCGAACGCGTCGATCATCATCATCATCGCCTGGGCGCGTCGCGGCGCGTGGGACAACACGCCACCCGAGCCGACCAGCAGATCGAGCTTCATCCGATCGACCAGGGTCTCCGGCTCGGCGTCGCCGAACGCCCCGCCGATCGAGGCCTCGCGCGCGCCGCCGCGCAGCTTCACCGCGAACTGCGCGTGCTGCACGAACGACAGCCGCAGCGCCTCGCGCGAGATCGCCTGCTCGATCTTCAGCTCGTCGAGGGTCTGCGGGATCGTGGTCGGCCGGATCATCTTGTTGCCGATCCGATCGCGCAGCTCGGCCTCGTCGAGATCGAACGGCACCCAGCGCTGGATGTTCGCGATCCCCGCCTCGGCGAGCACGTTCGAGACCGAGTAGCTCATCCCGAGGTTCGCCGAGACCGTGCGATTGAACACCCCGCCGAACACGCTGAACACGTCGGTGGTCGCGCCGCCGATGTCCACCCCGACGACGTCGAGCCCGGCGCGATTCGCGAGCGTCTGGATCATGAGCCCCATCGCGCCGGGCGTCGGCATGATCGGGACGTCGGTCCAGGTCATCAGCTTGGCGTAGCCGGGCGCCTGCTGCATCACGTGCTCGAGGAACAGCTCGTGGATCGCGTCGCGCGCCGGCGCGAGATCCTCGACCTCGAGCGTCGGCCGGACGTTGTCGACCAGCTGGAGCGACACGCGGCCGGCGAGCATCGACTCGACCTCGGCGCGCACCGCGCGGTTGCCGGCGTAGATCACCGGCAGGTCGAACCCGGTGCCGAGCCGCGGCCGCGGTTGCGCCGCGCGCAGCAACTCGGCCATCGCGACCACATGCTTGCGCGTCCCGCCGTCGGTGCCTCCGGCGAGCAGGATCATGTCCGGCCGGAGCTGGCGGATCCGCTCGATCTTCTGGTGTGGCTGGCGGCGATCGTTGGACGCCAGCGTGTCCATCACGATCGCCCCCGCGCCGAGCGCCGCGCGCGCCGCGCTCTCGGCGGTCATCTTCTTGACCACCCCGGCGACCATCATCTGGAGGCCACCGCCCGCCGACGACGTCGAGATGTAGAGATCGACCCCGTCGTCGCCGCGCTGCGGCCGCAGGATCCCGCCGTCGTCGCCGAGCAGCCGGCGGCCGCGTAGCTCCTCCAGCTCGCGCACGGCATTGAGCACGCCACGGGTCACGTCCTCGACCGGCGCCTCGACCGTGGTCGGCGCCTCGCCGCGGCTCGCGAGCCGGTACTCGTCGCCCCGGCGCTCGATCAGGATCGCCTTGGTCGTCGTCGATCCGCAGTCGGTCGCGATCACCGAGCGAAGGCGCTCCACGGCGGTCACGTTACTACATCCGCGCTTCGATCCGACGGCACAGCAGCTCGGTCGAGCCACGCACCTCGAGCACGCGCTGCAGCGCGTCCCACCGCCGCGGCTCGGGCCACGCGATCGAGACGATCGGCCGCATCACCACCATCAGCTGGCTCCCGACGAACCCGAGCGGGCGCATCGACTCGAGGAAGAACAGCGCCGGGGTGGCCAGCCGGCGGGCCACGATCGCCTCGGCGAGCTCGTCGAGCAACGCGAGATCCTCGGGCGAGACCTGCGCCTCGAGCGCGGCCAGCTCGTCGGGGATCTGCCCGGTGGTCATCCGCTGACCCTCGCGCGCAGCGCCTCGATCACCCGCTCGCGATCCGGCCCCGGCGGGAACATCACGGTGATCGCGCGGTAGCGATCGAGCCAGCGCGGCCGGGCGTACGGGCTGACCAGCGCGCCCGCCGCGCCGAGCTCGAGCCGGCGCAGCTCCGACCAATGCCGCGACCGGGTCACGAACAGCCGGCGCTCGACCAGCCGCTCGCCGTCGAGCCGGTAGTGGGTGGGGAACAGGAACGGCGCGATCGCGACGCCCAGGAACGCCATCGCGAGCGCCGCGAGCAGCGGCGAGCGCAGGCTGACCAGCACCGCGTAGGCGGTCGCGAACATCACACACGCCGCGAGCATCACCTGCTCGGGCCGGCGCTTCGCCGGGTGCGAGGTCCACTCGATCGGCAACTACTTGCCCTTCCACTCCGGCTTGCGCTTGGCGAGGAACGCCGAGATGCCCTCGGCGGCGTCCTCGAGCGCGAGCACCCGGCCGAGCTCGGCCTGGAGGTAGCGCAGCTGCGGCTCGAACTCCATGTCCTGCGAGCGGTAGAACGCGAGCAGGCCAAGCGACATCGCCGCCGGGCTGCGCTCGGCGAGCTCGTTCGCCAGCCGCATCGTCTCGCGCTCGAGCTCGGCCAGCGGGACGACCCGGTTGATCAGCCCACACGCGAGCGCCTCCTCGGCGTCGAGCTTGCGGCCGGTCAGCATCATCTCGAGCGTCTTCTTGCGCCCGACGCTGCGCGTGATCTCGGCGGTGATCATCATCGGCCACAGCCCCACCGCGATCTCGGTGGTCCCGAACTGCGCCGAGCTCGCGGCGATCACCAGATCGCACGCGACCATCAGGCCGAGCCCGCCGGCGAGCGCCGGCCCGTTGACCATCGCGATGATCGGCTTGCCGAGCCCGTGCATCGCCGAGAACAGCTCGACCAGGGTCGAAGGCGGCACGCCACCACCGTCGGGCGAGGACCGGCCCGCCATCGCCGCGAGGTCGCCGCCGGCCGAGAACACCGGGCCCTCGCCGGTCAGCACGATCACCCGCACGTGGCGGTTCGCCTTGAGCCGCGCGATCGCGTGAACCAGCTCGCCACAGGTCGCCGGACCGATCGGGTTGCGCTTGTCCGGGCGGTTCAGGGTGATCCGCGCGACGGGCGCCTGCTCGTCGAGCAGGATCGTCGAGTAGACCGGGCCTTCGACCGACTCGCTGTGACTCATGATCGGGGTGTATCACGCTGTCCGGGCCTCGTTGACACCCGGTCGCGGCAACGCCTACGCTCGGGCCCTATGGTCAGGCGCGTCCTGGTGTTTGCACTCGCGGCATCGTTCCTTCCGCGGGCCGCAGCCGCCGACGCGAACGACCTGGTGCTCGGCCGCCTGACCTACCGCGTCGACCCCGATACGATCGTCCCGCAGAACGCCGAGTTCCGCTCGCTCGCCTCGCAGCTCGGCGTGGTGCTCGCGCCGCACCTGCTCACCCCGGCCGACACCCTCGGGTTCGGCGGGTTCCAGCTCACCGTCGACTACGCGACCACCACCGTCGACGGCAAGGCGTCGTACTGGCGCGCGCGCCAGGGCTCGCCGGATCCGTCGGGCGAGGCCGGCGGCACCCACGCTCCCGACATGCTCGGCACCGTCGGCATGTTCGTGCGCAAGGGCATGTGGCTGCCGGTGCCCTCGTTCGAGATCGGCGCCGGCGCCGTCCACCTGATCGACTCGCACCTGTGGACCGGCCAGCTGTACGCCAAGCTCGCGCTGCTCGAGGGCTACCACCAGCTCCCGCTGCCCAGCTTCGCGGTGCGCGGCGCGGTCTCGCGCATGATGACCCAGCGCGAGCTCGATCTGACCGTCGCGTCGATCGACCTCACCGCGTCCAAGCACTTCGGGATCGGCGGCACCTGGCGGTTCGATCCGTTCGTCGGCTGGAACCTGCTCGCGATCGTGCCGCGCTCCGAGGTCATCGATCCGACGCCGAACATCGATCCGCTGGATCCGGACACGAACATGGACAGCCAGCGCAGCTTCGTGTTCGGCGACCAGGACAACATCTATCGCCACCGCTTCTTCGTCGGCGCGAAGTTCCAGTACTACATCTTCCAGCTGACCGTGGAGGCGAGCTTCGCGCTCGCCGGCTCGTCGGTCGATGACCGCGGCGGCACCAGCGATCCGTGCATGGCGCAGTCGACCACGACCCACTGCGACGCCGAGGACTCCGCGGCGGCGCAGCGCACGCTGTCGCTGTCCGCCGGCATCGACTTCTAGCCGCGGCGCTCAGCGAACCTGGGCAGGCCGCGTCACCGGGCCGGCGCTCGACGCAGCCGCCGCGTCGCCCTCGCCGCCCGCGTCGCCCTCGCCGCCCTCGCCGCGCGATGCGGACTCCGACTTGACGTCGCCTGACTTGGTCGGCTTCTTCAGATCCTCGACCTTGGACTCGTCGTCGTGGCGCTCGCGCGACACGCTCGACGTCGTGGTCGCGCGCTGCCCCACGAGCTTGCCCCGCCGCGCCTTCGGCGTCTTGCGCCACTGCTCCTCGGCGCGGTCGGAGCGCGACGGATCGACGACCTGGTACACGATGACCGTGTCGCCCTTGTCGAGCACCTTGTCGTAGGAGATCCGGTTGATGCGCGCGAGGTCGTGCGAGCCCATGCCGAACTTCTTCGCGATGTCGCCCAGCTTCTCGCGGCCCTGGCTCACGTACTCGCTGCGCACCCGGCCGACCCGCGCCTCGGCGAGATCGAGGTGCTCCGGCGAGCCGCGGGTCACGACCACCAGCTCGGCCGGATCGAGCAACGAGACCTCGCGCGCCTCGGCGTCGAAGTCGCGCGCGACCCACGCCACGAGCACCATGCGCGGGTGCAGCTTGGCGTCGTCGTCGAGGCCGTTCCACAGGATCAGCTGGTCCGGCGCGACGCCGAGCGCCTTGGCCACGCCGCGCACGCTGTCGCCCGCGACCACGCGGTAGAACACGCGCTGCTTGCCCTCGACCATCGCGTCCTTGTCGAGCACCGGGACGACCAGCGGCTCGCCCTCCTTCTGATCGACGCCGGACGTGTGCAGCTTGGCGCGCGCCTTCGCGCGGTTCTTCGCGCGCTGCTCCTCGCTGATCCGCGGCACCACCAGCACCGTGCCGCCCTCGATCTCCGCCTCGCTCGCGACGTCGTTGAGCCGCTTGAGCGCCTGGGTCGACAGCCCGAACGTCGTCGCAACGTCCTCGAACCGCTCGCCGTGCGCGACCACGTACGCGTCGTAGCCGTCCCAGTCCGACTGCAGCTCGGCGATCCGGCGCTGGCTCTCCGCGTGGGTGCCCGCGGGCACGCGCACGAGGTACCCCGGCTCGCCCGGGGGCGTACGGTTGCGGCGCAGCTGCGGGTTCAGCCGCGCGATCTCCGCCTCGGTCGTGCCCGCCGCGCGCGCCAGCACCGACAGCGAGATCGAGGTCGGCACCGCGACCTCGTCCCACGCCTCGGACGCCGCCACCTTCAGCTTGTCGAACCCGAACGCCGCGCGGTTGCGGCCGACGATCGCCGCGGCGAGCACCTTGGGCGTGTACCAGCAGGTCTCCCACGGCACCGCGTTCTCGTACTCGCAGAGCTGGTAGTAGTCGTTGGTGTTGTAGCGGGCGATCGAGCGCAGCATCGCCCCGTAGCCGACGTTGAACGACGCGAGCGCGATGTGCCAGTCGCCGAACCGCTGGTACAGATCGCGGAAGTAGTCCATCTGCGCGATCGTCGAGCGGTACGGATCCTTGCGCTCGTCGATCCAGCGATCGCGGCGCAGCCCGTAGATCTTCGAGCCCTCGGGCATCCACTGCCACAGCCCCAGCGCGCCCGCGCGCGACAGCGTGTTCGGGTCGTACGACGACTCGATCATCGCGACGTACAGCAGGTCCTCGGGCAGCCGGGCCTTGCGCAGCTGCGAGACGATCAGGTCGCGGTAGCGCCCCTGGTCGATCAGCCAGTGCTGCATGATCGAACGGCCGCGCGGATCGTTGCGGTAGAACACCAGGTAGTCGACCAGCCGCTGGCTCCAGCGCACCGGGAGATCCGGCAGCTCCAGCTGGTCGAGCCACGGCGCGTCGGGGCGCAGCTCGCTCGGCTTCTTCACCTGGCGCAGCGCGCCCGCCTCGAGCCGGCTGCGCACCGGGGTCCGCTCGGAGATCCACGGATTTCCGCCGGGCGGCGGCAGGGTCTCCAGCTCGAACTCTCGCAGCACCTCGCTCGGCCGCGTGCACGGCTCGTCGACCGGGCAGCCGCGCACCGCGCGCCGCCCATCGAGCTCCTGCGAGAGCACCGGCTCGGCGTGTTGCACCGGCGGCACCCGCTGCACCCCCGCGTGAACCGCGGTCGGATCGGCGTAGGCAGAGGCAGAGGCATGGACCGAGATGCAGAACCACCCGATAGCCGCGGCGACTCGTCGCATGCCCCGTCGCATCCCGGGAACATAGGCGGGCGCGTCGACCCGCACCAACTTTTCAAGCCCGTTTTCAGCCCCGCCCTCAAACAGTGCTAGTCTGCGGCAAGTCACTCAGGAGCACGCCATGCCCGGAATGGGCGAGCTAGTTATCATTTTGCTCATTGTTCTCGTCGTGTTCGGCGCCAACAAGCTGCCGGGTATCGGCGATGCGCTCGGGCGCAGCATCAAGAATTTCAAGCGCGCTTCGAAAGTCGAAGACGACGACAAGGACGACAAGGACGAGAAGGACGAGCTCGCGGCCAAGCCTGCGGGCAAGCAGCTCGCGGCCAAGCCGTCGCACAAGCAGCTCGAGGCGGCCGACGACGACGACGGCGACGAGTGGGAAGAGGTCGTGGTGCGCCGTCGCAAGAAGTCTGCTGCGTCGGACGCGTGATCGCTTCCCGGGTTCGCTCCGATCTCACGCCTGAGATCGACGCAGTGACGCCGCCCAGACCTCGGACGCGTGCGCGCGTAGCGCTTCGGGGAGCGCCGGATCACTCGCCAGCTCGGCGAGCTCCGCCGGGCGCAGCGTCGTGGGGGGCCGGAGCGGCGCGGCGAGCGGCGGCGACGGGTTCTGGAGAAAGGCGCGCAAGACCGCGAGGCGAACCGACCACCCCCCGTGAGCCGCGTTCCGCGCCACCGCCTC
>JBQCJR010000632.1:0-23095 GCA_051952595.1 Kofleriaceae bacterium
ACGTCGACCTCGGCCATGCCGCGCATGTCGGTGCCGACCGCGACCACACACAGCTCCGCGGACGCGTGGCGGGTGCCCGAGCTGTGCACCTGGCTCGAGTCGCCGAGCAGGCCGTGGCCGTAGATCATCATCGGCACCGGCGTTGGCGAGGTCAGCGCGCACTGCGGGATGACCGCGGTGAACGGCACCCGGTACACGCCGTCGGGGCGCGGCTTGCCATCCGCGGTGCGCAGCAGCGTGACGCTGGCCGAGGTGCCGCCGCCGTTGCTGAGGAACAGCGGCGCGTCGAACGCGCCATCGATCCGCGCGGCGATCCGCGCATCGCTCGACGGCGCGTTCGAGGTCACGGAGTAGGTGAGGTTCGCGCCGTTCGCGCCGATCAGCGGGAGGGCGGCATCGCGCGCGGACACCAGGTCGGAGCGCACCGACTCGCGCGACGCGGTGGTGAAGTCCCACGCGACCACCAGGTCCGAGGGCGAGATGCCGTGTGCGGCGAGCGCCTCGAAGATCGCCGGGTAGCGCGGCCGGATCCGCTCGAGCAGCGGGTGGCTGGTCTTGGTGCCGTCGACGATCGCCTGGAACCCCTCGGGGATCGGGAGCTCGCCGCCGCCCTTGGCCTTGAGCGTGCGCTTGATCGCGACCGCGTAGCGGCGGCCACCGGCGAGCTGGGCGGCGGGGCGGATGAACAGCGCCTGGTTGGCCGGGCGACTCGCGGCGCTCGCGTCGAGCTCGGCGAAGTGGTGCACCAGCTCGCCGGTCGACATGTCGATCAGCACCGTCGGGCTCGCGTCGGTGACGCTCGCGGCGTAGTTCGAGTAGTGGACCAGGTTGCTCGGATCGACGCCGGTCGAGAACGCGGTGGTCAGCGGCGCCGCCGACGAGAACCCGTCGCGCTCGTTGTAGTGGGCCGGCTCGAGCGCGATGCCGTCGATGTTGGTGGGCAGCGCGCCGGCCGGCACGTCGAGCCGGCGGCCGGTGCGGCTGCTCGCGTCATCGACCTCGTAGGCCGAGGACGGCCACGGCGTGATGCAGCTGGCGCCGCCGAGCGGATTACAGTGATCCGGGGTCGCGAGCCCCGGGGCGTCATCGCCTCCGCAGGCGATCAGGAACAGCGTCGAGACCAGGAGCGTGCGCGTCAAGGAGTCCTCCCCGGCAAAGGCCGAGGGTCACACTAGCGCATCTGGCGGCGGCGACGGAACACCAGGAAGCCGACCGCGAACAGCGGGGCGAGCGCACCCGCGTCGGGCAGCCCGTCGGTCGAGCACGCGCAGCCGGCCTGCATCTCGCCGGCGCCGTTGTTGCCGTTGCCCTCGCCGTCGTCGGTCGGACCGCAGGTGTCGCCCTCGTCGACCTCGCCGTCGCAGTTGTTATCGTCGCCATCACACACCTCGGGCGCCGGGACCGGCGCGGTGCAGGCGCCCCAGCTGCCGGCCTGGCAGGTCTCGGTGCCGCTGCCACACGCCGTCGAGCAGCCGCGCACGAGATCCTCGTCCACCTGGCCGTCGCAGTCGTTGTCGATGCCGTCGCAGATCTCGGCGGCGACGATCGTCCCGGCGATCGCGTCGAGCGCGGTCACCAGCGCCGCCGCGTTGTCGACCTGGAAGTAGCACTGGTCGGGGGCCGACGGATCGGTGTTGTTCGGGTCGCAGCCCGGCCGCTCGGTGCCGGCGACCATCGCCATCTGGTTGAGCGCCGCGGCATCGACCTCGGCGCCGAAGCCGACGATCCAGGTCGTGATCCCGGCGGCCTGTAGCTTGGCCACCGCTTCGACGCCGTCGTAGCGGGTCGACGGATCGTACGGCGAGCACCACTGCCAGCCATCGGTCACCAGGATCACGTGGCGCGGGCCGGCCGCCGTGAGCAGGCTCGGCTCGGTGGCGGCGACCTCGAGCGTCTCGGCCATCGGGGTCCAGTTGCCGGCGCTCGGCGGCGGCGTGGTGAGCGCTCCGAGAATCGCGGCGCGGTTGCCGAGCGCCGGAGCGACATCGAGGCCCCCGGGCGCGCACTGGCTCGGCCGCGGGAACGTCATCAGGCCGAACTCGGCGCGCGTCTCGTAGGCGGTGAGCACCTGACCGAGGCCCTGGACCGCGATGTTCCACTTCGTGACCCCGCCGATCGATCCGGTCTGCATCGAGCTCGACTTGTCGAGCACGACCATCGCGCGCGCCGGCGCGCAGCTGTCGTCGGCGGCGGCGAGCCGCGGCGCGAGCAGGGTGGCGGAGGTCAGGGCGACGGCGGGGGCGAGCAGGCGGTGCATGGTGTGTGCGCCGGCCCACACGCAACGGCGATGCCATCCGGTGCGCCCACGATCTCGCGAGGTTGGCGCGGGGTGGAGAGACCGCTGGCAGATCCCGTAGCCGTCCGCGGTGGCGGCTCGGGTTGCGCGGTCACCGCGCCGCGACCGCCGACTCTCGGAATCGATCCCAGCCGCGGAATGCGGCTCGCTGCTCGACCCCGCGCGCGGCTCGGGTCGTCCGCTCGACGATCGAAGCCGCGGCTAGCACCCACCGATATCGTGCGCTCGTGTCGTTCTATGTTCGAGACCGAGCGGTGGCGCCACGCGTCTCGACCGCGCGACCGGCGTCCGGCTTCTCTGCATCGCGGCGCGCCGCGGCTCCAGTTCCTCGACGGAGAGCCGGCGCGATCGCTCGACGCTCCGCGGTCGATCTCGGCCCGACGAGCCCCCCAGGCATGGCGGATGCAACCCGGGCACAACCAAAGGAGAACCACGATGGCTGCAAGGATCGACAGGCTCAAGGGCAAGGCGAAGCAGGTGGAGGGCAAGGTCAGCGGGAACAAGGTGCGCATGGCCCAGGGCCTGGCGGAGGAGAAGTCAGCGGGGGCCCGGAGCACCGCCAAGCGCGTCGCGCGCACGGTGAAGAGCGGGGTCAAGCGCGGCGTCCGTCGGGCCAAGGCGAAGGTCGCGCGGGTCAGCTCGTCGCGCACGCGCACGCGGACGCGGTCGCGGTCGCGCTAGCCGGGGCTTCGCAAGCCGGGTTCGGCCCGGCAGGCCCGTAAGGGGCCAGGGGCGGCGCAGGCGATTCTGCGCCAGCCCCTTCAACAATGTGGGTTGATCGCTTGATTCTGCGACACAGCGGAAAGACAACCCACACCATGAAGCGATTTACGGCAGCAGTCATTGCGGTGGCGGGCATGTCCTCCACGGCCCTCGCGGGCGTCGAGATCGGAGGAGTCGCTGGTGTCCACGTGTTCAGCGAGGACAACGCCCTCGGTGACGTGCCGGGCCCGAAGTCGACCAGCCAGCAGAACTCGGCGCTGTTCGCGCTGCGGATCGGCGTCGGCATCACCGACATGTTCAGCGTCGAGCTCGAGGGCGGCATCATCCCCGGCGAGCCGCGGTCGGTGCTGTTCGACATCGTCAACGCGGTCTATCGCGGCCAGGTGGTCGCGCAGTTCCGCGCCGCCGACCCGAACAACAAGCTGCTCCCGTTCGTGCTCGTCGGCGCCGGCGCGCTCCAGGTCGTCGATTCGAAGAACACCGACATCATCAAAGAGGAGACGGTGTTCACGCCGTACGTCGGCATCGGCGCCAAGTACCGCGCGCAGAACGGCTGGGGCGTCCGCCTCGACGCGCGCGTGCTGCTGCCGCCCAAGAAGGACAGTGGCATCACCACGGATTTCGAGGCCCTGCTCTCGATCTACAAGGAGATCGGCCGCAAGCAGCCGGCGAAGCAGGAGCTGCCGCCGCCCGAGCCGGTCGTCGACCAGGATCCGGACAAGGACGGGATCCTCGGCGCGGCCGATGCCTGCCCGAACGAGCCCGAGGACATGGACGGGTTCGAGGACGAGAACGGCTGCCCGGATCCGGACAACGACGGCGACGGGATCCCCGACACCGAGGACAAGTGCCCGCTCGAGGCGGAGGACAAGGACGGCTTCCAGGACGAGGACGGCTGCCCGGATCTGGACAATGACGGCGACGGGATCCCCGATACCGCCGACAAGTGCCCGAGCGAGCCGGAGACCAAGAACGGCTTCCAGGACGAGGACGGCTGCCCCGACGAGATCCCGGAGAAGCTCAAGCAGTTCACCGGCGTGATCCAGGGCATCAACTTCAAGACCAGCTCGATCGACCTCGCGCCGGGCTCGGCGAAGGTGCTCGACGCGGCGGTCGCCGTGCTCACCGAGTTCAAGGACACCAAGCTCGAGATCCAGGGTCACACCGACGATCAGAAGCTCGGCAAGACCTCCAAGTTCGCCGACAACACCGCGCTGTCGCAGGGCCGCGCGGAGAGCGTCAAGGCGTACTTCGTCTCGAAGGGCATCGACGAGTCGCGCCTGATCGCGAAGGGCTACGGCGACACCGCGCCGGTGGTCGATCCGACGGGCCTCAAGGGTGGCAAGCTCACCGCCGCGCGCGCCAAGAACCGCCGCGTCGAGTTCAAGCTGATCACCGAGGAGCCGGCCGCGGCGCCCGCTCCGGCGGCTCCGGCGACGGCTCCGGCTCCGGCCGAGACTGCGCCCGCGCCCGCGACGCCGTAAGGCGCGCCCGACGCGACCCGGTGGTCGCTGCCCGGCGGGCCCGGTCCTGCTAGGGTGCGACCACCGATGGCGATTGCACAGGCCCGCAAGGGCGATCACATCAAGCGTGTGGGGATGGTGTTCTCGGGCGGGCCGGCACCTGCGGCGAACGCGGTGATCTCGTCGGCGGCGATCTCGTTCCTCGAGGACGATCGCCAGGTCGTCGGGTTCTTCCACGGCTACTCGAACCTGCAGGACTACCACCCGGTCACCCACCGGCTGGTCCCCGACGAGCACTACCGGGTGTTCCAGGAGAAGGACCTCAGCGGGCTGCGCAACTCGCGCGGCATCGCCATCGGCACCGCCCGCGCGAACCCCGGCAAGGGGATCGAGCGGCCGGAGGACCTCGCAGACCCGGCGAAGACCGAGCGGCTGCGCAACGTCTACAACGCGCTGGTCGATCTCGAGATCGACGCGCTGATCTCGATCGGCGGCGACGACACGCTGAAGACCGCGAACTTCCTGCACGAGTACCAGAAGCGGCTACCGGCCAAGGCGCGGCGGGTCCAGGTGATCCACCTGCCGAAGACGATCGACAACGACTACCGCGGGATCGACTTCACGTTCGGGTTCTTCACCGCGGTCGACGTGATGGCCAAGGAGCTCCAGAACCTGCGCGCCGATGCGATCGCGACCAGCAGCTACTTCATCGTCGAGACGATGGGCCGCAAGGCCGGCTGGCTGTCGTACGGCGTCGCGATCGCCGGCGAGGCCAACCTGGTGCTCGCGGTCGAGGACGTCGCGGGCGCGCTCGCGATCCAGGAGGGCGGCGAGGCGCGGCTCTCGCTCGACGCGCTGGTCGATCGCGTGGTCGAGCTGATCCAGGCGCGCGAGCGGCGCGGCAAGCACTACGGCACGATCGTGCTCGCCGAGGGCCTCGCCGAGATGCTGCCGGAGTCGCAGATCCGCGACCTGCCGCGCGACGAGCACGGCCACCTGTCGCTCGGCCGGATCGATCTCGGCAAGCTGGTCTCGCAGCTCGCGATCAAGCGCTACGAGGAGCGCACGGGGCGCAAGAAGAAGGTCACCGGGCTGCAGCTCGGCTACGAGTCGCGCTGCGCGCCGCCGCACGCGTTCGACGTGATGCTCGGCAGCCAGCTCGGGATCGGCGCGTACCGCGCGCTGGTCGAGGAGAACCTCGACGGGCACATGGTCAGCGTCGAGGGCCAGCTCGATCTGCTGTACGTGCCGTTCCGCGAGCTGGTCAACCCGACCTCGCTCAAGACCGAGGTGCGGTTCATCCGCACCGGCAGCGACTACCACCGGCTCGCGCGGTTCCTCGAGACCCGCACCGACAAGATCGTCGACTGGAGCCCGGGCCGCCGGCCCGAGGGGTAGCGAGGGGGCGCGCGGGGCAGCGCGGTTTCGCGAGGCTCAGCGGCCGCCGAAGCCGCGGATGCAGCTCAGCCGCTCGCTGCCCGCGTAGCTGCGCTTGATGCAGTAGTTGACGATCTCGACCGGATCGCGGCCGCGGACCTGGCCGGCGGCGTTGAGGCAGCTCAGGCGCTCGCTGCCGGAGTACGAGACGCCGGTGCACGCGCTGATGATCTCGGGCGGCAGCTGACCGCTGACCACCGAGGTCACGCACGACAGCCGCTCGGCGCCGGAGTACGAGATGCTGGTGCACGCCTTGATCGCGGCGGACGGGTCGCGGTGGGCGGGCGCGGCGGCCTTGACGCACGCGAGGCGCTCGGCGCCGGAGTACGAGACGCCGGTGCACGCGGTGATCGCGGCGGAGGGATCGCGCACCGCGGTCATCGCGGCGGAGACGCAGCCGAGGCGCTCGGCGCCGGAGTACGAGACCGACACGCACGCGTTGACCGCGGCGGTGCCGTCGAACCGCGCGCGCAGCACCTCGCGCACGCACTGATCGCGCTCGGCGGCGGCGTACGACACCGCGCTGCACGCCGAGCCGGCGGCCTCGAGCGAGGCCGGGCGCGGGCGGCGGTCGTCGCGGCGATCGTCGTCGTGGCGGTGGTCGTCGCGGCGGTCATCGCGGCGATCATCTCGGCGGTCATCTCGGCGATCATCTCGGCGGTCATCTCGGCGGTCATCTCGGCGGTCGTCGCGGCGATCATCGCGGCGGTCGTCCCAGCGGCGGTCGTCGCGGCGGTCATCTCGCCGATCGCTGCGCCGATCATCGCCGCCCCGCGCGGCCTCGAGGACGCACCGGATCCGGCCGCGCTCCGAGGGCTCGTCCTGTCGGCAGTCCTCGATCTCCGGCGCCATGTCGAACCGCGCCTGCGCGGCGGCATCGACACACGCCACGCGCTGGCGCTCCGACGACACCAGCCGCGCGCACGACCGGATCGTCGTCGCGAGATCGCGGCGCGGCGAGGCCGCGGCGGCGCGCACGCACGCGACGCGCTCGGACTCCGAGGACACGATCGCGCCGCACGCCTCGATCGAGGCCGTCGGCTCGTTGCGCGCGGCGAGCGCCGACGAGATGCAGCTCGCGCGCTGCGACTCGGAGCTGACCATCCGCCCACACGCGGTGATCGACGCGGCTGCGTCGAACGAGGCGCGATCCGCCGCGTCCATGCACGCGTCGTAGTTGGCATCGCTGGTCACCACGGCGCTGCACGCGCGCCGCGCGCCGTGACCGGGCCGCCTGCGCCCATCGCGATCGTCGGCAGACGCCGGCACGGCTGCAAACGCGATCAGACCTACGCACACCATCCTACGGAGCTTCATGGCGGCGCATCCTACGCGACCGCCGCGTCCAGATCGCGGCACTCTTGACAGGGTGGGTGGCAGAGGTCTGTCACACCGCGTGGCCGGTCCCACGCGATTCAGCGTGGTTCGACCATCGAACGAGCAAGGCACGTGTGATGCACTGACCACTTCCAATGCGGGTTCGATCACTCGGGTTGCTTGCGTGTCTCGTGGGTCTCGGCGCTTGTGGCGAGACGGTCACGCTGAGCGATGACGTCGATCTCACGTGGGATTTCGCGCCCACGTTCCTGTCGCGCTTCGACGACGACCTCCACGCGCCGTACGTCAAGGGTGCCCGGGTCGGGCTCTACGTCTGGTCCACGGACGAGGACGAGCGGTTCGATGGCTGGGAGATCACGAGCTCGGATCCGGCGGTGTTCCAGGTGGAGCGCCCGCGCTACGGCGGCGATGGCCTCCAGGTCCAAGGCCACGCCGTGGGCGAGGGCGTCGCCGATCTGATCGTCCGGAACGACGACGGTCGGGCGGTCGGCCGCGGCCGCGCCGAGGTGCTGGCGCCGGACCGGATCGAGCTCGATGCCCACGCTTACTTGATCCTCGGTCGCGACGACGAGGCGCCGGTCGACGAGCTGCGGATCGTCGAGGGCGGCAAGGCGACGTACCTGGTGCGCTACTTCCGCGGGGGCCGCGAGCTGCACGGCCACGGCGTGCTCTCGTTCGAGCCGCCGGCGGGGATCTCCGCCGAGGCGCGCCAGACCTTCCTGTTCGAGGACCGCGAGTGGCTCACCGTCGAGGCCGGCGCGCCGGGGCGCGCGCAGCTCCGGCTGCTCGCCGACGGAGATCCGGTCGCCGCGCCGGCGATCGTGACGGTCGCCGAGGAGGAGCTCGCGGACGTGGTGATCCTGACCCAGGATGAGGCGGGCCGGCAGGAGGGCGAGATGATGGTCGCGTTCGCGCAGGCGTACGACGCCACCGGCGAGCGGGTGTTCGGCGTCGATTACGCGTGGGACCTCGACGGGATCGAGCAGGTCGGCGAGGGCGACCTCTACCGCTATCCGTACGCTCCCGGGCAGCAGCGCATGGTCACCGCGCGGCGCGGGGACAAGTCCGACAGCACGGTGATCCAGACCACCGGCGGCTACGTCGATTCGTCGAACGGCATCGGGTGTGCGGCCACCGGCGGCGGCGGGCTCGCGACCGCGGGGCTGGTCGCGGGGCTCGTGGCGCTGGTCACTCGCCGCAGCAGGCGAGTGGGCGCGCGGTGTCGCAGGTCTGCGTGACGAACCCGGTTGGCCCGGCGGTGTACGACTGGTTGAGCCCGCCGACCGTCCACGAGTTGCAGGACGCCGTTGGCCGGGTGTTGCGGCCGGACCTCGGCATCGCGCCGCGGCTCTCGCCGAGGTTGTGATAGGTCGACCCGTCGAGCCAGGCGCCCGACGCGGGCGGGGCGATCGTGCCGCCTGCGCGCGCGTACTCGGAGACGAAGCACAGGTGGCTGCCGGGGAACTGCTGCGCGCACCGCGCGTGCATCGCGGCGCGGCCGCCGGCGTTGCCGGTCGTCGTCGCGGTGGTGAACCCGCGGAACACCTCGCGGTACGGCGTGTTGCAGCACGCGATCGACCGCTCGACGCTGCACGGCGCGGTCGGGGTCTCGCCGCTGCCCGGCTGGATCACCGCGCCGTTCTGGCTGGTGGTGCTCCAGCTGGTGCAGTTCGAGCCCGGGCTGGGGTCCACGAACCGGCCGGAGTCCGTGCTGCCCAGCGGATCGCCGCAGCCGAGCCGACCGGACTCGACGGTGCCGCCGGCGGTCTGCTCGATGCACGACAGATCGATCCACGCGCCCTGCGCGGGCGGCGCGGCGCCGCTCGCGGCGAGCTGGTACTCGGCGTAGTGGCAGAGGTGCGCGCCGGCAAACTCGGCGGCGCAGCGCGCGTTCATCCCCTCGCGGCCGCCCGCCGCGCCGGTCGTGGTCGCGGTGGTGAAGCCGGCGAACGACGCCGCTTCCTCGCCGTACAGCGTGCCTGCGGGGCCCTGTGGCCCGGCGGGCCCGGGGTTGCCCGCGGCGCCGGTCGCGCCCTGCGCACCCGCGGGGCCCTGCGCGCCTGCGGGGCCCTGCGCACCCGCGGGGCCCTGCGCGCCTGCGGGGCCCTGCGGCCCGATCGGTCCCTGTGCGCCGGTCATGCCGATCGGTCCGATCGGTCCCTGTTCGCCGGTCATGCCGATCGGCCCCTGCGGTCCGGTCGCGCCCGTCGGGCCGGCCTCGCCTGCGGGGCCCGCCGGTCCCTGCGCACCGGTCGCGCCGGCGGGGCCTTGTGGGCCGACCGGTCCTTCCGGCCCGCCGGGGCCGGGCTCACCCTGCGGTCCCGTGGGCCCCGGCACGCCGGCGAGGCATCGCTCGGAGCAGGTGCCCTGCGGGCACTGATCGCACGCCGGCACGAACTGGAAGCACTTGTTCGAGAGACACACCGCGCCGGCTCCGGTGCACTCGCTATCGAGCGTGCATTCGGCCGGAGTCCCGGGATTATCGTTGCCGCAGGCGAGCCAGAACACCAGCGAGAGCGCGATCCAGATCTTCATGACGGCGGTCCGGACGGACGCCGCGCGCGGTGGTCGCACCGGTCAGCGCGACGTGCGAACGAACATCCTGCCGATCCCGCCGCCGCCGCCGCCCCACCCGGACGGCGCCTGGGACATGCCGCCGGTGCCTGCCTCGGAGGAGTGGGTGGCACCGGCGCCACCATTGCCGCCGCCCGCCGCCCCACCTCCGCCCGACGCGACCGCCTGGCAACCGTTGCGGGTGCCGGCGGTGCCGGCCACCACGGAACCGCCACCGCCACCTCCGCCACCGCCGCCGATGCACAGGAGGGCGGAGTCCTGGCCCAGGGTGCTCGGCGCCTCGAGCAGGAGCGCGCCGCCCGATCCGCCACCACCGCCACCGCCACCGCTGCCCGCGATCGCGGGACCGCCGTCGCCCGCGCTGCCCGCCACGTCGAGGATCGCGCCGGGGAACAGCGAGATCGATCGCGCCGAGATCTGGATCGCACCGCCGCCGAAGCCGCCGGCCGCGACGGTGGATCCACCGCCCGGACCACCGGGGCAGCCGCCTCGGAGCGGCACCAGCTCCGGGGTGCCCTGGGGCTGGCCGGGGGTGCCGCTCGGGCCGCCTGTACCGCCAGCGCCGCCGAATCCGCCGCCGCCGCCGCCGCTGCTGCCGAGGACGATGTTCCCCGAGCTGCCGGGCCCACCGCTGCCAACCGCGCACGGCTGCTTTTCCGTGTCGTGAAACGCGATGCGTCCCCGGATCTCGACCTTGCCGAACGCCACGATGGCGAGCGGCTGCTCGCCGCTGATCTCGAGGTCGCCGTCGATCACGAGGTCTTTCACGACGAGCACCGAGATCGCGATGCCGGTGGGATCGAGCTGGCCGACCGCCGGCAGGAGGAAGGGCGGGGGGACCGCGCCGCTCATGAGCTCGCCGTTCGAGATCTCGCGGCGCTCGCCGCTGACGATGCTCCAGTCGATGATGTCGGTGGGCTGGAACTCGAGCGCGCAGACGTCCACGTTCGAGACCAGCGGCGGCGGGCCTCCGAGCTCGACGCAGCGGGCCGGGAGCGGCGCGTCCACGCGGGCGTCCGCGGGTGCCGGGCAGGCCGCCGGATCCTGGCCCTCGGCGACGCACCTGCCCGCCGCGCAGTGCAGCCCGGAGGGGCACGACTCGGCGGGGCCACACGCGTAGTCGCAGGACTCGAACGACGGCCGGTAGCAGCCGGCGGCGGTCGCGCCGGCGATCGCGCCCAGCGCGCCGAGGCCCGCGCGCGCGGGGCGCAGCGCTAGAACGCGCCGGTCCACACCACGGCTCCACCGCCGTCTTGCGGCACGACGGTCACCTGCGAGCGCTCGCCCTGCCGCCATCCGAGGTAGCCGAGCACCCCGCCCGCGACGAGCAGCGCGCCGCCGCCGATCAGCATGCCCTGGGCGAGCGCGTCGTAGCGCCGGCCGCGATCGTCGAGCGACGGTGCCCACACCGGCGAGTCCTCGATCTCGCCCTGGATCGCGCGCGCGCGCAGCCCGAAGCCGAGCCCGCCGGCCGCGATCGCCAGCCCCGAGATCCCGATGATCGTGCCGGCGACGCGCAGCCCGCGGCCGCGCGCGGGTGGAGGTGGCGGCGGCGCGATCGCACGGACGACCGGGGCAGGCGCAGGTGTGGGCGCGGGCGCGGCCGGCTCGGCGGCGGCGGCGGCGCGTCGCTGCTGGACACACGGCTCGAGCTCGCTGATGAACCGCTCGACGCGCGGGATGTTCGACTGCGCGGGGAAGTTGCGCCGGTACGTCTTGTAGAACCGCTGCGCCTCGACGCAATCGCCCTTGAGCCGGTACGCCTGCGCGATGTTGAACAGCGACGCCGGATCGGCGCGCAGCTGGTACGCTTCCTTGAACCGCTCGATCGCCTCGTCCCACTCGCCGAGGTCGTAGAACCGGCGGCCCTCGGCGTACGCGGCGTCGCCGGGCGAGCCCGGGGATGCGTCCGGTGGGCTCGGCTGGGCGAGCAGCGGCGCGGGCGTCGAGACCGCGAGGCAAGCGAGCAGCGCGACCGATCTTCCCATCCGTTTCTCGCGCGAGCGTATCGCGAAGCGGTCAGCGCGTCCACGCGACCGAGCGGCGCCACAGCTCGTCGGCCAGCTCCGGATCGCGGCCGGGCTCGCTGGCGGGTTGCTCGATCCCGCGGTGGTCGTAGTAGCGGCCGGTGTTCGCGGCGAGCGCCGGATCGGTGGCCGCGTGCACCGTCGAGTGCGCGCCCTCGGCGGGGCTCATCATCGTCAGCTTGAACAGCGGTCGGATCGGCCACGGCATGCGCTGCCAGATGTTCGAGGCGACCCGGCCGGGGTTGACGGCATAGGTGGTCACGCCGGTGCCGTCGAGCCGGCGCGCCAGCTCGGCGGAGAACAGGACGTTCGCGAGCTTGGACACGCCGTACTCCGGCAGGCCGGACACCGACCGCGTGGGCCGCACCACGGCATCCCAGTCGATCCCGCGCGCGCCGTAGTGATTGCGGCTCGCGACGTGGACGATCCGCGCCGGCGCCGAGGTGCGCAGCCGTTCGAGCAGCGGCAGGGTGAGCGCGAAGTGCCCGACGTGGTTGACCCCGAAGTGCAGCTCGAGCCCATCGGTGGTCTGACCGCGCTGGCCGGCGACCCCGGCGTTGTTGATCAGCAGGTGCAGCGGCTCGTCGCGCGCGAGCAGCGCCGCCGCCGCCTCGCGCGCGCTTGCGATGTGCGCGAGGTCGCACGGGATCGCGACGATGTCGTCGTGCCCGGCGATCTGGCGCAGCGCGTCGACCACCGGGGCGGCTTTCTCGGCCGACCGGCACAGCAGTCGCAGCCGCGCACCGCGCGCCGCGAGCGCCTCGGCCACCGCCCGACCGATCCCGATGTTCGCGCCGGTGATCGCGGCGACCTGGCCATCGAGCCGGCCCGGCTGGCCGCGATCCGATCGGTACTTCTGGGACAACCGAGACAACGTGCCACGCGGGTCGCGTGGGCCGCGCGATACGTTCTGCCAGTCGCCGCGCGCTCCGAAGATCACTCGGGAGGCCGAAGTGCGGCGCAGGTGCTAGCGTGCGCTCGCGCCATGTTTCGCAACGAGGGTTCGGGCCGGTCGACCATTCACAACCAGATCCTCGCAGGCTACCTGGCGGCGATCGCCGGGTTCGTGAACTCCGTCGGTTTCCTGCTGCTCGGCTCGTTCACGTCGCACGTCACCGGCAACGTCGGCCGGTTCGCCGATGATCTCGCGCTCGGGCGCACCGCCGCGCTGTTCGCCGCGATGATGGTGATCACCTACTTCGCCGGCGCGTTCGTCGCGAGCATGGCGCTCGAGAGCAACGTGCTCCGCAAGCGACCGTACGTGTACGGCTCGCTGCTGCTCGGCGAGGCCGGCCTGCTCGCGACGTTCACCCTGCTGTCGTACGTGATGGACACGCACAACCCGCGGGTCCACGACGGACAGGCGATGGTGCTGTGCTTCGCGATGGGGCTGCAGAACAGCCTGGTCACCCGGCTGTCCGGAGCGGTCGTGCGCACCACGCACCTCACCGGCGTGGTCACCGATCTGGGGATCGAGGCGGCGCGCTGGTTCCGGCTGTGGCGGGCGCAGGTCGGTCACCACACCCACCTGCGGCTCACCGCCGGGGATCGCGCGCCGGTCGTGCCGCGCGCGGCGACCTCGTACCTGCTGCTGACGATCCTGATCGCGTTCGTCGCCGGCAGCGCCGCCGGTGCGGTGCTCTCGGTCGGCGTCGGTCACGCCGCGCTGCTCGCGCCGGTCGCGCTGCTGGTCGGCGGCGGTGTGTTCGCGATCTCGACCGGGTTCACGCTCGGCAACGTGCGCGGCGAGTCGTAGCAGGCGCGCGGGCTACGCCCCGGCGAACTGCGGGTGCGCGCGGATCCGCTGCTCGAGCTCGTCGTGCAGCGCGGGCGCGATGTCGGCCCCGAACCGCGCGGACGAGCGCGCGCGGCGCGCCAGCCACGCCGGGCCGAGCAGCGCGTGGCCCGCGAGCGAGTCATCGCCGCCGAGCCGGAGCGCGATCGTGGTCTCCTCCTTGGGCCCGGAGGCCACGCCGGCCGCGACGTGGAACCCCGCGGCGAGCATCGACGTGCGCACCGCGGTCGAGTGGGTGTACGTGAACAGCTCGACCGGGCGATCGAGCACCGCGAATAGCCGGCGGAACGTGTCGAGCGACCACATCGGCCCGTCGACCTTGGCCGAGAACGGATCGTAGAAGATCACGTCCGGCGTGGGCTGGCCCTCGAACGTCGCGAGGAAGTCGCCGTGGCACAGCGTCCACGCGAGCCCGTCGCGGCGGTACGCGCCGGACTTGGCCAGCACGTGTGGCGCGGCGTGGCGGAGGTGGCCGAGCTGCTTGGGGTGCGCGAGCGCGAGGTGGAACGCGTCCAGATCGTGCTCGAAGCTGATCAGCTCGACCGGCGCGTGTGGCCCGGTCTCGAGCGCGCGGATCAGCGCCATCGCGTTGTGCGCCGCGCCGAGCCCGACGTCCCACACCACCAGCGGCCGCTCGGCGCGCCGCGCGAGGTGGAGCGATTGCGCGACGTACACCCGCTCCGCCTCGACGTCCGGGTGGTTGACCGAGTGCATGATCTCGCCCGAGGGCACGTGCTGGATGCTCGAGAACCCGAGCGTCGAGGCGTGCACCGCGAACGCGCCGCGGGTGGTCGGCTTGTCGCGCCGGCGCGCCGGGTGGCGGCCGGGCGGGTTGTCCTCGTCGGTGATCGCGAGGCGCTGGCGGCGCTCGGCGTAGAACGCCGCGAACGTGTCCGCCGCGATGTGCGCGCGGATCTCGGTCATCAGCTCGAGGTAGAACCGCAGGTTGTGGAACGCGAGCAGCTGCCAGCCGAGCGGCTCCTTGCACTTCACCAGGTGGTGAAGGTACGAGCGCGAGTGCCGCGTGCACGCGTCGCACGGGCACGCGCGATCGAGCGGCTGATCCGCGAGCTTGTAGACCCCGCGGCGCAGATCGATCTTGCCGTGCGACGTGAACACCACGCCCTGCTGCGCCCACGCCGTCGGCAGCACGCAATCGAACATGTCGACCCCGCGGTGCACCGCCTCGAGGATGTCGTACGGCGTGCCGACGCCCATCAGGTAGCGCGGCCGATCGGCCGGCAGCAGCGACGCGGTCAGCTCGGTGATGTCCTCGCGCTGCGCGCGCGACTCGCCGACCGCCAGGCCGCCGATCGCGTAGCCATCGAAGCCCTCGATCCCGGTGAGCACGTCGGCGCTGATCCGGCGCAGGTCCTCGAAGCACGCGCCCTGCACGATCGCGAACAGCGCCTGCGGCGAGCCGGTGCGCGCGGCCAGCGAGCGGGCCGCCCAGCGATGCGTCAGCTCCATCGCGGCGCGCGCTTGATCGTGCGGGCTCGTCGAGTCGATGCACTGGTCGAGCACCATCATGATGTCCGAGCCGATCGCTCGCTGCATCGCGATCGCGCGCTCCGGGGTGAGCAGCAGCTTGCGGCCATCGATGTGGCTGCGGAACTCCGCGCCCTCCTCGCCGAGCGAGCGCGCGTTCGGCAGCGAGAAGATCTGGAACCCGCCCGAGTCGGTGAGGATCGACTTGCCCCAGCCCATCCAGCGGTGCAGCCCGCCCATCTGCTCGAACAGCTCGATCCCCGGGCGGATCAGCAGGTGGTAGGTGTTGCCGAGGATGATCGAGGGCCCGAGCCGCTCGAGCTGATCGAGCGTCTGGGTGCGCACCGACGCGCGCGTGCCGACCGGCATGAACACCGGCGTCTCGATCTCGCCGTGGAGCGTGGTCAGCTTCGCGGCGCGGGCGCGCGAGCCGGTCGCCGTCGCGCGGAGGTCGAACTTCACCGCGCCCTTGTATCAGGTCGCGCGCGGTTCAGCAGCCCCGCGCGTGCGCGCCGCCCGCCGGGTCCGCCGGTGCGTAGCGGCCGCCGTCGAGCCGCCACCGCGCCTCGGTAGGTTTGGGAGGCAGGCACGCGCTGCGGTACTCGGGGTGCCACTGCTCGCGGACGATCAGATCGAGCGCGCGGCGTGAAGCGGCTCCCTCGAGGCAGCTCGTAGCCCCAGACCTCGTGGACCTGTGCGCGCTCGAGCCGGGACATCGCGGCGAACTGGTCGACGAGATCCGCGCGGGCGGTCGCGGCGGTCGCACACAGAGCGAGCAGGGCGAGTCGCCAGCGCACTGCCTATGAGACACCGCCCTCGCGTGGTTCTTGGCTAGGATGGGCGCTCGATGATCCGCACGCTCGCGTTCGCCGGGTATCGCTCGCTCGATGACGTGCGGTTCACGGTGGGGCCGTTGACCGCGATCACCGGGCCGAACGGCGCGGGGAAGTCGAACGTGTATCGCGCGCTGCGCCTGCTGGTCGAGGCGGCGGAGGGCCAGCTCGGGCGCGCGCTCGCCCGCGAGGGCGGGATGCCCTCGGCGCTGTGGGCCGGTGCACCGTCCGCGCAGGGCGCCCCGGGGCGGCGGATCAGCATCGGGTTTGCCGACGAGGCCATGGCGTACGAGCTGCGGCTCGGCCTGCCGATCCCGCTCGAGCCTCCGTCGGCGTTTGGGTTCGACCCCGAGGTGAAGGAGGAGACGATCCGCACGATCGCCAAGCCGCAGGTCCGCCTGCTCGAGCGGCGCAACGCCTCGGCGATGCTGCGCGACGACAACGGCGCGCCCGTCACGTTCGGCGCCAAGATCGACCAGGGCGAGTCCGTGCTGTCGCAGCTCGGCGAGCCGCACCGCTATCCCGTGCTGTCGATCGTGCGCGAGCGGTTGCGGAGGTGGCGCTTCTATCACCAGATCCGCACGGACGCGGACTCGCCGGTGCGCGCCATCCAGGTCGCCACGCGCACGCCGGTGCTCGCCCACGATGGGCACGACCTCGCCGCCGCGCTCGAGACGATCTTCGAGATCGGCGACGACCGCGCGCTCGACGAGGCGGTGGCCGAGGGGCTCGAAGGTGCGCGGGTCGTGGTGATCTCCAACCATGGGCGGTTCCAGCTCGCGCTCGAGACGCCCGGGGTGCATCGGTCGCTGGACGCGGCGGAGCTGTCCGATGGCACGCTGCGCTACCTCGCGCTGCTCGCGGCGCTGCACACGCCGCGGCCGCCCGAGCTGTTCGTGTTCAACGAGCCCGAGACCAGCCTGCACCCGCGGATGCTCGCGCCGCTCGCGCGGCAGATCGTCGCCGCGTCGGCGCGCTCGCAGGTGATCGTGGTCTCGCACGCCGCGGCGCTCGTCGACGAGATCGCATGCGCGCGCGGCGCGACGCGCATCGAGCTCGCCCGGAAGGCCGGCGCGACCGTGGTCGTCGGGCAGGCGCCGCTCGACCGACCGACGTGGAAGTGGACGAGCTGATTCAGCAGCCCCTGCGCTCCGGCAGGCCCTTCGCCGCGTAGCGGCGGTCGTCGAGACGCCAGGTCGTCTCGGTCGGCTCTGGCCGCAGGCACCGGCTGGTGCGCTCGAGGTGGCGCTGCTCGCGGACGATCAGATCGAGCGGCCCGTTGCCCACGCGTCGCGCCAGGCGCACCGTGCGCGTGAACCCCGCGCCCGTGGGATCGCGTCGTTCGGTGTCCTCGGCGAACACGATCTGATCGCCGCGCGGATCCAGCGAGATCACCGTGATCCGGGAGTGCTCGTACGTGCCCGTGACCTTGCCCCCGCGCCGCGAGGTCGTCGTCGCGCGCTCCACCCTGCCGTGGCGGAGGACCAACGCGGGCCAGCGCGCGTGCGGGCTCGCGCTGAGCGTGTGATAGACGTTGCGCTCGCGCGGCAACGAAGACGTCGGAAGCGGCCCCGGGGCGCCTTCCAGGTCGATCAGTCCGAGCACCTCGACGTCGTCGCCCGAGGAGATCGGCGCGGAGCGGCCCGTGCACTGGTGGTCATCGCAGCGGAGCAGCCCCACGCTGGTATCGATGCGATCCGTGGTCCCCGGGCGCACGTGGCGGGCGATCAACACGTGGGTGATCTCGCTGCCCGCCGGCATCGCATAGCCCCACACCTCGCGGACCTTCGCGCGAGGGATCTGCTGCCAGCCGACGACCTGATCGACCAGGTCCGCGTGCGCGGGGGCGGAGAGGGCGCACAAGGCGAGTACGACGAGCAGGCGGAGGCGCGGGGGCATCGAAGGGATAGACGAGCGTACGGCCGGAATGTCGCGGAAAAATCAGCCCCCGCCGGCGCTGCTCATGGCGGGCGGAGCATCGGCTCGAAGTGAGCGAGGACCTCGTGGAGCAGCTCGTCGGGACACGTCGGGTCCTTCACGAAGAACCACCACTCTCCGAACTGGTTGTTCAACGCGAGCTCGTGGCCGCGATACGTGAAGTCGATCCAAGCCTCGGTCACGTTGTCGGTCACGAGATCCTGGAGCTTGGCGCCTCGGAGCTGCTCGATCCGATCGCGCAGGGCCCACCACTGCGGGTGTTGAACATCGTAGGTCTCGGGCAGAGTGGCAAAGTGCCGGCTGCCATCGTGCATCCGGAGGTCCATCAGCGGCATGTCCGACTCATGCGTCACGGCTTTTCTCCTTGCCGGTAGCTCTCGCCCGATGAGGACCTGGTGGAAGGCGACGGGGTCGCCTCTTCTCGTCGGAGTCGTCCGACGCGAGCTGCGCGTAGAGCTCGTGCAGCTTCTTCCGCAGCAACGTCTTCGCGGGCAAGGCTGCCTTGTACTCGGCCACCAGGGTCGGAGAGCTGGTGCGCGCGAGCGCGTACTCGACCACTTTGTTGTCCTTTGCCGCGCAGAGCAGAATGCCGATCGAGGGGCGCTCGTGGGGTTTCTTCACGTCGCGGTCGAGCGCCTCGAGGTAGAAGCTCAGCTGCCCGAGGTCCGCGGGCTCGAACTTGCGTACCTTGAGCTCGAAGGCAACGAGGCACGATAGGCCACGGTGGAAGAAGACGAGGTCGATCGCGAAGTCCTGGTTGCCGACCTGCACCGGGTACTCGGAGCCAACGAAGCAGAAGTCGCGACCGAGCTCGGTGATGAACCGGCCGAGGTTGTGGAGGAGCGCCCGGTGTAGGTCGCCTTCGCTGTGGTCGCCCGGCAGGGCGAGGAACTCGAGGCAGTACGCGTCCTTCAGCTCGTCGAGCGCGGCGGGATGGATTTGTGTCACCGCTGGTGACACTTTCTTCGTCCTGGCATCGCCGCGCAGCGCCGCGCCACTGGCGATCTGTCGCTCCAGCTCTCGCTTGCTCCACCGCTCCTTGATCGCGGACAGCAGGTAGAACTCGCGCTCCTGCCTGTGCTTGGTCTGGCTGAGCAGGATGAGGTGCTGGGTCCACGGCAATTGTGTCACCAGTGGTGACACTTTCTTGGCGCCCCGGTACGCCTCGAAGAACTGCCGCATGCGGAACAGGTTCCGTCGCGTGTAGCCGCGAACGCCGGGGTACTCGCGGGCGATCGCGGTCGCGAGCTCGTCGACCACGCCGTCGCCCCATTCCGCGGTCTCGAGCTTGTTGCTGAGGTATGCGCCGATCTGCCAGTACAGCGTGACCAGCTCGGTGTTGACGGCGCGGTACGCGCGACCGCGCGCCGCCTCGATCATGGCGAGCACCTCATCGAAGCGCCGCGAGACGAGCACCTTCGATGGCGATGCCCGGGGCCTGCGCTTCCGCTTGGCGAGCGCCCGCACCTTCGTCGGCTTCTTCTTCCGGCTCATCGCGACACCGAGCGGAGAGGGCCTCCCCGCGCGCCGTGCAGGCTACGCCGGGGTGCTGACATCCGAAGCGACGGCCTACAACGTGATCGCGTAGCACCGCTCGGTGATCGGCGGCCCGGCGGGCCGGACCCGCGTCTCCGGCTCCTCGGCGAGCAGCTCGATCTGCGTGTCGTCGTACAGCGCGCGCAGCTCGGCCTCGGAGATCGCGAACGGCGGGCCGGACATCAGCTCCTGATCGTAGTCCAGCGTCACGACGAGCACGGCGCCGCCGCGGCCGGCGAGCCGGCGCACCAGGTCGACGTAGCGGCGCCGGATCTCGTCGGGGAGCGCGACCAGCGCGGCGCGATCGTAGACGGCATCGATCGGTCCGAGGAGCTCGCGGGTCGCGGCGAACATGTCGCCACACAGCAGGGTGATCGACTCGCTCGCGTACTCCACGAACGGGCCGCGCGGACGCACGGTGGGGGTGACGCCGTGCTCGGCGAAGAAGGCGCGGACGGCGTCCTCGACGAGCTCGATGCCGACGACCTGGTGGCCGCGCGAGGCGAGGAAGGCGAGGTCCTCGGTCTTGCCACACAGAGGGACGAGCACGCGGGGGCGGCTCGCGAGGCGGTCGGCGTAGCGCTCGAGGAAGCGGTTGGGGCGGCCCTCGTGGAATCCGATGCGGCCTTGCTGCCAGAAGGAGTGCCAGTCGGTCATCGTGTCACGCTCGTGCTCGCTAGAACCGCGAGCCGGGTTGTTCGAGGAACGCGAGCTCCTCGGGGGTGGACGCGCGGCCGAGCACCGCGTTGCGATGCGGGAACCGGCCGAATCGCTCGACGATCACGGCGTGGCGGCGCGCGTAGTCGACGCCGGATTCGAGCGCGGTGATCGTGTGATCGCTGGCGCGGAGCTCGCGCGCCTCGGCGAGCAGGAGCTCGAACGCGGCGACGCACTCGGCCTGGGCGGCGCGATCCTCGGCGTGCTCGAACGGCATCAGCGCGATCATCCGCTGGTGAAACGTCAGCTCGCGCGCGCGGCCGGACTGCCGCAGCTCGCGCGCGATCTCGAGGGCGAGCGCGTCGCGGGCGAACGCGCGCGGGTCGTCTCGATACACGTTGCGCGAGAACTGGTCGAGCACGACGATCAGCGCGAGCTCGCCGCGCGCGGTGCCGCGCCACGCGGGCACGTCCTCGATCAGCCCGATGAACCGCCGGCACTGCTCGTCGAACGCGGGGTCGCGGGTGAACCAGCGCGCGAACACCGCGGCCGAGGGCTCGGGCTCGTCGCCGAACCAGAACGTCAGTACCTCGTCGATCCGCGGATCCATGATCGCCCACCTTACTGCATTGCCGAGACCACCGCCTGGTCGAAGCGCGCCCGTTGTGGCTCCGAAAGTCCCTCGCGGCAGCGCTCGAACTTGGCGAGCGCGACGGCGTGTTTGATGTGGCATTCGATCACCACGGCGGGCCACTGGTCGCCGGTGCACGTGCCGACGAACGCCTGCTGGAGCTTGGACTTGGCGCCGAGCAGGCGGTCGCGCGTGGCGGGGTCCGAGCGGTCGGCGGCGGCGCCGAGGTAGCGCTCGACCGCACCCGCGAGGCTCGCGCAGTCGCTCGGCGGGGCGGGCTCGGTGGCGACCTCTGGATTCGGCCCTGGGGAGGATGCGTCGAGCACGGCGGGCAGCACGAGCTCGAGCAGCTGGTCGACCTGCGGTCCGGCGGAGGTCAGCTGTGCCTTCACGATGTAGCCCTCGACCTCGAGCGTGCCGGTCGCGGCGTTGGCCTGCTTCAGGTACTCGAGCACCGCGTTCGCGAGCCGCTGCTCGGTCTTGGCGGTCTCGGCGGTGCGGGTGCGCACGAACCCGCGCGCGCTCAAGGGCTCGACGAGCTCGACGGCGGCGAACACGGTGCGGCTGGGGTTCTCGATGCGCACGGCGAGCGGCGCGGTCTTGTCGAGCTCGCTCCACCACGCGGGGGGCGCCGCCGCGGGGCGCGCGAGCTCGGCCTTCCACGCGGCGGGATCGACGGCGCGCCCGCCGCGCGAGATCACGACGAGCGTGCCGCTGGGCAGCACCACGCCGGAGGCCACCGCCACGCCGTCGCGCCGCAGCTGCACCCGGTCGCCATCGACAGCGACGTCGGCGGTGCGCTTGGCGAAGCAGGCGTCGAGCTTGGCGCGGGGCAGCCCGGCGACGATCACCGCGAGATCGCCGGCGCCGATCGCGCCGCGGCTCGCGACCCACACGGCGCTGGCCTCGGCCGTGGGATCGAGCTGGCAATCGCGCCGCGCGATCTCGAGCACGGGCTCGGCGAGCTGCAGCGCCACGGGCGCGGCCTTCTCGAACTTCGACCACGCGCGGGCGCGGGTCAGATCGACGCGTACGGCCACCTCGGCCTGCGCGGGCAGCGCGCCGAACACCGGCGCGAGCTCGGAGGGCGGATCGGCGGGACGCGCATCGCGGCCGCAGCCGGCGAGCGCGGCGGCCAGGAGCGCGCAGAGCGAAACGAGACGCATGGCCCGACCGTCGACGAGTTCGCGGGCAAGTGCAATCCGCAAAACTTGGATCTGTAGGGCGCCCGCGGCGCAAGGACTTGCATCATCGCCAGTACATCGCGACGATCCGCAGTATGCGAATCGAGCTTTGCGTCGTGCTGGTGTTCGGGGCCGCGTGTAGCGCGACGGGACCATCGTCCAACATCGACGCGGAGTGCTCGACGGTGGGGTGCGGAAGCGACGCGGGCGGCGACGACGCCGACGACGCGGGGGTCATCGACGCGAACGACGGGAGCGACGCGGTGGGGCCCGATGGCAGCATGGCCGTCGACTGCAGCGGCGTGACGATCACCGGCGTGCTCCGCCAGACCGTGGCGCAGGTCCGCACCAACGCGTATCTCAACAATGT
Organism: Kofleriaceae bacterium; assembly: GCA_051952595.1. GTDB lineage: Bacteria > Myxococcota_A > Polyangia > Haliangiales > Haliangiaceae > JABFXX01. The sequence goes on from JBQCJR010000632.1 coordinate 22,291, forward strand.
CGACGTGACCAGGTACGCCGGGATCTGGGAGGCGCACAACGCGCAGACCGGAGACAGCCGGTCGACCAAGTGGGGCTCCCCGGCCGGCTTCGCGGTCGGCACCTACCGCGGGCAGTACATCGCGCTCGCGTTCGAGACCACCGCCGATCAGGGCCAGCGCGGGCTGCTGTTTCGCGAGCTCGACGCGGCGCTACCGTCTGCCCACGCGTACTGGTCGATCAGCCGCTGCCCGGGAGACTTTCCGCTGACGGCGGACGCCTGCCACTCGAAGGGCGGCGCGGTGGCCAGCGTGGGCTGGGAGATCGGTACGACCACGACCCCCTCCAATTGCCACCTCGAGCCCAACACGACCTACTACTTCAACATCCGCTTCGGCACGAGCGCCGATCCTGCCGTGCCGAGCTGCTCGCAGGACGAGTGTGGTCACGTCTACCAGCAGACGCTCGCGAACTAGCTCGGATTCTACTCGCGCACGAACGCGTACACGTGCTGCCCGGCCTCGAGCACGAGCGCGGGCTTGCCGTCCTGCGCCTTGGGCACGAGCTCGAGCCCGGCGTACGGCGGGTCGGTCAGCATCACCTTGACCGAGCCGTCGCGGTCGACGAGCTTGGTCACCGCGCTCTTCCACTCGCCGGCGTCGACCAGGAACGTCTTGCCCTGCTTGCGCAGCTCGAGCCGGCCGAGCGCGCCGTTGGTGTAGCGGCCGAGCAGCGGGCCGATCCACGCGTCGTCGACCGGCTGGAGCAGCGCGCGCTGCTCCTCGAGCGCCTTGGTGGTGCGCTCGAGCGACTCGTAGAGGTACTTG
>JBQCJR010000633.1:0-3261 GCA_051952595.1 Kofleriaceae bacterium
TCGGTACCGGCTGGCTCGCTACGCCTTGCCGGGCGGGTCCAACTCCCGCTGGGGCACGTTCGAGGTTTAGCGTTCGATCATCGCGTCCTCCTCGGCTGGCTTCTTCTGGCGCAACGGATCCCGAAAACCTCCCCGGTAGTAGCAGGCGCTGTGGTCATGTGGTCAACCGTCGGCCTGCCAAGGCCGACGGTTGTCCAAGCGACTGTGAGCTGCGGACCTCCGCGCATCCTGGCGCCCTGGGGCGCAGGTCACAGGCGCGTCATGTCCACAGCGCTCTGCGGGAGCGCTCGCTCTCCCGCCCCTAGTCCACGAACCGCGCGATCACGTACCCGCGCTCGCGCCGCCGGGCCACCCGCGGCGTGGCATCGGGCACCACGAAGTATGCGCCGTCGAGCGAGGGCATGCCGTTGCCGAACAGCTGCGACATCGCGGCGGCGACGCCGGGGACGTGGCGCGCCTCGGTGCGGCGGGTCAGCCCGGGGAGGTCGTACACGACGTACTTCTTCGACGACGAGAGCGCGAACAGCTCGGTGCCCTTGGGCGACACCACGAGGTGGTGCATGTAGCGCGGCCCGGACACGACCTTGTCGATCTTCTGCGCGGCGAGGTCGACGCGCGAGATCGTCCCACGCTGCGCGCTGCCGAGGTAGAGGTGCGCGCCGTCGCGCGAGAACGCGACGCCGTAGGTCGTGGCGGGCGCGGGCACGCTGAACGTGGTGCCCTGGATCGGATCGACGACGTACACCTTGCCGGGCGCCATCTTCATGCCGTGCTCGTAGTACTCGACGACCGCGAACCGCGCGAAGTCGGGCGCGGCATGCACGCGGAGGTCGCGCTCGTAGCCGGTCTTCGAGCCGCGCGGGGCGAGCGGCAGGCGCTGCTCGTCGGACACCGCGAGCGAGTCGAGATCGAGCCGCCGGAGCACCACCTCGTGGCCGTCGGGGGTGTCCGGGTCGGGCCGGAGCACCGAGAACCAGGCCTGGTCGAGCGCCACGTCGACGCCCACGATCTGGAGGTACTCGCCCGGGCCGAGCGTGCCGAGATCGACCGAGCGCACCAGCTTGCCGTCGGGGACGCTCAGCTCGGCGTACCAGACGCGACGCGGCGCCTCGGGGCCGCCGCAGGTCTCTTCGAGGGCGAGGCCCACCACGTCGGAGCGGAACAGCACGATGTCGCCGCGCGGCACCGCGATCCCGTACTCGCCGCGGGTGCCGAAGCTGGCCTCGAACAGCGCGCGCGGCGCCTTCACCTGGATCACCTGCTGGGTGTCGAGATCGAGCACCTCCAGGTAGGCGTCGGTGTCGCGGTAGAACAGGTCCGACACCGCCATGTAGCGCGCCTCGCCGACGCGGCGCTGGGCGAGCACCGTCTCGGACGCCGTGACCCGGCCCGCGAGCTCGACGCGCTGGGCGGCCGCGGGAGTCGCGAGGGCGCACGCCGCGGCGATCGCTACGAGAACCAAGCGCGAGAATCCCATGGTTCAGGAGATACCCGAGCGCGCGGGACGGGCGACAAGGATCTCACCGAGGCGTCGCGCTGACCACCCTCCGGAGGCCGGCGGGAGTCAGTCCAGGCCGAGCTTCTCGAGGTCTTCCTCGTCGAGGCCGAAGTAGTGAGCGGTCTCGTGGAGCACGGTGATCCGGATCTCCTCGGCGAGCTCCTCCGCGTCGCTCGACGCGCGCTCGAGGTTGCGCTTGAACAGCAAGATGTTGGTCACGGACGGGAGCGCCGCGCCGTCGTCCGGCATCGGCGTGCCCTGGAACAGGCCCAGGCTCCGCGGATCGAAGCCGTCCTCGACGATGTCCTCGGACGGCACGTCGTCGATCAGGATCGGGACCCGCTCGAGGATCTCGCGGATGTGGGCCGGGAGCTCGTGGAGCGCGTCGAGCGCGATCCGCTCCAGCTCGTCCTCCGAGATCTTCACGTCGCCCGCCGGGGCCGCCAGATCGAGGCGGCGGACCTCCTGCCAGGCGGCGATCATCGCCGGCCGGTCGCCGGCGAGCTCGTGGGCGCGTCCGAGCGCGTGCAGGGCGTCCGCCTCGAGCTCCGGGGCGTGCTTGCGCGCGACGTCGATCCAGCGCTTGGCGCCGGCCGGGTCCTCGGCCGCCAGCGACAGCTCGGCGAGCTCGAGGGCGAGATCGCCGTCCTCGATCACCGAGGACGCCAGCTCGGACAGCGTCTCGCGGGCCGCCACCGGCTCCCCGCGGGCGAGCAGGGCCTCGGACTTCACGAAGATGGCCTCGATCAGGTCCGCCTCCTCGTCGATGAAGTCGAACGCCGACTCCACCGAGTCGAGCGCCGCGTCGGGATCGCCGATGTCGTGCAGCTCGATCCGCGCGATGCAGATCCGGGGCATCGGGTCGTCCGGGTGCAGCTCCGCGAGGGTGCGGTACTGCGCGAGCGCCTCCTCGGGGTCGCCCGAGGCCTCGGCGACGGCGGCGGCGAGCATCACGACATCGGGGTTCTTGCGATCGATGCGTCGGCAGCGCTCGACGATCGCGGCGGCGGCGGAGATCTCGCCCTCTTCGAGGGCGGCGAAGCCGCGTTCGATGTCGGCGAGCAGGCGATCCGTGCGGGACATCCGGGGTTCTTACTCCGATTTGCAGCCGCGCGCTCGCGTCGCTATCGTCGACGCGTGAGATTCGTGGTTCGCGCGTCCGCGCTCGTGTTGCTGGTCGTGCTCGCGGGGTGTCCGCGCGGCACCCGGCGGACCCTGGTCCCCGACGTGCCCCAGACCGGCGACGCGCAAGCACGCTCGCGGTTCGCCGAGGCGCGCAGCAAGTTCCTGAACGATGACGGCAAGGCCGAGGACTTCCGGCGGATCGCCGAGGAGTTCCCGGACGACCCGATCGTGCCGTGGGCCCAGCTGTACGCCGGGATCGCCGCGGTCAAGGAGCGCAACTTCGAGGTCGCCGAGCGCGACCTCGGCGAGGTGATCGCCTCCGGCCGCAATGTCGGGCTCACCCAGCGCGCCGAGCTGTTCCTGGGAATCACCCGCAACTACCGGGGCGATTCGCGAGGGGCGCTCGAGCTGCTGCGCCGCAGCGAGCGGGCGATCGAGGGCGACGCCGAGCGCACCGAGTGGCTGGCCGCCATCGCGTTCGCCTCGGCCGCGAGCGACCGCCCCATGTCGTCGCTCGCCGCGTTCGATCAGCTGTGGAAGCGGGTGTCGCCCGCCGAGCGCGCGGTGATCGTCGCGCGGATCGACGAGGTCGTGGCCGCCGCCGACCCCGACCTGGTGCGGCGGGCGTTCGACGATCT
>JBQCJR010000634.1:0-4095 GCA_051952595.1 Kofleriaceae bacterium
CGCAGTCGACGACGACCGGCGCGATCCAGGGCAACGTCACCGACGACCAGTCGGGCGAGAAGCTAGCCGGCGTCACGGTGTCGGTCACCTCGCCGGCGCTCCAGGGCGCGCTCTCGGCGATCACCGACGGCGACGGCTTCTACAAGCTCTCGCCGCTGCCGCCGGGCGAGTACACCGTCACGTTCTACTACCTCGAGATCACCCTCGAGCGTGGTGGCGTGAGCGTCGGCGTCAACCGCACGACGCCGGTGTTCCAGAAGCTCGACCAGTCGCAGGCCGGCGGCGAGGTCGTGAAGATCGTCGATACCCCTCCCGCGATCGACCCGACGTCGACCACGCAGGGCATCACGATCGACAAGAACTACATGAAGAACATCCCGATCCCGGGCCGCACGTTCGAAGCGGCGCTCGGGGCGGCGGCCGGCTCGCAGGGCGACGGCCTGGGCGTCTCGTTCTCGGGATCTTCGTCGCTGGAGAACCAGTACTACGTCGACGGCGTCAACACGACCGGCCTGACGTTCGGCACGGTCGGCTCCCCGGTGATCAACGACTTCATCGAGGAGATCGAGGTCATCACCGGTGGCTACAACGCCGAGTTCGGCCGCGCCACCGGCGGTATCGTCAACGTCGTCACCAAGAGCGGCTCGAACGAGTTCAAGGGCTCGGTGTTCGGCTACTACCAGCCGGGCTTCCTGACCGCCGCCGCCAAGACCACGCCGATCAACTCGTCGTCGATCGACGCGACCGCGAACAACGACTACATCGCCGACTTCGGGTTCGAGGTCGGTGGTCCGATCATCAAGGACAAGCTGTGGTTCTTCGTCGGCTTCGTGCCGCAGTTCCGCAAGACGGACGTCACCCGCATCACCAAGCGGCAGACTGACTGCCGCCGCCTCCAGGCGGACGGCACGCTCTCGGGCTGCACCCCGGACGCGGCCGACAACGCGGCGGACGTCGATCCGGTGACCGGCTTCTACATCACGGACGAGCTCGACCGCGAGGTGCGCAGCCAGAACGTCCGGGCGTTCAACGTCCTCAGCAAGATCAACTACGCGGTGACCCCGGAGAACCAGGGTCAGATCGCGATGCAGCTGCAGCCGGGCCACAGCAAGACCCCCGGCATCTTCGGCCCCGCGCAGAACGGCTCGATCGTCGACTCGCTGACCACCGACGTGTCGGCGAAGTGGACCTCGAAGTTCAACGACAACAAGACCGAGGTCGAAGCGGTCATCGGCTGGCACCGCGACTACCTCGAGAACACGGGCATCGACCCGACGCTCGCGGACAAGCCGCTGCAGGTGCTCACCAACGGCAGTCTGTACACCTGGGGCTCGGGCTTCGGCTCGGAGACGCCGGTCACGCTGGCCGGCTGCCAGGACTTCCCGAGCGCCACGAACGACCCGTACCCGGGCATCAACAACTGCCCGATGGACACCCGCGGGTACGTCACCGGTGGTCCGGGCTCGCTGGTGCGCGACACCGAGCAGCGCCGCGCGGCGAAGATCGGCATCACGCACCGCGTGAAGGCCGCCGGTAGCCACGAGTTCAAGGCCGGCATCGACGGCGAGGACAACGTCTCGGAGAAGACGCGCCTCTACTCGGGCGGCGCGTTCATCCAGAACTCGGTTGGCAACCGCCAGGCGCTCGTCCAGCGCTGGGTCCAGCTGCTCGGTCCGGTCGGCTCGCCGGGCGCGATGAACAACACCGATCCGCGGTACGACAACCGCTGCTTCACGCCGGGCGACGGCGCGATGCCGGACGAGTACGTGTGCGACTGGCTGAGCGGCGAGTACGGCTCGCCGGGCACGATGATCACCGGCAACACGTTCAACTGGGCCGCGTACGTCCGCGATTCGTGGCAGATCCAGCCGAACCTGACCCTCAACGTCGGCCTCCGCTACGAGGAGCAGCGCATGCGCTACTCCAGCGAGCTGCAGGATCAGATCGACCCGCTGACCCAGGTCCAGCTCGGCAAGAACGCGATGAACCTGCGCGGCATGTTCGCTCCGCGCGTCGGCCTGCTGTACGACTGGACGAAGGAAGGTCGCTCGAAGATCTACGGCCACTGGGGCCGGTTCTACGAGTCGATCCCGATGGACATCAACGACCGCTCGTTCGGCGGCGAGACTAACTACCGCCAGATCTTCGCGTTCAACACGCCGACGCGCTGCGGCGGCATGGCGGACCCGCGGATCGGCAGCGGCAACGGCGAGAACTGCCTCACCCTGCCGCGCGCGGACGCCGAGGAGCTGATCGGCGCGAGCGGCACGCTCGTCGCCCCGGGCATCAAGTCGCAGTACATGGACGAGGTCATCGCGGGCTTCGAGTACGAGCTGTTCGATGACCTCAAGATCGGCGTGTCGTACCAGAACCGCCGGCTGGGTCGGATCATCGAGGACGTCTCGACCGACGGCGCGGACACCTACATCATCGCGAACCCGGGCGAGTGGTCGGCCGACGAAGAGAAGAAGCTGATGGACCGGATCGAGCGCACCGACGACATGGCGACGCGCGCTCGGCTCGAGAAGCAGCTCCAGCTGTTCCGCGGCATCCGGATGTTCGACAAGCCCCGCCGCGACTACAACGCGCTCCAGTTCACGGTCTCGCGCCGGTTCTCGAAGTCGCTCTACGTCCAGGGCTCGTACACGTATTCGAAGACGCAGGGTAACTACGGTGGTCTGTACTCGGCCGACAACGGCCAGGTCGACCCGAACATCTCGTCGCAGTACGACCTGATCGAGCTGCTCGCGAACCGCATCGGTCCGCTGCCGCAGGATCGCCCGCACTACATCAAGCTCGACGGCTACTACACGTTCGACCTCAAGAAGGCCGGCGAGCTGACCCTGGGCGCCCGCATCCGCGCGCTCTCGGGTATCCCGGTCAACGCGCTCGCCGGTCACTACCTGTACGGCGCGAACGAGTCGTTCCTGCTGCCGCGCGGTCAGCTCGGCCGCACGAACTTCGACCACGGCGTCGACCTGCACGTCGGCTACGGCCGCAACCTCGGCAAGAAGATGAAGTTCGAGGTCTTCTTCGACATCTACAACATGTACAACCGCCAGGGTGAGGCGGGCGTCGACGACACCTACGCCCCGTACTTCAAGCTCGCGGGCCCGGGTGGCGGTGGTGCGCAGCAGAACGCGAACCCGGTGTCGGGTGGTACCTACGAGGACCTGATCTTCGTGAAGACGATCGACGACGTCGGCACGGAGACCTCGACCCCGATCGGTCGCAACCCGAACTTCCGCAACACGACCTCGCGCTACGCCCCGGCGTACGGTCGGGTCGGCGTTCGCCTGAGCTTCTAGTCGACGGACGATCTGCCTCGGGGACGAGCTGTCCTCGAGCGAGCGACGCCGGTGCGAGCCGGCGTCGTTTTTCGTTTCGGCGGGTGTCAGCGCCGGGTGCTAGAAAGCCCCCGTGTTTCCCCTCAACGAGCAGCACCGGGCCGCCGTCGAGCACCGCGAATGCCCGTTGATGGTCCTCGCGGGTGCGGGGACGGGCAAGACCCGCGTCCTGGTCCACCGGATCGCGCGGCTGGTCGAGAGCGGGGTCGAGCCGTGGGGGATCCTCGCGGTCACCTTCACCAACAAGGCGGCCGGCGAGATGCGGCACCGCCTGCGCGAGTTGCTCGGCGAGGCGGCGGACGCGATGTGGATCGGCACGTTCCACGCCACCTGCGCGCGGCTGCTCCGCCGCTACGCCGAGAAGGTCGGGCTGACCCGCAGCTTCGTGATCTTCGACGACGACGATCAGGTGAAGCTGGTCGAGCGGCTGCTCAAGGAGACGGCGTTCGACGATCAGGTCTCGCCGCGCACCGTGCTGTCGCGCATCGACCGCGCGAAGAACCGCGGCGTGGATCCGCGGGCGCTGAAGACCGGTGTGTACGACGACGTGATCGAGCGGGTCTACCCGATGTACCAGGCGCAGCTCGCGAAGGAGAACGCGGTCGACTTCAACGATCTGCTGCTCCACGTGGTCGAGCTGCTGCGCCGCGAGGACACCGGGCGGGCGCTCCAGGTGCGGTTCCGCCATGTCCTGGTCGACGAGTTCCAGGACACCAACAAGGTCCAGTACGAGGTGGTGCGCCGGCTC
>JBQCJR010000635.1:0-2688 GCA_051952595.1 Kofleriaceae bacterium
CGACTCGCAGCGTGCCGGTCGCGCTCGCCGAGCTGGCGCCGGTGGTCACCGTGCCCGCCGCGGGGAGGCTGCCGACCACGGTGACCTGGGTCCCTGCCAGCGGGCTGCCCTGGCGCCGGACGATCGCCCCGGCCAGATCGCGGATCGCGAGCGGGGCGTACGCGATGTCGAGCGACTGCGCGAGCGCGAGCTCGGTCGAGGACGCGACCAGCCGCGGCAACCCGCGGCCCTCGGGCGGCGCGACGTCCACGGTGATCGTCGCGCCGGCGACCGGACGCGCGTGCACGGTGAACGCGCCGTTCGCCGCGGTGGTCGCGAGCGTCGAAGGCAGACCGTCGATCGCGAGCTGCACCTTGGCGTTCGCGAGCGGCGCGCCCGCCGGATCGCGCACCACGCCATGCACCGGCGTGCCCGCCGTGATCGCGAGGTTCTGCTCGAATGGCAGCCAGTCCTCGACGAGCGCCGGCGCGTAGCCCGGGATCGCCGGGACGATCAGCACGTCGTGTGGCTGATCGACCACGCGGACGGAGAACGCGCCCGCCAGGTCGGAGAACGCGTCCACGGCGGCATCCTTGGCGGCCGCCGGCATGAACCGCAGGTAGGCGGGCACCGGCGTCGCCCCGGCGACCACCGCGCCGGTCGCCACCACGCCTCGATCGAGCGAGACGGTGTTCAGCGCGACGTCGCCGCCGCCGAGCACCACGATCCGCTTGTCGAGCGGCGGCGCCGCGGCGCTCGCGGGCGGCGTGACGTGCAACCGCAGCTGGCTCGCGTTCGCGCCCTCGGCGAGCACGGTCAGCGCGGTGAGCGCCGCAGGGCACCCGCTCGGGCCACTCACGTCGACGCGCACGTCGTACACACCGGGCAGCGGCGCGGGGAACGCGATCGCCGAACCGTCGGCCTGCGCCAGCTCGGTCGGCACCTGCACGCCCGCGCGGGCGACCAACCACGCGAACGTCTGGACGCCGAAGCCGCTGTCGACCTCTGCGGTCGCGCGCACGACGGTGTCGGGCCCGGCGATCACCGGGCTCGGTTCGAACGAGATCGAGACGTGGCAGCCCGGTTGCGCGTCTTGCCCCGGAGCATCGACAACCCCGGGCGGCTCGTCGCGCCCTGCGCCGCAGCCGGCGAGCGCGCCCACCAGGGCCAGCGCCGCGCGACGCATCGGGTAGCTCATCGACCTCATCGCGCCTCCAGGCGCCAGGTCTGGCGCTGCAAGCAGCCGGGGGGCGATGGCGCGATCGAGCAGGTCGGCTCGCTCGCCGGGCACGCGACCGGGGCGGCGTTGCGATCGAAGATCTCGACCCGCAGCTCGACGATGCTGCCCGGCGGATACGCCGCCGGATCGAACGCGACGCTGTTCGAGCTGGTCGCCAGCGGCTGGTGACCCGGCGCTCCCGGCAGCCGGATCGACCACCGGAACTCGGCGCGGCCGTGGCCGGCGACCTCGGGGTACACGTCGCGATCGTCCTCGACGCGCTGGACCTGGATCAGCGTCGGCTCGAAGATCGGCCGCGCCGCGCCGTCGGGCGCCGGCACCGGATCGAGCGCGCCCAGGCACGGCGGGCGATCCTCGACGACCGCGACCAGCAGCTGGCGCTCGGTCCGGCCGCCGAGCGGATCCGTCGCGACCACGCGGATATCCCACTCGCCGGTCACCGGCGGGACCAGCCGGCGGCCCACCTGGCGCTTCGTGGGGTCCGGATCCGGTGGCACGGCGAGCGGGTCGAGGGTGAACGGCACCTGCGACGGCGAGTACGCCGTCCAATCGACGGTCAGCCCGTCGAGCGCGTCGTCGGGGTCGCCGTAGCGCGCGTAGAGATCGACGGGCTCGCCGACCACGTAGCCGAACGTCGAGGACTTCGAGACCTCGAGCGTCGGGGCGGCATTGGCGACCGGGAGCACCAGCTCCTGGCGCGGCCGCGCCTCGGCGCCGCGATCGTCGCTGCCCTCGAGCACGATCCACAGCGACTCGACCGGCTCGCCCGCTTGGCGATAGGACGGGACCTGGAAGATCGCGCGGTCCTCGATGCCGGAGAACCACGGGTTCGCGTCGCAGGTCTCGAACACCGTCGCATCGGTGCACAGGTAGACCCGCCACTGGAACCGCACCACCTGGCGCTCGGGGTCGCTGGCGACCGCCTGGAGCTCGACCGTGCCGCCGCGGTGCACCGGCGCGCTCGACGACGGGCGGATGTCGAGCGACGGCCGCTGGTTGATCGGCTCCACGTAGAAGCACCCGGTCGACCAGAGGACGAGGGCGGGAACAAGCGCGGCGACCCTCACGTGGATCCGTCCAGTGCAACCATCTTGCCACCCGTAAGCCGCCAGATCCGCATCCGCGTGACCGAACTCGCGGCGGAGATCGCGACATCGCTGTCGCGCTATCGCCGCTCGGCGCCGATGGCTCCGGTCGGGGTCCGCCCGCCCGCGCCCTGGTTTACTCGCAGACCAGCTTGCCCGCGTCGGCGCGCAACCGGCACCGGCCGAGCCGCGGGACATCGACCCATCCGGTCAGCCCCGAGGCGCCGCCGGTCACGACCATGACGTGGTGCTTGCCCACCGCGAGCTCGAGCTGCGCGCCGCGGGCCGCGCGGGTGGTGCGATCGACGATCACCTCGTCGCCGATCTCGATCGAGACCGCGACCGGCGCGAGCATCCGACGCGCGAGCTCCCGGTGCTCGCCCG
>JBQCJR010000636.1:0-10551 GCA_051952595.1 Kofleriaceae bacterium
GACCGCGCGCTGATCCCGGTGGCGCCGGAGATGCGCGCGCTCCACCAGGTGCAGGTGCTGGGCGACGCGCTGTTCATCCGCACGGATCTCGACGCCCCGCGCGGCCGCGTCTGCGTCGCGTCGCTCGACGCCCCCACCGAGTGGCGCACGCTGATCGCAGAGCACGAGGACACGCTGCAGACGGTCGCCGGCGTCGGCGGCCGGCTCTACGCGGTCTATTCGCACGCAGCGTCGCATCGCGTGCGGATCCACGCCGCCGACGGCGCGTACCTGCGCGACGTGGCCCTGCCCGCCCTCGGCTCGGTCAACCGCAACGAGGGCGAGGGCGTCATCAGCGGAGTGACGGGCGCGTGGAGCGGCGACGAGGTCTGGGTGAGCTTCACGTCGTACGTCCAGCCGCCCTCGATCTATCGCTACGACTACGCGGCCGACCGACTGTCGCCCTACCACGTGCCCGACGTGGGGCTGGACGCGTCGGCGTACGTGACGGACCAGGTCTGGTACGAGTCGCTCGACGGCACGCGCGTATCGATGTTCCTCGTCCACCGCAAGGACCTGCCGCGCGACGGGCGCCTGCCCGTCCGGCTGACCGCCTATGGTGGCTTCCAGGTGTCGCTGGAGCCGCGGTTCGCGGCGGTCACCGCCGCGTGGTTGAAGCTGGGCGGCGTGCTGGCGTTCGCGAACGTGCGAGGCGGCGGCGAGTACGGCCGCGCGTGGCACGAGGCGGCGCGCAAGACGCGACGGCAGAACGCGTTCGACGACTACATCGCCGCGGCGCGCTGGCTGGTCGCGGAGGGCTACACGACGCCGGCGCGGCTCGCGTCGCGCGGCAACAGCAACGGCGGGCTGCTCGTCGCGGTCGCCGCGTCGCAGGCGCCGGACGCGTTCGGCGCGGTGTTCTGCCGCGTGCCCACGCTCGATATGCTGCAGTTCCCGAAGTTCGGCTTCCTGAACTCGGCGACGACCGAGTACGGATCTCCGGACGATCCCGTCGAGGGCCCGTACCTCGCCGGCTACTCGCCGTACCACAACGTCGACGCCGATCGCCGCTACCCCGCGATGGTGTTCGTCCCGGCGCTCAACGATCGCACGGCCCCGCCACACGATCCGCTCAAGATGGTGGCGCGGCTCCAGGCGGAAGCCACACACGGCGGCCCGTATCTGCTGCTGCCGCTCCGCGGCTCGGGGCACGGCGGGGGCACGACGCTGACGTCGCTCATCGAGCAAGACGTCGACGAGCTGAGCTTCTACTACTGGGCGCTCGACATCGCTTCCCCCGAATGACGCGGCCGGCGCGCCCCGTGCGCGCATCGACGTCCTCCCGTGGGATGCCGACGTAGTCGAAAAAATGACGCGACGCGAAGCGGCGATCGCGCGTCGTCGAGATTCTCTTGTCAGCCGGTGCGCGCCGCTCGTACATTGCTTGGATCTCGACGCCGACGATGCACTGGAGACACGCGCTCCGGTGCTCGACAGGAGACCCGATGCCCGATGTACCGCCCCCCGCGCCCGCGCCCGCGCTCGCCCCGGCCGATCACGACCGCGAGCCGTGGCCGGCGGCGTATCGCATCGAGACGCCGCGCCTGCTGCTGCGCTGCTTCGATCCGCGCGACGCGCCGGGGACCAAGTGGGTCATGGATCGCCATCGCGGCGATCTCGCGGGGTGGCTCGACCTCCCGGACGAGCCAGAGCCGGTCGAGGTGATGGCGGCGCGTCTGCTCCACTTCCGCGCCAGCTTCGACACCGGCGAGCGCTTCCACTACGCGGCGTTCATCGCCAACCGCGCGGAGCCGGCGGGCACGATCTCGGTCGAGCCGATCCGCGGCCGCGGGCTGCTCGCGAGCGGCTGGATCGATCCGGGGATCGCGCACGATGGCCTCGCGAGCGAGGCGCTGGCGGCGATCTGTCAGCTGGCGTTCGACCTCGGCGGCGCGCACTACGTCGAGCTGCGCATCCGCCCGGACAACGCCCGGAGCCGGCTGCTCGCCGAGCGCCTGGGGTTCACCCACGAGGCGACGCTCGCCGGGCGGGAGTGGTCGCGCGGCGTCGCCCACGACGAGATGATCTGGACGATGTTCCGCAGCGCGCGCGAGCGCGCCATCACCCTGCCCGGCCTGCGCGCGTTCGACGCGATCGGCCGCGCGATGGCGTGAGCCTCCCACGTTCTCGAGCGATCAGGACCCCGACACGAAAGGACCACCCGATGGGAAACAGTGACAACAAGGGCAAGGGACACTGGACCGATTCATCGAGAGTGCTGCAGGAGTCCGAGCGGCTTCGCACCCGGCCGATGCCGCGGCAGCCGACGACCCCGACGCCGAGCCCGTTCGACGTGAACACCGAGCAGGGCCACATGTCCGTGACCTCCGGCGAGGGCTCGATGCCGCTCGGCGGCGGGTTCAGCGTCGGCATGTCGGGCCCCAACATGCACGTCGGCGGCAAGCACACGGGCTCGACGACCCGGCTCGATGGCCAGGTCAACGTCGGCGGGGTCTCGGTCTCGCACACGAACGACGATCACGACTACTCGTTCGGCATGGGCCTGGGTTGGGGCGGCGGCGTGCGCGTTCACCACGGCGAGAAGCCCGGCTTCGGCGGCGACGTGGGGCCGTTCTCGGTCGACGTCCGCAACAAGAGCTTCGGCAAGCCGATGTCCGAGGAGGCCAAAGAGGAGATGCTGAAGCTCCACAGTCCCTTCGGCCAATGAAGACCTTCGGCAGCTCGTCGTGACGTCGTACGCCGAGATCACCGCCCTGCTCCGCCTCGACCGCGGCGCCTCCGTCGAGCCGGACGGCAGCGTCGTGGTGGTCGAGCGGTTCGAGGGGCCGGGCGGCGCGCCGGTCGAGCAGCGCGTGACGGTGCGCTCGGCGACGGTGCGCGACCGACCGTGGCTGCTGATCTACGCCGAGGTCTGCCCGGCGGGCCAGCTCGATAGCTGGGCGGCGGTGGGCCACGGCGCGACGCTGGCGGTCGGCGGGCTGTGCCTGCACGGCGGCAGCTACTTCCTGCAGCACGGTCTCCCGCTGTCGGCGGCGCACCACGATCTCGAGGTGGTGATCGACCTGGTGGCCCACGAGGCGGCGCGGCTGCGCGTCGGCTCGATCGCCCCGGCGCGCGAGGCGCACCAGGTGTTCGCGGGCTACGCCGAGTAGCCGGCGGTCAGCAGAACCGCGCGAGCCCGCGCCGCACGACGTACGCGAGGATCGCGATCGCGCCGACGAACGGCGTCGCGACGATGTACGGCCACGCGGCGAGCCCGTGCTTGCGCGCATCGGCGCGCAGCCAGCCGACCGCGAACGACAGCGAGAGGAACAGGTCGAGCAGCATCTGCATCGCCCACGGCTCGCGGCCGGCGAGCATGAGGAACCCGGTGTAGCCGTGCGTGGCGATCACCCACAGCGAGTACGCGGTGAACGGCACGAGCACGAGCGCGGCGGCGGCGAAGGTTCGGGTCTGGGAGGTCATGGCTCCTCGATAGCGACGCGCGCGCGGCGCCACCATGACCTCGGAGGTAAGGACCGGCCGGCGGCTTCCGGGTACGGTGAGACATGGCGGATTCGTTCGGTGCTCGGCTCCGTTCCTGGAGGCTCGCGCGGCGGGTGAGCCAGGAGGCGCTCGCGGCGCGGGCGGGGGTCTCGGCGCGTCACCTGAGCTTCGTCGAGAACGGGCGCTCGCAGCCGAGCCGCGAGGTCGTGCTCGCCGTCGCGGGAGCGCTCGAGGTGCCGCTGCGCGAGCGCAATGGCCTGCTGACCGCGGCGGGCTTCGCGCCGGTGTTCCGCGCGTCGCCGCTCGAGGGCGACGAGCTGGCCCACCTGCGGCGCGCGCTCGATCACGTGCTGGCCCAGCAGGAGCCGTTCGGCGCGGTGGTGGTCGATCGCCACTGGAACCTGGTGCGGCTCAACCGCGGCGCCACGAAGCTGTTCGAGCGCTGTCCGCCAACGACGCCCGAGGGAATGGCGGCGTCGCGCAACCTGCTGCTCGGCACGGTGCACCCGGGCGGGCTGGCGCCGTACATCGTGAACTGGGCCGAGGTCGCCGGCGGGCTGGTCGCGCGCCTGCATCGCGAGGTGACGGCGCGGCCGGGCGACGAGGAGCTGTCGCGGCTGCTCGCCCGCGTGCTCGCGCAGCCGAACGTGCCGCAGGAGTGGCGCGCCCCCGCGCCGGGCCGCAGCGCCGCGCCGTTCGTCACGGTGCACCTGCGCGCCCCGGCGCTCGAGGTCCGGATGTTCACGATGCTGACGTCGATCGGCACGCCGCTCGACGTCACGGCCGAGGAGCTGCACGTCGAGACGTACTTCCCGGTGGACGACGCCTCGGAGGCGGTGATGCGCGCGCTGGCGTGATCCCGCGCGGGACGTTCCGCCGCGGCCCGGCTGGGGGAAGCGCCGGTTGCGGACGTCGAACGAGAACGGCCCGACGTCCGCGCCCACGCCGGGCAGCTCGCCGTGATGCGCGCGCACGCCGAGAGCGTCGCGTCGCGTCGCGTGACAAGCATCCCTCGGGAGGACGCCACACGATCGAGCGCGCGCGGTATGCTGCCGCGATGCAGTCCCGGGTGGGGTGTGCAGCTCTGATCTTCGCGGCGTCCGCTTGCTCGTCGGAGGGCGGCGCGCGCGACGCGCCCCCGCCGACCGATGCGGTCGCCGACGACGCGGCCCCCGATGCGCCGGACGACGCGCCGCCCGATGCGGCCTGCACCGCGGTGCTGCTATCGGGCGACCGCGATCCCACGGAGGAGGGCTGGATGGTGACCACGCAGGGGGCGGCCCTCCTCTCCCTCGTCCCGGACGGGCTCCAGATCGAGACCACCACGAACCCGGGCGAGTCGACCAGCGGCATGCTCCTGCTCTACCTGCCGGACGCGGTGCCGCCGCCGCCGTTCGGGTTCGAGGTCGAGCTCGCGGTCGATCGCGTGGACATGCACAATCAGTTCGACGCGGCGGTCGCGATCCTCGGCGCGGCCTCGCCGTTCCCCGCGGGCGTCCTGCGAAATCAGATGATCTACGTGGACCGCGGTGCGGTGGGCTGGGCGGACGACCGCGAGTCCGCGCCGGCGGACAGCTCGGGGTTCCACACCTACCGGTTCGTCGTCGACGCGGCGAACACCGCGACGCTCAGCATCGATGGAGCGCCAAAGCTGACCCGCGCCAACTTCGAAGCGAACCAGACGATCGCCATCGGCGACCAGACGAACGACCCGAGGTTCGACGCCAAGATGCGCATCCGCGCGATCCGGCGCGTCTGCCCGTAGCGCTCGGCTGTCGGAGATCCTCGCAGCGGGCGCCCCGGCGCCACTCGCCGAACTTCGATGTCACACGGCCGCGGGTCTGGTCGTCTGATCGGCATGACGACTTCCGTTCGCTACGAATCCGAGATCCCGCAGATCCTGGCCCAGCTGACCCGCGTCGAGCAGGAGCTCGCGGCCTCGTCGGTCGATTCGCACCTCCGACACCTGGTGAAGCTGCGCGCATCGCAGATCAACCAGTGCGCGTACTGCGTGAAGCTACACACGACCGAGGCGCGCCGCGACGGCGAGACCAACGAGCGGCTCGATCGGCTCGTGGTGTGGCGCCACACCGACGACTTCAGCCCGGCGGAGAAGGCCGCGCTGGCGTGGACCGAGGCGCTCACCGAGCTCGACCCACACCTCGAGCCGGCGGCGCTGCGCGGGGCGCTGCACGCGCACTTCACGACCAACCAGGTGGCCAACCTGACCGCGCTGATCGGGATGATCAATCTCTGGAATCGCCTCGCGATCTCGCAGCACTGACGCTGCGATTTCTTCGCGGCGGCCCGCGGCGCGGTTGCCAGTTTGACCGCGATGGCGCCCCGTGCGCGGCGCGATCTGACACGCACGGCCCCTCCCTGCCCGCTTCGCGCGTGATCGCGCGATGGCACCGCGGTTGCTCTTTGTTCGCGAGCCATGGCTCCTCGATCTCGTGCCCGCGCTCCGGTGCGGCGCCTGTGCTGGCTCGCCGTGCTCGTCGTCATCGGCGCGCAGTGCTGGTTCGGCGGATCCCGCAGCGGCGCCGACGACAAGCTCGCGCAAGCCCGCCAGGAGCTGCTGTACTACGCCGACCACGCCTATCCGGCGTGGCGCGCCGCGCATCCCGGCCAGATCTGCCCGCGACGGCTGCGCGAGCTGCCACCACCACCTCGCGCGCGCCACCTGCTCGACCCGTGGGGCAGCCCGTACCTCATGGCCTGCGCCGTCTGGTCACACGACGGGCGACCGGTCGCGGTGGTCCGCTCGGCGGGCCCGGATCGGCGCCTCGGCACCCACGACGATCTGGATCTCGCGCAGCTCGTCCACGAGCGCGCGACGTCCGCGAGGTGAGCCCCGAACAGGAGCCGCCCTCTCCATGCGATGCGTGTTCGCCACGAGATCTATCTTCGAAAGAGCGACCGTATCCGGGCGGCGATCAATGCCACCGTGCTCGCCCGCGCCTGCCCGGGCGAGGAGGATCGCTTCTTCACAGCGAGCCTGTGTGCCACGACCTGCTCGGAGGCGTCGTAGATCAGCCACTCGCTGGAAGGCTTCTTGCGCTGCCGGGCTTCGACAAAGCTCTCGGCGTCGGCGAGCGTGGAGAGCACGTAGTAGTGAGCCTCTCCGAGGACCGCGACGCGACCGGCTTCATCGAGCCGGTCGCCCGTACGCGGGTCGACCTGCGCCACGGCGTGCTCTCCCTGGCTCATCGATGGAAAGTTGCTTCGCCAGGTCAGCGGAGGATCGATCCACTCGTCGTGGACGATCGCGGCTCCGCTCGGCGTGATCTCGACGATGGCGAGGTCTCGAGGATCTCGACCAAACCTCTGGGCGCACTCGCCCGGGAGAAATGCAATCCCGCTCGCGATTCGACCATTGACAATACGGACCGCGATCGCCTCGAACCTCTGATTGCATCTCTTACAAAAATGCTCGCTATCGGCCAGAACTGGATCCGACTCGAATGCAATCACATCCATCATGTACGGATCGCCAAAGTTGTACTTGAGATCGCGCAGGCGCCCCACGTACATGAACGACGGAAGCGGGATCCCGTCGGGTGCCGTGAGCCACCGGATCTCTTGGTTCCGGCGGTAGTCTGCAGAGATCACCCCCCAGCAAAACATGATGATGCCTGCTGGCGCAGGCGTTGTCCGGGAGCAAGCCGGACACGTGATGTCGATCTCTACCGTTGGGTATCGCGCCATGGGGCTCTCGGCCTCCAGATCCTCCTACTATCGCACATCGAGCCATCCTACTCGCGAACAAAGAGTGACACTATCCAGCCGCCGATCTCTGCAAGCGTGCTCTTTCGCGCGAGCGCTGGCATCGGTGGCGAATCTCCCAAGGCGAACCTGTGGGCAACTCCCTTCTTGGAAGCGTCGCAGATCACCCATTCGCTGAAGGGCTTCTCCCGCTGCCAGGCGTCAAAAAAGCGTTCGGCGTCAGCGAAGGTGGGAGATACGTAGTGACGAGGTTGTCCGGGGACCGCCCAGTAGCCGGAGTGATCGAGCAGCTTGCCCGTACACGGGTCGACCTGCACGACCGCGTGTTCCTCGCCGCTCAACGATGGGAAGGAACTCCATGACGAGTCTGGCTCATCGACCGACGTGGACAATAGACGCAAGGAAGGATCGCGCCACTCGTCGTGGACGATCGTCGCCCCATTCGGCGTGAGCTCGACGACGACAAGCTCTCGAGGGGCTCGGCCGAACTTCTTGACGCACTCGCCTGGGAGGAATGCCAGCCCACTCGAAATTTGACCGTTGACAATATGGACCGCGACCGCCTCGAACTCCTGTTTGCATTTTTCACAGAAGTACTCGCTTGGATTCGGATCCGAATCGAACGCGATGACGTCCGTAAATCGCCAATCACCAAAGTTGTACTTGAGACATCCTCGGGACTCGATGAGCTTGAACGAGGGACGCGGAGCCCAATCGGGCGCTGTGAGCCACCGAATACGGCGGTTCCGGCGATACCTTGCAGGGATCATCCCCCAGGAAAACGAGATGATACCTGATGGGGTACGCGTTTTCTGGGAGCACGCGGGACACGTGATGTCGATCGTTACCGTCGCGTGTCGCGCCATGATCCTGTTCGGGCCACTGATAAGTACTGTCTCCAGGCAGCGCAAGCACCCAGCACTGCGGTACTACGCCGACGACGCCAACCACGCCTGTACGGCGTGGCGCGCAGCGCATCCCGGCCCGATCTGCCGCGACGGCTGCGCGAGCTGCCCCACCACCCCGCGCGCGCCCCCTGCGCGATCCGCGGGGCAGCCCGTA
Source organism: Kofleriaceae bacterium (assembly GCA_051952595.1). GTDB lineage: Bacteria > Myxococcota_A > Polyangia > Haliangiales > Haliangiaceae > JABFXX01. The sequence continues at coordinate 8,275 of JBQCJR010000636.1, forward strand.
CGAGCTCCGATCAGGTCAACCGGTACTCGATGACGATCAGGACGTCGAGCAGCTTGTCCGGATCGAACGCGCCGTCCGCCGGGTTCGCCGGCGCGAGCCCGCCTGCGTTCGAGACGACCAGCGTGTGCGCACGCGGCCGGATCTGGCTGGTGAACGCCGGCGGCAGTGCCCCACCGACCAGCTCGCCGAGGTCGGATTGCGCCGACCACGAGGCCATCCCACCACCGTCCACGGAGAGCGCGAGCGCGCCGCCGCTCGCGCCGGCAGCAGTGCGCAACGCCAGGACCGCCCGGGTCGGAGTAAGCGTCTTGCCCTGCGCGAACAGAGGGAAGTGCCGATCCGCGAGCTCGAAGCGCACCTCCGTCCCGACCGGACTGCGGAGCAGCCGCGTGAAGCTCGACGAGAAGTCCTGCCGCAACGAGAACACGCGCGCGAGCGAGTGGTTCGCGACGTAGTGCAGGAGCGAGCCCTCGAGCGCGGCGTTCTGCTCCTCCACGCGGGTCCGCAGTCCGCGATCCATCTCGGCCGCATAGCTAATCGAGAGGATCACGTCGTTGATCGTGTGGTAGTCGAACGGGCGGAACGTCTTCGGCAGCGTGATGCGCCAGCGACTGATCGCGCCCGCCTCCTCGAACGGCATGTACCGTTCGTCGCGGAACGAGAGCTCGAACACGCCGGCATCGTTCTGCGCCGTGCTGGTCGCGATCGAGGTCGTGCGCTGCGGAGGGACCTCCACGAGCGCCGCGCCAGGCGCCGCGCTCGTGCGGATCTTGCTCCCCAAGAGCTCGAGCGTCGCGCTCACGTTGACGTACGGCCCCGTGATACACGGCATCGTGAGGCGCACGCCCTTGATGCGGCGCTTGTAGTGTCCCGGATAGAACTGGTCGAAGCTGAACTCCGGGATCTCGAGCTCGCAGGCCCCGGTCTCGCGCAGCTCGACGAGCGCCGCTGGATCGATCTGCGCCAGCGAGAACGCCTGATCGACCTCGTGGGTGCGGTAGTTCGTCTCGAGGAACCGGCGTTCCAGGTGCTGGAGCCCGATGAGGAGCCGCTCGCCGGCGAGCAGCCCTGCGCGCCCCGCGTCCCAGTACGAGCTCTCGAGGCCCTGCCCGGTATCCTCTCCGCGCTCGAAGCGGAAGGCACGCTCCGCGAGCCGCGCCATCGCCATCGCATTGTGATACGCGTCGCGGTACAGGCGCTGGAGCTGCTGCGTCAGCCAGGTGTACAGGCCGAAGTTGGAGAACCGCTTCTCCATCAGCTCGAACACCTCGTTCAACTGATCCATCGCGCGCTGGTGCAGCTCGAGGGAACGCTCCGCCGTTTTTGCGCGGAGCTTCGCGGCTGCTACCTGCCGATCGAGCGACGCGAGGTCGCGCTTCGCGAGGTCGCGCTGGAAGCGCCAGCCCTCGCGACGCCGCCCGTAGTTGCCCTCGAGCTGCGCGGACGTGGCGACGCCCTCCGCGGCGGCGGCGAGCGTGCCCGTGGCCGCCGCGAACCGATTCGCGAAGCCGGAGAGCTCATGACCGCCGTACTTCATCGCGAACGGCGAGCCGACGGTCGGCAGGAGCGTCGTCACAGCCGACGCGAACCCGAGCGTTCCCTCGAGTGCCTTCAGCCCGGCCGCGGTGTGGCGCGCGACGCTCTCCGCCACCTCCCAGCGCGTGCGATCGGTGTCCAGCAGCTCCTGATAGAAGTCCTGGCGCGCGGCCGCGGCGTCGCGCTGTTGCTCCGTGGATGCGAGCGCCTCCTCGGCGATCCGGATATCCCACTCGCGGAACCGCGTCGAGAACGCCGCGACGTTCTTCTGGTGCACGTGCCGCAGGCGCGCGAGCTCCTCGCCATCGCGCTTCTCGATCGCGTTCAGCAGCGAGCTACCGAAGCCCTGCAGCGCGCCGGCGAACGCCTTGGCGCGATCGATGAGGAACAGGAAGCGGTACGGAGGGAGATTGCTCGCCGCGACGTCGAGTTGGTCATCGAGGAGGAGCCCCGCGCCCTGGGCCCGAGCCATCAGCGAGGGCTCGAGCTCGGGTGCCAGCAGCGCGAGCTCACGCTTCTGGCCGGTGATATCCATGCAGTTCCGGAGCTTGTGGAGCCGATCCTCCACGCGATCCCAGTACGCGAGCAGATCGCGATTCGGCGGGACGCAAAACACCGGCGAGAGCTGGCGAACCAGCCACGACGGGAATCGGTGCGCCACGGCCGGCCGGGACATCCCGCCCACGGCGTCGAGGTGCATGATCCCACCGGCCGGGGACGCGACCGGCGCGCCGGTGCGCG
>JBQCJR010000637.1:0-2395 GCA_051952595.1 Kofleriaceae bacterium
AAAAACCACCAAATCGAACACTCACCGAAGGGGGTAGTCGTTGGATCCCGAAACAGGTGTGGCAGGTGTGGCAGCACGACGTAGACTCGCGCTATTGCAGGAGAAATCACCTGCCACACCTCTGAAACCGAGGTGTGGCAGGTGTGGCAGGTGTGGCAGGAGGGTTTCTCGCCGCAGGATGATGGGGCGCGCCCCGCTCGACGAGGATCTCACCGACCCCGCCGCGGCTCGACGTGCGCCACCCGTCACGGGCGGATCGGGACTCGGGTTCCGGCACGGGTACGGGCGGATCGGGACTCGGGTTTGGCTGTTCCAGCGACGGTCTAACTACTTATGATTTCAATATGATATCACGTGACTGTTCGTATGGTCGTCGCATGCTATTGTAATTGCATGGGATTCAAGTCAGGGCACAAGGCGCATGGTCCGAAGGGAGGCGGTGCACCTGGCCGGACGCTCGACAGCCGACGCGCGATGAAAAACCTCGCGCTCGCCGTGCGCGAGGGTGTGCCAGCGGAGCTGATGAGGGACTGGCACCTGATGATCTGCGAGGGCAAGAGCCCCCTGCTGCGCCGACGCGGCACGGGGTGGAGCCTCGAGGCCGAGGAGCAAGGCATGATCCCGACCCTCGACCAGCGCACGCGCTCGATGGTCTGGCTGGCCGAGCGCGGCTACGGGCTGCCGGCGCAGCAGATCCACCTCGAGGCCGAGCTCCGGGCACAGGTCGCCGCGATCGGCCAGGTGCCGGTGGTCGCGTCGCTCGACACGGGTAAGCAGTGGGCGATCCGCGAGATCCTCCGCGGGTGCCTGCCAGCCCCGAGCTCCGACCAGCCCGTGATCGACGTACCAGCTGGGGACGAGAGCCCCGAGCCGGCCAGCACGGACCTCGAGCCGACCAGCGAGTAGCGCCGCGGGCTACGCGAGCTCGGGGCGTTTGAGTTACCGCTGGGTAGCCTTACGCAACCGATCATCGCTGGCGATCTTCGTACAACCACACGCCTCGCAACACACCAACGACGTGTCGCCGATCCGACGTCGCAACATCCCACCTGTTGCGTTGTGGTGCCCGCAAGTTTTGCCGAGGGTCGCGGGGCGCGCGTGGCAGGTCCACGCTTCCACACCAACAGTACTCACCACGAACCCATCATTTCGTGACGAGCGCACGCCGCGGGGGCGCGTGGTGATCCGGATACGGGGAGCTCGCCTCGCGCTCGGGCTGGTCGGGGCCCGGGTTCGGACGCCAATCACGTGCGGCGCCAGACCCAACGCCACATGGCCTCGCGAATGAAGGCTTCACGAGCCGCGTTGTAACCACCGAGCGCCGCGATCTGCCTGTGGCGATCCGGACCGCCCATGTATGAGTGGGCGTACTCCGGCACCTTGCGGTCAAGAAACGCTTGCCATGCTGCATTTTCGGCCGCCCACGCCGCGTCACGAGCCGCGCGCTCGGCGGTCGCCTTGGCGTCGTCGGCACGCTTGGCACCGAGTTTGACCTCTTTGGCCGTGGTCGACAGCGCCTTAGCCGCGCACGTGACGCCGAAGTGCACAGGATCGGCGTCGTCGATGGAGATCGCTACCGTGCGCTTGAGGTTCGTACGGCCGCAACACTCGCACGTGGTGACGTCGTCGGTGGTACCGAGGTAACGGGCGGCGTTGGACATGTTCAGCGCCCCTCGCGGATCGGGCTGCGGAACCACGCGAGATCGTCCGCGGTGTAGTCGACCACCCGGCTCGCGTTCGCGCGCCCGGCCTGGACGGCACGCTTCGCGTCTGCAAGGGCCACGAGGTAGTGCTCGCGACCCACGATGCTCGTGGCCGAGGCGAGCTGGCTGTTGATCGCGTCAATCGCGCGGAGAGCGGGGAGGGAGTGTAGGTAGCGGCTGGCATCGCGCATGGTGTTTGTCCTCGTGGTGAGCGGTCGGTGGATGTCCAGGAGTCCTGCGTGTTGCGTGCCTACTTGGGTGGAGCGCTAGTCTGTTGATCTCGCTCGATCGCGACCGTCGAGCGCGTCCCGCGATGTGGTGCTCCGGATACGGGTGTCTCGTCGGGCGTGGCGATCCGGATACGGTGATCAGCCGGCTATGTCCGGCAGATCGTTCGGGTCGAACGCGTACGTGCGGATCTCGAAGCGCACGCTCGTTCGACCCTCCGCGGTGGCGAGGTAGACGTACGTGCACGAGCCGAGGCCGTACAGCACGGCTTTGCGTCCGTCGATCTCGATAAGCCTACGGACAAGTCCGATCGGTACGTTGGAGATCGCGCTGCGCTTGTCCGTGACGAGGTCGATCTCCACCTTGTGGACTCGTTCCGCGCTCGCGAGGATCTTGTCGATCCACGTACGCCCAGCTTTTGTGTTTGCCTTGTAGTTCATGGTGGTCCTAGTGGTGTCAGCGCA
>JBQCJR010000638.1:0-7270 GCA_051952595.1 Kofleriaceae bacterium
GAAGTACCGGAGCACGCGTGACAACAACGCCCGCCCGGCGCCCGACCTGGTCGAGCGCAACTTCGAAGCAACGGTGCCGAATCAGCTGTGGGTCGCCGACATCACGTACGTCCCGACATGGGCAGGATTCGTGTACCTGGCCGTCGTGCTCGACGTGTACAGCCGGCGAATCGTGGGCTGGGCGATGGAGAACCACCTCCGGACCGAGCTCGTCATCGACGCGCTGGACATGGCCATCGGTCAGCGGCGACCGTCGACCGTGATCCACCACTCCGATCAGGGCTGCCAGTACACGTCCGTGGCCTTCGGGCTGCGCTGCCGCGAGGTCGGCGTGAAGTCCTCGATGGGCTCGGTCGGCGATGCCTACGACAACGCGATGTGTGAGTCGTTCTTCGCGACGCTCGAGTGCGAGCTCCTCGACCGCCGCCGCTTCAAGTCGCAGTCAGAGGCCAAGCTGGCCATCTTCGATTTCATCGAAGGCTTCTACAACACCCGTCGTCTCCACTCTGCGCTCGACTACTGCTCGCCCGTCGACTATGAACGTCTGCAACTGATGGCTGCCTGAGCTGTGTGATCCAAAGCGGGGCAACTCCTTCATTCGGCGCAGGTCACAGGCGCGTCAAGTCCACAGGGCTCTGCGACCCGCGCCACGCTCGGGCCTGCCATCGCGTGGAGATCTCGCTGCGCGACATCAACGCCTCGTCGAACCCGCGCGAGAACCTTGCCGCGATCTTGATCGCCCCTTGCACCGCGCTTGACGCCCCCGTCGCTACCGATGGGGCTCGCCATGGTCCGCACCTCCATCCCCACGTTCGTCCTCGCGCTCACCACGAGCGCCGCGACCGCGGTCGCTCAACCGGATCCCGCGCCCGAGCCGACTCCGGACGTTCCGCCCGCCGAGCCCGCGCCCTCGCCCCGGCCCGCCGCGCCGGCGCGGGCGCCCGGCGAACCCGCGCCCGCGCCGGCGCCAGCAGAACGACCCGCGGCCGCCGCCGCCGCCGCCGCCGCCCCCGCCGACGCCGCCCCCGCCGACGCCGCCGCCGCCACTGCCGCCGAGCCCGCGGCGCCGTTCGCGTTCGCCGACTTCACCTGGCTCCCCGGCGAGGGCCGGCTCACCGAGTCCCCCCTCGCCACCAAGGTGTTCACCGGCGAGTTCCGGCTCGACGCGGCCTATCACTACAGCTTCGCCCAGCCCAAGGACGACACGATCAGCGGCTCGAGCGAGGTGTTCCGCCACGCGGAGCTCCAGGTCACCCAGCTCGGGATCGGCGGCGACTTCCACCACGCCAACGTGATGGGCCGGCTGATGACCCAGTTCGGCATGTACTCGACCACCACGCCACGCAACGACGCCAGTCCAGCGCGTGGCCAGTGGAAGCTCGACGACGCCTACCGCTACATCTCCGAGGCGTACGCCGGCTACCACATCAACAAGCTACACGGCATCAACATCCAGGCCGGCATCTTCATGTCGTACGTCGGCCTGTGGAGCTACTACCAGGCCAACAACTGGACCTATCAGCCCTCGTTCGTGTCCTCGAACACGCCGTGGTTCTTCAACGGCATGCGGGTCCAGATCTTCCCGACCGACAAGCTGAAGATCGAGCCGTGGCTGGTCAATGGCTGGCAGTCCTACGGCCGGTTCAACAAGGCGCCGGGCATCGGTGTGCAGGTGCTCTATCGCCCGAATGGCTGGTTCTCGGTGCTCGGCAACCAGTACTGGGGCAGCGACGTGCTCGGCAACGAGGACCGCAAGCGCCTGCACTCCGACAACAGCGTCATGGTCAAGTACTACGAGCGCAAGGGCGCGCGGGGGCTGTCGCAGGCCGCGGCGTCGCTGACCCTCGATCTCGGCTGCGAGTACGGCGGTGGGGTGCGGTGCGCCGGCGGCGACGCGAGCGCGCCCTCGCAGTTCTTCCTCGGCTTCATGGCGTACACCCGGCTGTGGTTCGATGCGAACCGGTTCGGCCTGACGCTCGGCGGCGGCGCGATCAACAACCCGGGGCGCTACCTCGTGCTGCTCCCGCCGATCAACGGCGCGACCGCGTTCTCCGGCACGCCCTACTTCACAGCCAATCCCGGCGATCCATTCAAGGCGTGGGACTTCCAGATCACCGGCGACTACATGCCGAACCCGTTCATCACGTTCCGGCTCGAATTCAATCACCGCTACGCGAACGTGCCGTACTGGAGCGGCAGCGGCGGCGTCACCCCGCCCGGCGGCAACCAGGGCAGCCCGGGCTCGGTGGTCGATGGCTGGGCGCCGGACCTCGTGAAGAACGAGAATCGGCTGACCGCCGCGCTGCTGGTTCGCCTGTGACGTGATGCCGATCTGAACAGGTTCTTGAGGCGCTCCGGCTGTTCTCGCGGGGCGGGGCTCGTCACGCTCGCTCGGTGTTCGGGCCTCGCCTCGCCGCCCTCACCGCCGCCGCCGCCGTCGCGGTGGGCGCGCGGGCGACGAGCCTCGCCGATCCGGCCGCCGCGACCGCGCCGATCAAGCCCTCCGCGGTGACGCTCGGCGGCTACCTCGAGACCTATTACCAGCTGAACCTGCGCCTGCCGTCGAACCGGATCACCAACCTACGCGGCTTCGATAACCGCGATCGCACGTTCACGATCTCGAACGTCGCGATCGACGCCAAGGGCGAGCGCGGGCCGGTCACCGCGCGGCTCGTGCTCCAGGTCGGCTCGACGCCCTCGACCTACTATCTCGCCGAGCCGAGGCTCCCCGGCACGCCGAGCGTCAACGCGACCGGCCCCGAGCTGTGGAAGTACATCCAGATCGCGACGCTCGCGTACGCCGCACCGTTCGAGCTCGACGTCGAGGCCGGGGTGTTCCTGTCGCCGGTCGGCCCCGAGACCATGCCGATCAAGGACAACTGGAACTGGTCGCGCTCGACGCTGTTCTTCGGGCTGCCCTTCTATCACACCGGCGCGCGGGTCTCGCGGCCGCTCGGCCGCGGGTGGACCGGCACGCTCGCGATGTACTCGGGCTGGAACAGCGTGATCGATTCGAACCCGTGGCCGAGCCTCGCGGTCTCCGCCGCGTACGCCTCGGACCGGCTCACCGGGCAGCTGCTCTACTTCGGTGGGGTCGAGCGGCCGTCCGGCGCGCCCGAGGGGGCGCCGTGGCGCAACCTGTTCGACGCCTACGCCCAGCTCGTGGTGACCGACGCGCTGTCGGTCCAGGTCCACGGCGATGCGGGGTTCGAGCGCGATCCGCGCGGGACCAGCGGATGGGCGGCCGCGGCGATCTACGCCAAGCTCGAGCTCGCCTCCGCGCTCTACGTGGCCGTGCGTGGCGACTACTTCCACGAGTGGACCGCCGAGGGCACCACGCCGATCTTCTGGCCACCTTCGTGGATCGCCGCCGCCACCGCGACGATCGCCGCCCAGCCCGCCGACAAGATCTCGGTGCGCCTCGAGTACCGCCACGACCACGCGTCCGAGGACGCGTACTTCTCGGGAGATGTCGCGGGCACCGGCGTGACCACTCCGTTCGTCCCCGATGCGCGCGCCCAGGACACGATCACCCTCGGGGCAACCGCGTGGTTCTAGGCATCGCTCCGTGAGCTTGACGCTCAACTGGCGCTGGCTTGACGCGGTCTTGACGTGGCCGGGGCTACCAAGCTTGCGAGACCAAGATCATGCCGACCCCGTACCGGAGACCGGCGCTGCCCGACGACGACCGCGAGGAGGCAAAGGCCGAGCGGTGGGACGACCGCTTGCTCGGCTCGCTGCTGCTCCTCGTCGGTGGGTTCCGCGTCGTGCTCGCCCTCGCGACCGGCGAGCCGTTCGGCGCGGAGGCGTCGATCGCCGCGGTCGCCACCGCGCTCGGCTTCCTGATCATCGCGTCCACCATCGGGAGACGATGACCTTGCTCGATCTGATCTACCTCGCGCTCACGCTCGTGCTGTTCGTCCTCACCATCTGGATGATCCGCCTGTTCGGCCGGGTCTAACGGAGGCCTCGATGTCGGTGCTCTACGTGGTTGCGGCGGCGGTGTCGATCGCGCTCGCGATCTACCTGTTCGTCGCGTTGCTCGATCCGGAGAAGCTCCAGTGAGCGGCGCGGGGATCGCCCAGATCGTCGCGTTCTGGGCGGTGCTGATCGCGCTCGCGATCCCGCTCGGCGCCTACATGGCGCGGGTCTACGAGGGCAACGCGCGGTTCGCGCAGAAGCTGCTCGGCCCGATCGAGCGGCTGTTCTACCGGCTGCTCGGGATCGATCCGCGCCGCGAGCACAGCTGGCAGCGCTACGCGGTGGCGCTGATCCTGTTCAACGTGCTCGGCCTGGTGCTCGTGTACGGGCTCCAGCGGCTGCAGGGCGTGCTGCCCGGCAATCCCAACGAGCTGCCGGCCGTCGATCCGCGGGTCGCGTGGAACACCGCCTCGAGCTTCGCCACGAACACCAACTGGCAGGCGTACGGCGGCGAGACCACGATGAGCCACCTCGTCCAGTCGCTCGCGCTCGTCGTGCAGAACTTCGTGTCGGCGGCCACCGGCATGGCCGTGCTGGTCGCGGTGATCCGCGGGTTCACCCGCCGCCAGTGCAGCGAGATCGGCAACTTCTGGGTCGATCTCACGCGATCCACGCTCTACATCCTGATCCCGCTGTCGATCGTGCTCGCCGTGTTCCTGGTTTCGCAGGGCGTGCCGCAGACCACCCACGGCCACGCGACCGCGTCGCTGCTCCAGTCCGTGGTCGACGCCGATGGCAAGACCGTGACCGAGCAGGGCATCGCCGTCGGCCCGGTGGCGTCGCAGATCGCGATCAAGCAGCTCGGCACCAACGGCGGCGGGTTCTTCAACGCGAACTCGGCGCACCCGTTCGAGAACCCGACCCCGCTGTCGAACTTCTTCGAGTGCCTCGCGATCCTGCTGATCCCGGCGGGCCTGTGCTTCACGTTCGGCCGCATGGTCGGCTCGCGCCGCCAGGGCTGGGCGGTGTTGATCACCATGATGTTGCTGGTCGCGCCGTTCCAGGTGCTCACCAGCTGGCAGGAGCAGCTGCCGAACCCCGAGATCGCCACGCTGGCCGTGGACCACGCCGCGAGCGATCTGTCCCCGGGCGGCAACCTCGAGGGGAAGGAGGTGCGGTTCGGGATCAGCGCGTCGAGCGTGTGGGCCGTCGCCACCACGGCGGCCTCGAACGGCTCGGTCAATTCGATGCACGATAGCTACGCGCCGCTCGGTGGGCTCGGGCCGATGGTGCTGATGCAGCTCGGCGAGGTCGCGTTCGGTGGCGCCGGCTCGGGGCTGTACGGCCTGCTGATGTTCGCGATCGTCGCGGTGTTCATCGCCGGGCTCATGGTCGGCCGCACGCCCGAGATGCTCGGCAAGAAGATCGAGGCGTACGAGATGAAGATGGCGTCGCTCGCGATCCTGGTCCCGTGTGTCGCCGTGCTGGCCGGCACCGCGCTGGCGTGTGTCGCCGGCGAGACCCGCGGCGCCCTCGCGAACCCCGGGCCACACGGCTTCTCCGAAGTGCTCTACGCGTTCTCGTCGATGAGCAACAACAACGGCTCGGCGTTCGCGGGCCTCACCGCGAGCAAGACGTTCTTCGCCACCGCCGGCGGCATCTGCATGTTCATCGGCCGCTACTGGATCATCGTCCCGGTGCTCGGGATCGCCGGGTCGCTCGCGCGCAAGAAGATCGTGCCGGCGACGTCGGGCACGCTGCCCACCGATGGCCCGCTGTTCGTCGTGCTGCTCGCCGGCACGGTGATCCTCGTCGGAGCCCTGACCTACGTGCCGGCGCTCGCCCTCGGGCCGATCGTCGAGCACCTGCAGCTCGGAGTCTGACCATGAGCGCTGCTCCTGCCGCGGCCGTCGCGCCGCCCGCATCCCCCGCACCGCCCGAGCGACCGCGCCGCGATCGCGCGGCGGCGGCGCGCCCGCTGTTCGATCCGCCGATCGTCAAGCGTGCGACCCGCGAGGCGTTCGGCAAGCTCGATCCGCGCCGGATGATCCGCAACCCGGTGATGTTCGTCGTCGAGATCGGCAGCGCATTCACGACGCTGCTGTTCCTGCACGCGCTGATCACCGGCGCCGGCGACGCGCCCGCCGGGTTCATCGGCGCCGTCGCGCTGTGGCTGTGGTTCACCGTGCTGTTCGCGAACTTCGCCGAGGCGATGGCCGAGGGCCGCGGCAAGGCCCAGGCCGATAGCCTACGCAAGGCGCGCCGCGAGGTCACCGCGCGCCGGCTCGCCGAGCCGCGCCGGGACGCCGCGATCGAGGAGGTGCCGTCGTCCAAGCTCGCCGCCGGCGATCACGTGCTGGTCGAGGCCGGGCAGGTGATCCCGTCCGATGGCGAGATCGTCGAGGGCGTCGCCTCGGTGGACGAGAGCGCGATCACCGGCGAGAGCGCGCCGGTGATCCGCGAGAGCGGCGGCGATCGCAGCGCGGTCACCGGCGGCACCCGCGTGCTCTCGGACTGGCTGGTCGTGCAGATCACCACCGTGCCGGGCCAGACCTTCCTCGATCGGATGATCGCGATGGTCGAGGGCGCCAAGCGCAAGAAGACCCCGAACGAGATCGCGCTCGACATCCTGCTCGCCGGGCTGACCATCATCTTCCTGCTGGTCACGGTCACGCTGCTGCCGATGTCGCGGTTCGCCGTCGAGCTGGCCGGGCGCGGCGTGCCGGTGACGCTCACCGTGCTGGTCGCGCTGCTGGTGTGCCTGATCCCCACGACGATCGGCGGCCTGCTCTCGGCGATCGGGATCGCCGGCATGGACCGGATGATCCAGGCCAACGTGATCGCCACCTCGGGCCGCGCGGTCGAGGCCGCCGGCGATGTCGATACGCTGCTGCTCGACAAGACCGGCACGATCACCCACGGCAACCGCCAGGCGACCGCGTTCCTGCCCGCGCGCGGCGCGACCGAGGCGGAGCTCGCCGAGGCCGCCACCCTGGCCTCGCTGGCCGACGACACGCCCGAGGGCAAGAGCATCGTGTCGCTGGGCGCCGCGGTGCTCGGCCGCGTGGTGGCGCTGCCGGCCGGCTCGACGCCGGTCCCGTTCTCGGCGCAGACCCGGATGAGCGGCATCGATCTCGATGGCCACCCGCACCGCGACGTGCGCCGGATCCGCAAGGGCGCGAGCGACGCGATGGGCCGCCACGTCGGCGGCGAGCTGCCGCCCGAGATCCGGGCCACCATCGACTCGGTCGCCAAGCAGGGCGCCACCCCGCTCGTGGTCGTCGCCGACGGCAAGGTGCTCGGCGTGGTGCAGCTCGCCGACGTGGTGAAGGCCGGGATCCGAGAGCGG
>JBQCJR010000639.1:0-14300 GCA_051952595.1 Kofleriaceae bacterium
AGCGAACCGACCAGGATCGCCGGCGCGCCATCGAGCGTCAGCTCGGCGGTCGGCACCATGCGCGTGCCGAGCTTGTCCGTCAGGCGAGTGACCGGGATGTTGCGCAGCCTGCCGCTCGCGTCGCGCAGCTCGACGAGGAACAGCGCGAGCCCGCGGCTGCCCTCGGCGTTGCCCTCCGGCCGCGCGAGCGCGAGCGCCATCTGCGACGTGGTCGCCGAGGTGAACCACTTGGTGCCGTACAGTCGCCAGGTGTCGCCGTCCTTGCGCGCGATCGTCTCGGTCTGCGAGACGTCCGAGCCGCCGGTGCGCTCGGTCATCCACTGGCCACTCGTCCACATCGCGGCCGGGTCGCGCGAGGTCAGCCGCGGCACGTAGCGCTCGATCAGCTCCCGGTTGCCACTCGCGAGCAGCGTGCGCGCCGCGCCGTCGGTCATCGCGAGCGGGCACGAGTACACGTCGAGCGAGGGCCCGAGCAGGTGGACCACCGAGAACTGGTGCGTGCGCGCGTGCGCGCCGAGCCGCCCCTCGTAGCCCGCGGCGACCATGCCGTGGCGCGCCGCGAGCACCTGGGCCTCGCGCCACAGCGGCGAGACGTCGATCCGATCCACGCGGTGGCCCCACGCGTCCCACTGGGTCAGCACCGGCTCGTTGCGGAGATCCTCCAGCTGCCGGGCGTAGCACTCGACCGTGAGCTCGCCGATCGCGCGCAGCTCGCCGGACACCGCGTCGACCTCGTTCGCCGCGATGTGCCGCGCGATCCACGACGGCAGCATCGGATCGTCGTCGAACTGGTTGCCCAAGCGGGGTGGTTCCTGGAAGAACGCCATGCCCGCACCCTACCGCATCGCGTGGTTCACGGGACCACCAGGCAGGCATCGCCCAGCTCGTGACCGCTGAGCCCCGCCCCGCGCGCCAGCTCGAGCACGCGCGCGAGCTGGTCGGCCGGCGCGAACGCACGCAGCAGATCGAAGTGGCTCTCACCCGGGACGTGCAGCCCGCTGATCAGCCCATCCACGATCCGCGGCCGCGCGTCGGGCCCGAGCCGCAGCGTCGCGGTCCCCTGCCCGGCGCGCCCTTCACTGGCCTCGAGCGCGCGCACCACCGAGGTGCCGATCGCGATCACCCGGCCACCGCGCGCCCGCGCCTCGGCGAGCTGCGCCGCCGCGCGCGCCGGGATCTCGTAGCGCTCCGGCCACGGCAGCGCGCCATCGAGCGCCACATCGCCGGTCGAGCCGAGGCCGGCGGCGTGGGTCACCGTGGCGATCGCGATCCCGGCGCGCCGGAGCGCGAGGATCAGCTCCCAGGTCAGCGGCCGCCCCGCCGACGGCATCTCGACCGCCCACGGCCGCGCCGCGTACGCGGTCTGCACCGACCACAGCGCCAGCGGATCGCGGCGGTGCGCGTACTGGACCGGCGCGCCCGCGGCGTACAACGCCTGCCACAACGCATCGCGGCGCGCGTCGGCGTCGTTCCCCGGCACGTGGGCGGCGAGCTCGATCCGCCGGCCGTCGCGCGCGATCACCGTGCACGCGACCGCGCCGACCACCACGCGCTCGCCGATCGCGATCGCCGGCGGCGCCGGGCGGTCCTCGGTGCGCGTCCGCCAGTCGCCGGCGCCAAACAGCACGCCGGCCAGCCGCTCGCCGTCGACCGGAGCCGACAGCCGGAGCTCGAACGACTCGCCGCGCGTGGTCGCGCCGCGCAGCGACGCCGGCAAGGTCGCCGCGTCGTTGACCACGACCAGATCGCCGGCGCGTAGCAGCGCGGGCAGCCCGGCGAACGGGTGGAGCGAGACGCGCTCGCGCGCCCGCTCGAGCACGACCAGGCGCACGCGATCGCGCGCGATCTCGTCGGAGGCGAGCGGCGGCGCGGCGGGTTCGCGCGTCTCGAGCGGCGCGGCGGGCTCGCGTGGCGCGCCGCGCTCGCGCGTCTCGTGAGGCGCGCCGGCCTCGCGCGACTCGTGCGGCGCGGCGGGCTCGCGCGACGCGCCGAGCTCGCGCATCTCGTGCGGCGCGGCGGCCTCGCGCGGCGCGCCGAGCTCGCTCATCTCGTGCGGCGAGGCGGCCTCGCGCGGCTGGCCGAGCTCGCAAGCCTCGTGCGCCGAGGCGGGCTCGCGCGACGGCGCTGGCCGCAAGCTGCGCGGCAGCGGTGGGTCCACCCGCCACACCCGCGGCCACCACGGCTGGTGGGCGCGCGCCGCGCCGTCGTCGCGCGACGACCTCACGGCGCCACCTGCCACGCCAGCGCGACCAGCCGCGCCCCGCTCGGCGCGCGCGCCGCGTCCTCGATCATCTCGACGATCCGCGCCGCGATCTCCGCCGGGCGCTGGAGCGCCGCGCGATCCGCGTCGGGCATCGCCGCGGCGTGCATCGCGGTGTCCATCTCGCCCGGATCGATCGCGAGCACGCGCACGCCGGTCTCGGCGAGCTCGGCGGCGAGGATCCGCGACAGGTGGTCCTGCGCTGCCTTCGAGATGCCGTACGCGCCCCACCGCGGATACGGCTCGACCGCCGCGTCCGAGCTGACGTGCACCACGACGCCGCGGCCGCGCAGCGCCATCGCGCCGGCGAGCACCTTGGTCAGCCGGAACGGCCCGATCAGGTTGGTCTCGAGCACGCTCGCCAGATCTTCGCACTCGGTATCGAGCAGCAGCCGGAGCGGCGTGGGGCCGAGCGTGCTCGCGTTGTGGATCGCCAGATCGATCGCGCCGACCAGGCCCTGGGCCTGGCCCGCGATCCGGTGGATCGCTTGCTTGTCGGAGATATCCGCGGCGATCGCGTGGGCCTCGCCGCCGCGGGCGCGGATCGATGCGACCACGTCGTGCAGCGGGCCGGGCTCGCGCGCGACCAGCGCCAGGCGTGCGCCGCGCGCCGCGAGCGCCTCGGCGAGCGCGCGGCCGAGCCCTCGGCTCGCTCCCGTGATCAGCGCGCTTGTTCCTGCGATGTTCATGTTCGTTCTCCTCCTGCCGCCACCCTACGGCTCGCCTGCCAATCTGCCATCAAGCGGGCTAATCTGTTGTCCGGAGGCCATCGCATGAGCCACGATCACGATCACCTCGCAGACAACATCAAGGCGGTGCGCGAGGCCCGCGGGCTATCGCAGCAGCAGATCGCCAAGGCCGCGGGAATCCCGCGCGCGACGTGGACCCACCTCGAGTCCGGCGCGGCCAACCCCACGCTCGCCGTGCTGGTCAAGGTCGCCAACGCGCTCCAGGTCCGGCTCGACGAGCTGCTCGCCGCGCCCCGCCTGCCGGCGCGCCACCTGAAGGCCAGCGATCTGCCGACCCGCGAGCGCGGCGAGGTCGCGATCCGCAAGCTGCTGCCCGAGCCGCTGCCCGGCCTCGATCTCGAGCGCATGGTGCTGCCGCCGGGCGCGCGGATGGCCGGCGTGCCTCACACCCCGGGCACCCGCGAGTACCTCACCTGCGAGCGCGGCACCGTCGAGCTCGCGGTCGGCGGCGAGCGCTACACCCTGTCCGAGGGCGACGTCGTGACGTTTCGCGGGGATCAGCGCCACGGCTATCACAATCCCGGCGGCGCCACCGCGATTGCCTACTCGGTGATCGCGTTCGCTCCGGTGACTTCGTAGCGGCTCGTCGCGGCGGCGTGCCGGCGAGTCCTCGTGGCAGCGCCGCGGATCGACCGTACAATCGAGCCGTGCGGTGCTCGTCGCGAGCGGTGCGCCGGACCTCAGGGTCCATCGGGCTCGGATGGCTCGGATGGCTGGTGCCGGCGCTGCTCGGCTGCGGCGCCGCGCCCGCGCCCGCGCCGCAAACACAGCCACACGCGCAAGCGCCGGCCGAGACGCCGGAGCGCGCAGAGCGTGCCGAGCGCGCCGAGCCACCACCGCCACCGCGGCCAAGCCCGCCGCCTTCGCCCGAGCCGCCGCACGGCGCGCTCGAACAGCTGCTGCGCGCTCGCGGCGCGCCGCTGCGCATCGATCCGATGCTCGATCACGTCGCGCCGAGCCAGCTCTGGGATCCCTGCGTGAGCGCCTTCGTGCGCGCCCAGCCCGAGCCGTCGCGCCGCGCGTGGACCGCCGCGCTGTCGCGCTACCAGACCCGCTGCGACGCCGGCGATCGCGTCGTGCTCCAGCTCGCGCGCGGGATCGATGGCCGGGCGCGCCGCGGCACCTCGGACCTCGGGTTCACCGGCACGCTCGCGGTCGGCGCGATCGAGGTCTCGCTGCGGGTCGCGGCGTGTGGCCCGCCGCTCGGCGCCGATCGCGTCGCGCTCGTCGCCGGCGAGACGCGGTGGAGCTCGCCGCGGCTGGCGTTCGTGCGCGATCAGGGCTGCGACGTCGCCGAGCTGCCGCTCACCCGCGCGCTCGCACGGCTGGTCCGCGAGCTGACCGAGACCGAGGCCGGCGGCGCGCTGGTGGTGTTCGAGGGCCGGCGCTCGGTGGAGCTGGTGATCACCGACGAGATGAAGCAGGACCTCGCGATCCTGCTCGACGCGATCGAGGCGACCGAGCTGGTCACCGCGCCGTGATCGCGTCGCGCACCGCGCCGAGCAAGCTGGCGCGCAGCCGGCGCAGCAGCACGATCTGCCCGAGCGCCGCCGCCACCGCGGCCTCGACCCGCAGGATCGCGCCGCCGATCGACACCGGCACGAACCCGCGCGCGACGAACGTCTCGACCTCGCGCTCGATCCAGCCGCCCTCCGGCCCGATCGCGAGCGCGATCGGATCGAGCCCAGTCACCGCGTCCTCGATCGGCGGCGCCCCGGGATGTGCGATCAGCCGGATCGCCGACGGATCGGCCGCGGCGCCGGCGGGCCACCGCGCGTCGAGCAGCGGCATCAGCCGGCGGTGCACCGAGAGCTCCGGCAGGTGTGTGGTCGCGCCCTGCTCGGCGCCGAGCCGCGCCGCCAGCGCGAGCGCATCCGGGGCGAGCCGCGGCGAGGTCAGGTAGCTCTTGTCGACCCGCCACGAGTTGGTGAGCGCGATCCGCTCGACCCCGAACGACGCCGCGACCTCGATCGTCCGCGACAGCACCTTGGGCCGCGGCACCGCGAGCACCAGCTCGACGGGCAGCGGCAGCGAGCGCGGCTCGCCGAACGCGACGCGCAAGGTGAGCGCGGTGCCGTCATCGGCGACCACCTCGGCGGTCCCGACCGGCCCGCCGACCACACCGGCGCGCACCCGCGATCCGATCTCGACCCCGAGCACCGCGCGCAGGTGAGCCGCGCGGCGATCCGCGAGCACCACGTGCTCGCCGTCGAGCTCGCCGGCCTCGACGAGCAGCAGGTTCACTAGAACTTGTAGGTCAGGCCGAACCGCGCGTACAGGATGTAGTCGGTATCGAACATCGCGCCCGAGAACGTCTTGGTGAACAGCGCGCGCTCCTCCTGGAACGGCGCGCCCTCGAGGATGCCGTACACGCTCCACCGCTGCTCGAGCGCGATCTCGGCGATCACGCTGAGCAGGAACCGCGCGCCGTTCTCGCGGCCGTAGAAGTCGCGGCCCGACTTGCCGGTCAGCTTCTCGGCGCGCATCAGATCGGAGTCGGTGAAGTCGTTCGGGGTCTCGCCCTTGAACTTGCGCGCGGCGTACGCGACGCAGGTGCGCGACGGGTCGGTCGCCTCGAACGTGTTGTCGGTCTTGATCTCCGGGCAGTGGCGATCGCTCCACACCTGGAAGTAGCCGCGGCCGGTGATCGTCACGTTGCTGAGCGCGGTGAGCGAGGCGAGCACGCCGCCCTCGAACGTGACGCCGTTGCGCTGCGAGTCATCGAGCAGCTTGCTGCCCCACCAGAAGTTGGTGAACAGACCCGCCGAGAACGGGCTGTTGTCGGCGAGCATCATGCGGGCGCCGACGCCGAGATCCGTGCGCGCGAACATCGTGCGCAGCGCGACCGTGGCGTCGAACCCGAACTTCTTGGCGATCTTGCCGGCGCCCACGGTGATCCGGCCGTTCAGGTAGTACGGGTAGCCGGCGTCGAAGTCGACCGTCGAGCGGCCGCGCGGCAGCGTGCGCGCGCCGAACGACGACAGCCCCTTCTGCTCGGCAGCCAGCTCGGCCTCGCTCTTGCCGGCGACCGCCAGCTCGCGCGACAGCGTCTGGGTCTTGCCGCCCTCGATCGCGAGGGTCTGCTCGAACGACTGGAAGCCCGCCGACTCGATCCGCACCACGGTCTCGCCGACCTCGACCTCGGAGTCGTACGGCGTCTTGCCGACCGGCAGGCCGTTGACCAGCACGGTCGCGCCGCTCGGCGTCGACAGGATGCGCAGCCGGCCGACCGCCTTGAGGTCCGCCGACACGGTGATCGCCTGGCCCGCCTCGACGCGGACCTTCTGCTCGAACTGCTTGAACCCGGGCAGCCGGACCACGACCGGGTGCTCGCCGGCCGAGACCTTCTTCTCCTGCGGCACCTTGCCAACCGCCGCGCCGTCGATGAACACCTCGGCCTCGGGCACCGTGGAGACCACCTTGAGCGTGCCCTGATCGCCCGCCGCCTCGGCGTTGAGATCGAACTTCACGATCTGCGAGCCACCTGCGGTGATCGCGACCTTCTTCTCGCCGGTCTGGAACCCCGGCGCCTTGACCTGGACGATGTGCTCGCCCGCCTTGACGTCCTTGATGTCGACCGGGACCGGGCCCATGTCGATGCCGTCGATGTACGCGCGCGCGCCCTCCGCGTCGGACAGCACGCGGACCACGCCGACGCCGCCGTGGAGCAGCGGCGCCAGCTCGGCGCGCACCTTGGTCTGCTCGTTGGCCCTGACCTGCACGGTCTGGCGCCACGGCGGGCCCGGCTCCTTCTTGACCTCGATCACGTGCACGCCCTCGATCACGTTGTTGACCACCGCGGGCGTGTTGTCGGGGTGCTTGTTGCCGTCCACGAACACCTGGGCGTCCTGGACGTCCGCCTCGACGACGATCGTGCCGTACTTCGGCTTGGGGATCGCCTTGAGCGTCGGCGTCAGCACGAGCGACGGCGTGGTCGTCAGGTCGATCCACTGCGACAGCGGCTCGAAGCCCTCCTTCCGGATCTCGACCAGGTGGCGCGCCGCGGTGGTCGACATCACCAGCGGCCCGGACATCGCGCCCTGCGGCTGGCCGTCGATCGAGACCGTCGCGCCGATCAGGTTCGGATCCGCATCCGCGCGGACCTCGACCTGCGGCCGGCGGACCATCGGCACGAACAGCTCCTGGACCTTGCGCACCGCCGCGACCTTGAACGTCTTGGTCGCCGGCTCGAAGCCGGGGGCCTCGATGATGACGGTGAACGTGCCCTTGCCGAGCGCGCCGCTCCACGGCGTCACGCCCACCGCCGGGCACTGCTTGCTCTCGATGTAGACCTGCGCGCCCTGCGGCGCCGAATCGATCTTCACCTTGTACTTGCCCGGCTTGCTCCCCGGACAGCTCTGCGCATGCGCGGTGCCTGTGGAGAACACCACCGCGAGCACGAGCGCAAGCGGGGCGAGTAGAAGACGCAACACAGCAATCCTCATCGGGTACCCTCGGAAAGAAAAACGGACGCTGACTACCGTATCAGGAGTTGATCGCCGCCGCCGGGGCCTAGAGCGATTTCACGGATTGGTCACACCAGCTGGCAACCACATCCTCACAGGATCCGCGCGAACAGCGCCGCGAGCAATCCGAGCCCGGCGACGATCCGGTAGATCGCGAACCCGACGAGATCGTGCGAGCCGAGCCACTTGATCAGCCACGCGATCGCGAGGTAGCCGGTGATCGCGGCGGTGGTGGTGCCCACGGCGAGCGCCGGGATCGCATCGCGTCCGAGCACGCGGATCGCGTCGCGGGCCTCGAAGATCCCGGCCCCCGCGATCGCGGGGATCGACAGCAGGAACGAGAACCTCGCCGCATCGGTGCGGGCGAACCCGAGCAGCAGGATCATGCAGATCGTCGCGCCCGAGCGCGACACGCCGGGGACCAGCGCGAGGGTCTGCGCGAGGCCGACCAGCAGCGCGTCGGTCACGGTGATCGAGGCGAGCGGGCGGACCGACTCGCGGCCCGCGGCGTAGCGATCGATGATCACCATCGCGATGCCGATCGCGATCAGCGCGCCGGCGATCACGTAGAGCGACCGCAGATCGCCCTCGATGTGCTTCTTGAGCGCGAGGCCGGCGATCACGATCGGCACCGTGCCGATCGCGAGCAGCCAGGGCAGCCGGCCATCGGGGCTCGAGGGATCGCGCACCATCGCGACCGGCAGGTTGACCAGGTCGCGCGCGAAGTACGCGAGCACCGCGACCAGCGTGCCGAGCTGGATCACCGCGGTGTACGCGGCGCCGGCGTCGGGCAGCCCGAACAGCGCGGGGACGACGCGCAGGTGCGCGGTGGACGAGACCGGGATGAACTCGGTGAGGCCCTGCACGATGCCGAGCAGTGCGGCGAACCACAGCGCCATGCAGACACGCTAACATCGATGCGACGTGAAGCAGATCCTGGGTGGCACGCTCCTGTCGCTGGCGGTCGCGTGCTCGAGCACGGGCGGGCGCCCTCGCCCACCCGGGCCGGGCACCCCACCGGATGCGGCGGTCGAACCGAGCTCGATGGCGCCGAGCGAGCGCGAGTGCGACGACCTGCTCGGCCACGCGATCGCGATCCGGATCGCCGAGATGCGGCAGACCGTGCCGGCGGATCAGCTCCCGACCGAGGCGGAGCAGGCGGCGCTCCGCGGCGAGCTGCGCGCGAGCTTCCTCCCGGCGTGCCGCGAGGGCTCGCGCGAGGGCTATCAATGTGCGATGGCGGCCCGGACGCTGGCCGAGCTCGACGCGTGTCAGGCGACGCGCAGCAGCTCGACCTCGAACAGCAGCGTCGCGCCCGGCGGGATCACGCCGCCCGCGCCGCGGTCGCCGTAGCCGAGCTGCGGCGGGATCAGCAGGGTCCGCTTGCCGCCGACCTGCATCGACGCGACGCCCTCGTCCCAGCCCTTGATCACCCGGCCGAGGCCGAGCGGGAACTCGAACGGCCGGCCGCGGTCGACCGAGCTATCGAACTTCGCGCCCTTCGCACCGTTCTCCCACAGCCAGCCGGTGTAGTGCATCACGCAGGTCTGGCCGCGCTGCGGCGCCGCGCCGGTACCGACGACTGTATCCTCGTACTGTAGGCCGCTGGGGGACTGGTTCATGGTGGAGCATCCTACGCGCTGACCCGCCCACAGGCTCGCGGGCTCGGCACGGATCTGCCGCTCCACGGTGGCGCCGCTGCGACGGAACACCGCGCCGAAACGCGGTGAGCGAGGTCGCTTTCGGCGGTGTCTGCGACGATGTACGATGCCCGGTGCGTCGCCGGGAGCTTTCCCGGGCCACGCCATGGAGTCGCCTAACTATGTCGAAGCGCTGGGTCGGAAGTTTCTTGTTCCTCGCCGGGCTGTGCTGGTCGAGCGCAGCTCGCGCCGCGATCACGCCCGGGAGCACCACGGTCGCTGCGGGCAACGTGTTCGTGGGCGAGACCGGGACGGTCACCACGACGCTGGTGTCCGACGCGACCGACGAGGTCACCCTCTACGACATGGTGGGGGCCGGATGTAGCCGGTTCTCGATCGAGCCACCGGTCTCGGACATGGCGCCGCTCGAGGTCACGGGCACGGCGGTCGATCTCACGATCTCGTTCACGCCGAACGCGCGCGGCGCCGCGAGCTGCGTGGTCACCCTGCGCAACGGCGCCACCGATCTCGGCTCGTTCACGCTCACCGGCACCGGCGTGGGCCCGCAGCTCGCCCTGCCCGCCGGCCCGGTGAGCTTCGGCTCGGTGCGCTGGACCGGCGCCGCGAAGGCGACCCGGACGATCACGATCCAGAACACCGGCGACGCGGGCCAGCCGCTGCGGATCTCCGCGATCCAGCTCGCGACCCACACCGAGTTCACGATCCCGAACCCGCCGACCCTGCCGGTGGACCTCGCGCCGAACGCCACGCTCGACGTGGTGGTCGAGCTCGATCCGGCGATGGCCGGCACGCGCACCGACACGCTCGAGGTGACCAGCGACGATCCAGTGATGGCGACCCGGACGGTCGCGCTCACCGGCGAAGGCACCAACGCCGTGATCGCCGTGACCGACGTCCCGTTCGGCGTGGTCTCGGTCGGCGTGACCCAGCCCGGCAACATCAAGGTTTCGAACAACGCGGTCGCGCCGGTCGGCACGCTGCGGGTCACCAGCGCCGCGATCACCGGCGGCAGCGGCTGGTTCACGTTCGCCGCGAACGGCAACGGGTGCACCGGACCGGCGTGTACCTTCGCGGGCACCGGGCTCGCCGTCACGACGGCTCCCGTCGACGTCGGGGTGCGCTGCACGCCACCCGCGGGCGCCTCGGGGATGCAGACCGCGACGGTCGCGTTCACCAGCGACAGCGACGCCGGCGGCCAGAGCACCGCGACGCTCACCTGCACCGCCGGCCGCGCGACCATCGAGGTCGATCCCACGTCGCTCGCGTTCGGCGACGTCGCGGTCGGCTCGTCGAGCCCGCTGACCCTGGTGGTCAAGAACGTCGGCACCCAGACCCTCAACTACTCGCGGACCGGCACCGTGCCGGCCGGCTACTCGTTCACCGGCTGCACCTCGGCGTGCACGCTGGCGCCCGGCACAATGGCGAACCTCGTGGTCACGTTCGCGCCGACCTCGCCAGGCCAGGCCGACTTCACGCTCACGCTGACCAGCAACGATCCGCAGAGCCCGCTCTCCGTGCCGGTCACCGGCCGCGGCGTCGCGCCGCAGATCAACGCGCCCGCGCCGCTCGCGTTTGGTGACATCGAGGTCGGCAAGACCAGCACCCCGCAGGCGCTGACCGCGACCAACATGGGCACCGCGCCGCTCACCATCACGAACGCGGCGTTCGCCACCGGCGGCACCGACTACGCCGCGACCACCGGCACGGTCGGCGCCCAGATGACGGTCATTCCGCCCGGCGGCTCGGTCACCTGGAACATCACCTGCTCGCCGACGGTGCAGGGCGCGCGCCCCGGCACGTTCCGGATCACCAGCAACTCGTTCACCGGCGCCACGACCAACGTCGGCCTGACCTGCAACGGCCAGCAGGGCGTGCTCGCGGTCACCCCGACCTCGCTCGATTTCGGCGCCGTGCCGCAGGGCACCGTGGTCACCCGCACCTTCACGCTGCGCAACACCGGCAACGTGCTCGTCACCGGGATCACCAGCATGGTCGACCCGATGAACGTCGGGTACTCGCTCGACCCCGCGACGCCGGTCCCGGCGATGCTCGCGGCCGGCGCGCAGGTGACCCTGACCGCGCGGTTCGCGCCGCAGAGCGGCAGCGACGGCGGCCCGGCGACCATCCGGTTCACCGGCAACTGGGGCGTCACGCCCACCACGACGATGGCGACGCTCAACCTGACCGGCGACGGCCTGACCGCCGGCTACGACGTCAACCCGAACGCGATCGCGTACGGCGACCTGCGATTCGATACCTCGAAGACCGCGACGTTCTGCATCTCGAACACCGATCAGTCGGCCGTGCAGATCCTGAACCCGATCACGATCACGCCCGGCACCGGCACGATGACCGGCGAGTTCGCGGTGGGACAGATCCGTAAGGTGGGGAGCTGCGGCGCCACGACCGGGACCACGGCGCCCCTGCCGCAGACGCTCGCCCCGGGCGAGGTGCTCGAGGTGACGGTGCGCGTCCAGCCGAACAACCGGACCGGCGCGATGAGCGCGACCGCGACGGTCAACAGCAACCTGGCGATGAACCCGACCCGCACGGTCAACCTGACCGCGAACTCGACCTCGGCGATGCTCGCGGTGAGCCCCGGCGCGACGATCGATTTCGGCGCGGTCGACGTCCAGGGCCCGGCCGCGACCCGCACGGTCACGATCACCAACACCGGCCAGGCGGTGCTCGATCTCTCGAACTTCAACCGCACCGCGAACCCGCAGTTCACGTTCACGGTGCCGTCGAACACCTCGCTGGTGCCGGGCGCGATGCTGCCGATCGAGATCACGTACAAGCCGATCGTCGCGTCGCCGGCCGGCTCCGAGGAGACGGTCACGCTCCAGCACGGGATCGCCGGCGTGCACGGCGGGCCGGCGAGCGGCATGATCCTGCTGCGCGGCCGCGGCATCGATCGCGAGCTCGCGCTCGGCCCGACGCCGGTGTTCCCCGACACCTTCCGCAACCCAGGCGCCGCGGCTCCGGTGCGGCCGGTCCAGATCACCAACGCCGGCGAGGCGGTGCTGCGGGTGTCCGCGGCGATGATCTCGAACGACACCGAGGTGTGGCAGCTGGTCAACCCCGAGCCGGTCGACATCCCGGGCGGCGGGACCCACGAGTTCCAGATCCGGTTCTCGCCGACCCGCTCGGGCCGCGCGCCCGACGCGAACCTCCAGATCACCAACGACGACGACGCGCGCACCATGGTCGACGTGATGCTGACCGGCAACGGCCTCGATCGCGACGTGATGTTCGGGCCGGACACGATCCGGCTCGGCTACACCGGGATCGGCGTGCCGGTCACGGTGACCGACGCGCTGGTGGTCGCGAGCCGCGACGCGACGCACGAGTTCAAGATCGCGCGGATCGAGCTCGACGCGGGCTCGCCGTTCACGATCGAGGAGACGCCGGTCGATCTCGCGCTGCCGCCGCAGGCCACGCGCTCGTTCTCGATCACGTTCTCGCCCGAGACCCAGGGCGAGTTCTCGACCCGCGCGCGGCTGTTCCTCGACGGCGACAGCGAGCCGCAGCACGAGGTCGTGATCGAGGGCCAGGCGGTGTTCGTCGACGCGCACGGCGGCGGTGGCTGCTCGACCACCAGCGGCGGCGCGGGCCGCGGCGCGCTCGCGCGCGCGGTGCGCGGCGTGGTGCTCGGCCGGCGGCGCCGCCGGCGGGCCGCGCTCGCCACCACGGCCACGGCCGCGGCATTCGCGCTCGCGCCGGCCGCGCGCGCCGACAACGTCGTGCTCTCGGTGTTCGATCCGACGCCGGCGACCACCACCAACGGGTTCCAGCTCCAGGCGCCGGACGTCGGCGAGAACGGCGACTGGGTGCTCAGCGCGGTGATGTCGTACGCGACCGATCCGCTGGTGCTCTCCGCGCTGTCGCAGGGCTCGTTCATCAACGACGCCGGGGTGATCACGCGCAGCACGCGGCTCGACCTCGGCATGGCGTACGCGTTCCTCGGCCGGTTCGAGGCCGGGGTGCGCATGCCGCTGTACCAGCAGGAGGGCGAGCCGCTCGGCGATCCGCAGATGGAGTTCACGACCGCGCCGGCGGACGGCACGGCGCGCGGCGACCTGACGCTGCACGCCAAGGCGCGGATCGGCCGCGCCGCGCTCTCCGGCGATGGCTACGCGTCGCTCGGCGCGGTCGTCCAGGTCACCGTCCCGACGGCGACCGACGGCGCGTTCACCGGCATCGACAAGCCGTCGGTGCGCGGCCTGCTGCTCGGCGCGCTGATGCCGGGCGCGTTCTCGAACCGGCTCACGCTGTCGGCCAACATCGGCGGCGTCGGGCGCGCGACGGCGACCTACGCGAACCTCGAGCAGAAGAGCGCCGTGGCGTGGGGCCTCGGGATCCAGCTGCGCGCGCTCGATCGGCTGTGGCTCGCCGGCGAGATCTACGGCGAGCTCGCGCCGGGCTCGCGGACCGACGAGATGGGCAACTCGCTCGCGGTGTCGCCGATCGAGTGGCTCGGCGGCCTGCGCTGGCGGCCGGATCACCGGTTCGCGGTCGGGCTCGCCGCCGGGCGCGGCCTGACCCGCGCGGTCGGAACCCCGGCGCTGCGCGGCGTGCTGTCGCTGGCGTTCACCCCGGGCGCGTCGAAGATCCGCCCGATCCACATCGAGGTGCCCAAGATCGACGGCGATCGGGATGGCGACGGGCTGCTCGACAGCGTCGACAAGTGCCCGAACGAGCCCGAGGACATCGACATGTTCGAGGACGACGACGGCTGCCCCGACGTCGACAACGACAACGACGGCATCCCCGACGCCCAGGACAAGTGCCCGCTCGATCCCGAGGACAAGGACGGGTTCGAGGACAGCGACGGCTGCCCCGACAAGGACAACGACAACGACGGGATCCCGGACGACCAGGACAAGTGCCCGAACGAGCCCGAGGACAAGGACGGCTACCTCGACGTCGACGGCTGCCCCGACGACGATAACGATCGCGACGGCATCCCGGACGCCAAGGACAAGTGCCCGAACGAGCCCGAGACGATCAACGGCAACCAGGATGAGGACGGCTGTCCCGACCGCGGTGATCCGCTCGTCATCATGAGCCCCGACCGCCTCGACACGCTCGATGCGATCGTGTTCAAGGGCACGACGATCGCCAAGCAGTCGCTCAACGTCCTCGGTCAGGTCGCTGCGACGCT
>JBQCJR010000640.1:0-4230 GCA_051952595.1 Kofleriaceae bacterium
CGATGTCGCGGTGGTGCCTCGCTACTGGGGCACGATGGAGCACCCGGGCATCGTCGCGATGGGCCAGCCGCTGACGCTGATCCGGCCGGACCAGGAGACCCGCTCGCGCAAGCAGTCGTACGCGAACATCCTCGCCCACGAGCTGGCGCACTACTGGTTCGGCGACCTGGTGACGATGGCGTGGTGGGACGACACCTGGCTCAACGAGGCGCTCGGCGAGTGGATGGACATGATCATCACCGACGGCGTCGAGCCGAGCTGGCGGTTCCGCGACCGCCGGATCGAGATCGCGACCGCCGCGATGGGCAGCGACGAGGCGATCGCGACGCGTGCGATCCGCCAGCCGGTGACCACGCGCGAGGGGATCGGCGCGTCGTTCGACAACGGCATCACGTACTTCAAGGGCGCCTCGGTGTTCCGGATGTTCGAGGCGGCGGTCGGCCCGGAGGCGTGGCGCGACGCGATGCGCACGTACATGCGCCGCCACCAGTGGGCCAACGCGACCGCGGACGACCTGCTGTCGCTCGTGCGCGACCAGCTCGATCCGTGGACCAGCGACGCGCTGCGCAGCTTCCTCGAGCAGCCGGGTGTGCCGCGGATCGAGGCGAAGGTGAGCTGCCGCCCGGGCGAGCCGCCGCGGCTCGCGCTGACCCAGCGCCGCTCGCTGCCCGCCGGCACCCAGGACCTGGTCGCGGGCCGCGCGTGGAAGCTGCCGGTGTGCGTGCGCTACGGCGATCGGACCGCCCACCGCACGTGCACCCGGCTCGACGGCCCCGAGGCGTCGATCGCGCTCGAGGGCGGGTGCCCGACCTGGGTGATCGCGAACGCCGACGCGACCGGCTACTACCGCTCGGTGATCGATCCGAAGACCGCGCGCGCCCTGCTCTCGCCGAGCTCGCCGATCGCGCGGGCGGCCCACCCCACGGCGGCGGAGAAGATGATGCTGGTCGCGGATCTGCGCGCGATGATCGATCGCGACGAGCTCGCGTTCGATCAGCTGCTCGAGCTGGTGCCGCTGGTCGCGGCGGATCCCGACGAGAAGGTGGCGTCGTGGGCGTTCGAGGCGGCGAGCTTCCGCGCCGACGCGCTCGACGACGCGCTGTACGGCAAGGCCCGCCGCTACCTCGACCGGACGTTCGGACCGCCGGCGCGCAAGCTGGGCTGGACCCGCGGTCGCAATGATTCCGACGAGCGCCACGAGCTGCGCCGCGCGTTCGTGCCGGCGGTCGCCGAGCGCGATCCGGTGCTGGGCAAGCAGGCCGAGCAGCTCGCGGAGCGCTGGCTCGTGGATCGCACGGGCGCGGCGGACGACCTGGTGCCCGGCATCCTGCGCACCGCGGCGCGGCGCGGCGACCAGGCGCGGTTCGATCGGATGCTCGCGGCGGCCCGCTCGGCGCGCGACCGCAACGAGAAGCAGCGCCTCCTCGGCGCGCTCGGCGCGTTCCGCGATCCGGCGATCGCGAAGCAGGCCCTCGAGCTGGTGCGCGGCACCGAGTTCGATCTGCGCGAGTCGACCGGCATCCTGTACGGGGTGCTGTTCGGCCGCGAGACCCGCGCGCTGGGCGTGGCGTTCGTGACCGCGCACCTCGACGAGCTGCTCGCCCGGATCCGCGACGACGAGGCCGCCGGGCTGCTCGGCGCGCTGGCCGGCGGGTTCTGCACGAAGCCGGAGCGCGACGCGATCTCGGCGCTGGTCGCGCCACGCGCCGCGCGGTACAGCGGCGCCGAGACCTCGGTCCGGCGCGGGCTCGAGCTGAGCCAGCAGTGCATCGCCACGCTCGAGCGCCAGCTGCCGGCCCTCCGCCGCGTGCTCGACAAGTAAGCGAGGAAGGCACGGACGCCGGCCGGCGCGCGCTGGCCGGCTCCGCGGAACGAGCGCATACTCGCCAGCGGTGGAACGCACGTACTTCACCTGGCCCGACCGCCGGTTTCGCTACGAGTGCCGCAGCTGTGGCGCGTGCTGCAAGGGCCACGGGATCGGGCTCGACGTCGCCGGCGGTCAGCTCGTCGAGCTGGTCGCGCGACGGCCCGAGATCCGGCCGTTCCTGCGCCGCCGCGGCGACGCGATCACCGCGTTCAACCCGCGCGATCGCTGCTGGTTCCTCGAGGACGACGGGCTGTGCCGGATCGAGGTCGAGGACGGCCGCGCCGCCAAGCCGGCGTCGTGCCGGCTGTTCCCGTTCAACCGCGTGTTCCGGATCGGCAGCTACACCGTCGTCGACTACAACAGCGTGATCTGTCCGGTCGGCGCGACGGCGCCCGGCGTCGACGGGGTCGCGCACGCCGAGGTGCTCGCCGAGATCGCCTCGATCCGCGATGCCTCGGTGATCGGCACCGCGCTGCCGGCGCGCGACGCCGAGGCCGAGGGCCGCTCGCTGGTCGAGACCGAGCGCGCGATCGCCGCCGCGGCGTTCGCGGCCGCGGATCCACTCGACGACGGCGAGGCCGCGCTCGCGGCGGTGTGGAGCGCCCAGGCCGATGGCGACGCGCTCGGCTCGGAGCGCGCCGCCGCCAACGCCGCGTTCGAGGCGATCGTCGGCGCGCCGTGGCAACTTCCCGTGCCCGCCACGCTCGCCGCCGCCGCGTGGCTGACCCCGTCGATGCGGTTCAACGAGCTGTACGGCCCGCGCCAGTACGCGCCGCGCTCGACCCTGCAACCCGTGCTCGCCCGGATGTGGCTCGCGTGGCTCGGGTTCGCCTCGCTCGGCGAGGCGCTCGCCCACCGGCCACTCGGGCTCCAGGAGCTCACCACGCTGTGGGTCGAGCAGGCCCCGCTGATGCACGCCGTCGCGCGGTGGACCGAGATCCCCGCGCTCAAGCCCGGCCCCGTCGAGCTCCCCGGCGTGGATCCTGGCGGCCTCGTGCGCGCGCTCGGCCAGGCGTTCGTCGACAACCGCAAGGCGCGCCGGCCGCTCTCGCAGCTGATCGGCGCGCTCGGCGGCGAGCCGATCGCGCGGATCGCCGCGATCAAGTCGGCCGACGCGGTGCTCCGCGCCGGGTTCGCGCGGGCGTAGGCCACGGGGGGACGCGTCATGAGCGACACAACGCCTCCGCAGTCGGAGCTGATCCTCTACCAGACGGAGGACGGGGAAGCGCGCATCGAGTGCCGCTTCGAGGACAACACGATCTGGCTCACGCAAGACCAGCTCGCGGAGCTGTTCGAGACGAGCGTCCCGAACATCAACCTCCACCTCAAGAACGTCTACGAGGACAGGGAGCTCGACGAAGAGGCAACGATTAAGTCCTACTTAATCGTTCGAACCGAGGGCTCGCGCCGGGTCCAGCGCTCGGTGCTGCACTACTCGCTGCCGGCGATCCTTGCGGTGGGCTACCGCGTGAGGAGCCGTCGCGGCACGCAGTTCCGCCAGTGGGCGACGACTCGCCTCGCCGAGTACCTCGTCAAGGGTTTCACGCTCGACGACCAACGGCTCAAGCGCACGGACCGCGTCACCGACTATTTCGACGAGCTCCTCACGCGCATCCGCGAGATCCGCGCGAGCGAGGCGCGGGTCTACCAGCGCGTGCGCGAGATCTTTTCGCTCGCCTCCGACTACCGGGAGCGCGATCACGAGGCGCAGATCTTCTTCGCGAAGATGCAGAACAAGATGCACTACGCCGCGACGGGGCTCACGGCCGCCGAGATCGTGCATCGGCGAGCCGACGCGACGAAGCCGAACATGGGGCTCACGAGCTGGAGCGGCGACCGCGTGCTCAAGCGCGACGTCGTCACGGCCAAGAACTACCTGGATAGCGACGAGATCGACACGCTCAATCGCATCGTCGTGATGTTCCTCGACCGCGCCGAGTTCCGCGCGCAGCGCCGCAAGGACATCAAGATGGCGGACTGGGAGGCGGATCTCGACAAGTTCCTCGCCGACACCGAGCTACCCGTGCTCGCCGCTGCCGGCAGCATCTCCCACGAGCTCGCCACGACCTGGGCCAACGAACAGTACGACGAGTTCGCCGTACGTCGACGCGAGGAGGCCGAGGCGAGGGCCGAGGCGAAGTACATCGAGGACCTGACGGTCGCTGCCAAGCTGCTCGAGAGCTCCCAGAAGGCCGCCGCGCCGAAGGCACCGAAGCGAAAGAAGAAGTCGTGAGCGCGTTCGTGGAGTCGCGCTACGGCGCCGCGCCGCGCTGCCACGGCCACGCGAGCACGCCATCGTCGTCGACGATCGCGTTGGTCTGATCGTCGAGGAACGCGCCGAGATCGGGCACCGGCCCGGGCAG
>JBQCJR010000641.1:0-13127 GCA_051952595.1 Kofleriaceae bacterium
CCACGTGGTGCACGAGCAATGGGGCTTCGCGCGGGGCCAGGCGCGCGGCCAGGCGATCACCGCCTTGTTCGCCGGTCCGAGCGGCACGGGCAAGACGCTCGCTGCCGAGGTGATCGCGCGCGAAGCCGGGCTCGACCTCTATCACATCGATCTCAGCCAGATCGTCGACAAGTACGTCGGCGAGACAGAGAAGCGGCTCCGCCGCGTCTTCGAGGCCGCCGAGGCGGGTGGCGCGGTCTTGCTCTTCGACGAGGCCGACGCGCTGTTCGGCAAGCGCGCGGATATCGAGCGCGGCACCGACCGCTGGGCGAACCTCGAGGTCAGCTATCTGCTGCAGCGCATGGAGAGCTACAACGGCCTCGCCATCCTCACGACCAACGCGAAGGACAAGCTCGACAGCGCGTTCCTTCGCCGCCTCCGCTTCGTCGTCGAGTTCCCGTTCCCCGACGTCGAGCTGCGCGCCGAGCTGTGGCGCCGCGTGATCCCGCGCGACACACCGACCGATCGCCTCGATGCGAGCAAGCTCGCCCGCCTCCAGCTGACGGGCGCGAACATCAAGAGCGTCGCGATCAACGCGGCGTTCCATGCCGCGAGCGAAGGCTCGAGCCTCGCGATGCGCCACGTCGCGCGCGCCGCGCGCAGCGAGCTCGCGAAGCGCGAGCTGCCGTTCCCCGAGGCCGAAGTCCGTACCTGGGAGCAAGCGCCGCGCGACTGAGCGTGGGATCAGAGCCCCAGCAATTCCAGCGCGCCGTCGGGGGTTCTCGCGAGGATGTGCTCGCCGGTCGGCGTCGTGCTCAGCCACGCGAGCTCGAGCCTTTCATGTCGCGCGTCGGTCCGCGAGATGACGTGGATCGCTCCGCAGGTACCGAGCGCGACGTATCGCGCCGACGCCGCGACCTGCGCGCCGCGCGCGACCTTCTCCCCCCACGCGATACGCGCGCGCGTCTCGCCGGCACGCGTTGCGACGTACAAGCCGGTGAAGCCCCACTCGCGCGGCACGATCGCGCCGGCATCCTCCTCGTCGAGCGGCTCCTCGCCATCGCCGTCACGAAACAGCACCACCTCATCGGGGCCCGCCGGGCCGACGGCAAGCAGATCCGCGGAATCAACAAGCCCCTCGGTGAACCGGAACCGCCGTTCGATCGTGGACGCCGGCACCGGCACCTCGGCGGCCTCGAGTAACACGGCGGTATCACGAGACTCGCCGAACTCCGCGCCGACGATCGCGAGCGCCGTTCCACCCGCGACCGGATGAAGTGATGCGACGGCGAGTCCACCGAGCGGTTGCCGTGCTGCGATCGAGCCATCGCGGCGATACAGCACGAGCTCGTGCTTGTATGCGATCGCGACGCACGGTTCGTGGTCGCGCACCACGAAGGTTGCGTCGACGCAATCGCGCCCACCCTCGTCGGTGATCGCGATCGACGCGGACTCGCGGGTCCACACGAGCACGGCCCGGGCATCGTCGCGCACGACCAGCGCCTCGCTTCCGGTCGGAGACAGAGCAAGCGCGCGTGCCCGAGCGCTGCCAGGAAGCCGGCAACCATCGAGCCACACGCCGCCGCCGGGATCCACAACGAGCAAACGCCCCGCGCCCCAGACGGCCTTGTCGGCAGAAACAGCACCATCGAGCACTTGGCGGGTCAGCATTTCAGGACTCGCGGCTTCATTTCCTGTGCCCCGACCTTCCCCGTGCGTTCGGTGAGATCGCTCATCTGCTTCTCGGTGAGATGCAGATCTTTCCGCTGCTGGAGCTCGTCATAGCTGATGCCATGGGGAATGTCGCGGGCCTCCGTTGGTCTCAAGCTGTAGTGGTCGATCTTGTTCTGGACCAACGCTGCGGTCGTGTGCTCGCCGGGAGTCGATGGTGTAGGCACGACGTGCGCGGGTGATTGGTTCAGCTTCAGGTTGGCCGCCCTTGCTTGCTCCTCGGTGAACCACAGATGCGGATCACCTTTCGAACGCCCGTTCTCGACGCGAATCTGGAAGAGCCTGTTCACCTCATCACGGTTGTTCGTCCGCCACACGGACTTGCCGTCGCTGTCCGTCGGTCTCACGTCGATGGTCTTACCGAAAACCCAGTAGAGAGGCTGGTCGAACGGAGGCAGATCGCCCGCGTTGTGGACGAGGACGGCGGTGGCGCCGATCACGACGAAGTAGGTCGAGACATCCGCCACCGTGAGATTGAATGTTTCCACTTCCGATGGCGCCTCAGCCGTCCCGAGCTCCGCGGTGACCGGGACACCGCCGGGCCCCGAGAGCACGTCGGTTCCCGCCAGGTCACTCGCCCGAACCCAGCCCCGTGTGGTCCAGAATCGGTGGCGTCGCGTAGCCTGGACGCTCCCGACGAGCACGAGCTGGTTCGAGCTCGAAACGTGTGTGGCCGTGACGCGACGAGGTTCCGGCCAGCCGCGATCATCTGGATGCTGCGCGAGCACGAGATCGCCCACATGAATGTCCTCGATCGCGCGAGATCCCTCCGGAGTCAGGACACGCGTTCCGGCCACGAAGCACGGGAACTTGCCCTCCTCCTCCGTCTTGTTCTTCTTCTTGCCCTTTGACGCCTCGGCCGGTTTGCGATTCGCGTCCTCTTCCTGCTTGCGCCGCGCCGAGTTGCGCTGCGCTTCGGCCTCCTGTTCGCGCTTCGCGTTGGCCGCCGCCTCCTCCTGCTCGCGCTGCTTGCGCGCCGCCGCCTCGTACTCGCGCTTTGCCTTGGCGGCGGCGGCCAGCTCCTGCTCGAGCTTTGCCTTGGCGGCGGCTGCCGCCTCCTGCTCGCGCTTTGCCTTGGCGGCGGCTGCGGCCTCTTCCTCGGCCTTCTTCGCCGCGGCGGCGCGTTCCTGCGCGCGCTTGGCGTCGAGGCTCTTGCGGGCCGCCTCCGGATCGCCTTTGGCATTCTTCAGCGCCTCGCGCGCCTCGGGGCTGTGCCCTTCCTCATCGAGGAACTTCTTGCCCTCTCGCCACTTGTTCACCTTCGACGCGGTCGCGCGTAGCCCCCACGTCGCCGCCCAGATCAGGATCTTCGCGCCGATGCCCACGAGCGAGCTCGCCATCTTCACCGACGCGCGCTGCATCTGGTCGACCGTCACGGCGGCTGCGGCGCTGGTGAACGTGTCCGAGAGGTCGAGGATCGTCCTCAGGACATCGACGCCGAACTCGATCAACAGGACGATGTCCAGCGCGACATTGATGCCCGGGATCGCCTGCGCGATGAGGATCGCGGCCGCCGTTCCGATCATCTTCAGCCAGTCGTTCTTGATGGCGTGATACGCCTCGATCGCTGCGTCGCCGAAGTAGCCGCGCTCGTACGCCCACACCATCGCGCGCCAGATTCGCTGGTCGCGACCCGCAGCCTCGAGCTGGGAGTCGACCTCGCGGATCTCGTTCCACAGGGCCGCGACACCTTCGTCCGGCCACTTGTATTTGAGACCGCCCCCGAGGCCATCGCGGAAGAACTTCGTCGGGTGCTGCAGCAACAACGCGGTCATCGCAGACCGCACATCATCTGGCGTCGAAGCCGCGCTCTCGAAGATCCCGAGCTTCCAGTGGAAGAAGCGGGCGCCGAGCACATCTTTGTAGGTGGCATCGTCGATGACGATCTCGCCCTGGCGGATCTCGTTGACGTGATTCGCGAGCTGCCAGCGGAACGCCCTGACCAGGAGGTAGTGGGCCAGAGTTCGCTCCCACGTGATCAGCAGCAGCGCGTAACGTCCGATGGCCTCCTTCGGGTGCTGCTTCGCGTACCGGTAGTCGAGCGCGAGATCTGGAATCTGGTCGCGCCGGAACTGCGCCGCCTGCGCCAGGGAGAGCGGCAGGCCGCGCTCCCACACCTCGTCGGAGATCGTCGCGGTGTTCGCGAGCGCGTTCTTCTTGGCGGCCGCATAGCGATCCGCGAGCACGGTCTCGTTCGATGTGCCGTAGAGCTCGCGAGACACGCGATCGCCCCACAGCGTTGGAAACGCTTCCCCCTCTCTGATGAAGTAGTCGTCGTCAGCGCCTGCCTGCTGGAGCGCCGCCCACGACTTCTGCTCGTCGTCGGCGATCTTCTTGCACATCGTGACGAACGCATCGACCTCCCCGGTGGTCGCGAAGCTCTCGGGGCGCAGCGCGTTGACCAGCAGGTGCAGCCGATACGCCTTCGCGCGGTCGAGGCCGGGGGGCCTGCCCTGCCACTCGGTTTCCAAGAACTGGACGATGCTCAGGTAGTAGTCCTCGGGCGTCTGCTGCGGCGCCGCCTGGCGCTGGACCGCGGCGACCGTTGCCTTCGTTGGCATCGCGGCGAGCAGGCCGGCCGCAGCGCCGCCCGACGCGACGCGGCTCGCGATCGCCTCGGCAGCGCGCTCGCTCGCGTCACCGGGGCGACTGACACCGGAGGTCGTCGGCGCCCCCGAGCCGTGTTGCAAGGCATGCACAGCCTCGTGCGTCGCCAGCGCGACATTCGGCGGCTCGCGAAACGCGATGCGCGACCCCGCCGTGAAGGCGTGCGCCTGCAGTTGCTCGCTCGCGCTCGCCGCCGGCCCTCCGATGTAGGCCCGGATCCCCGAGAGATCTCTTCCGAGCGCGGCTTCGATGCGTCCACGGAACGGCAGCGGCTGCGCCGGTCCCCGGAACCCGCGTTCGGCCACGCGTCGCGCGTCGCCATCTGGTGACGACACCGGCACGTCGCGCACCGAGTGACGTACCCCCGGCGTGGGGAGCACGGCACGCCGCATCGCGGACGGCTTCTTGTCGCCGGCCTTGGGCGCGCTGACAAGGCTTGGCTGTTTCGTCGGCGCCCGCACGTCCGCTCACCCCCTCGCTGACCGTTGCAACGATAGCGGCTCGCGATGAGCGTGTCACTCGTCGTCTCGCAGGAGACGCGGGATCCGTGGGCGCTGGCTACCCCTGGCGACCCGGCGGCGGCTTGAGGCCGTACTTCTCCATCTTGTAGATCAGCGCGCGGCGCGACATGCCCAGCGCTCGCGCCGCGCGGGTCTGGTTGTCGCCGTGGGCGTGCAGCGCCCCGACGATCGCCGAGCGCTCGACCTCGGCGAGCTGGCCGTGGATGTTGGTGGGCAACGCGACGGGGCCGACCCGCTGGGCGAGGTCGCGCAGGCGATCCGGTAGATCCGCCGCGGTGATCGCGTCGTCGCACAGGATCAGCGCGCGCTCGATCGCGTTCTCCAGCTCGCGCACGTTGCCCGGCCAGCCGTAGCCGACCAGCGCGTCGCGCGCGTCGCTCGAGATCGCCGGCGCGGCGCGGCCGTAGGCGGCGGCGGCCGCGCGTGCAAAGAATTCGGCGAGCGGCACGATCTCGCTCGGGCGATCGCGGAGCGGCGGCACGGCGATCGTGAACCCGCCGATCCGGAACAGCAGGTCCTGGCGGAACCGCCCGGCGCGCACCTCGGCGTCGAGATCGCGGTGGGTCGCGGCGACCACGCGGACGTCGGTCGACACCTCGGAGGTGCCGCCGACCCGCGTGATCACCTTGTTCTCGAGCACGCGCAGCAGCTTGGCCTGCAGCGAGAGCGGCAGCTCGCCGATCTCGTCGAGGAACAGCGTGCCGCCGGCGGCGGCCTCGAAGAACCCGATCTTGCGCCGATCCGCGCCGGTGAACGCGCCGCGCTCGTGGCCGAACAGCTCGCTCTCGAGCAACGTCTCCGGCAGCGCCGCGCAGTTGAGCTTGATCAGCGGCCCAGAGCGCCGCGACGAGCCGCGGTGGATCGCCTCGGTGACCAGCTCCTTGCCGACGCCGGTCTCGCCGAGGATCAGCACGGTGATCGCCGAGTCGGCGATCTTCGACGCCAGCGCGTACACCCGCTGCATCGCGGGATCGATCACGATCGGCCCGCTCGACGCCACGCGCCGCGCCGCGCCCGGCGCGGAGGCCGCGGTGGCCGGCGCGCTCGCGATGCCCAGGCCCTCCGCGGGGCGACCGCTGCGCAGGCTCGCGCGCAGCGTGCCCATCAGGCTGTCGGGCGTGGTGCCGTGATCGGGACACACCGCGCTGCCCGACTCGACCGTTCCACCCGCGCGCCGCGCGGCGTCGAGCAGGCCGGCGAGCGCCGCCCCACCGGTCGCGCGGTCCAGCTCCGGCAGGATCAGCAGGTAGTCGTCCCCGGCGTGCTCGGCGAGCAGATCCATCGGGCGCAGCAGCCCGGCGATCGCGTCGAGCGCCGGCTCGGCGGTGACCCGCAGCAGCGCGAGCGTCACGGGGCGGCGGTAGCGCACCGCGCGATCGACCTCCGCCGCGAGCCGCGACTCGCCGGCCGCGGGATCGGCCACCGCGCTCGCGCGGCGCAGCCCGCTGGTCCGCCCGACCACGGCGAGGATCGAGCCGATCGCGAGCTCGTCGCCCGCGTCGACCCGGCGCGGCGCTTCGATCCGCTCGCCGTTGACCCACGTGCCGTTGCGGCTGCCCAGGTCCTCGACCTCGATCGCGTCGCCGATGCGCCGCACCCGGGTGTGCATGCGCGAGACGTTGTCGTGCTTGACCGACACCACCGCGCTGCGCGACCGCCCGAAGGTGATCTCGCCGCCGTCCACCAGCTCGAGCACCCGCGAACCCTGTTCGGGATCGCCGAGCTGGACCACCAGGAACGCCCGCGGGGCGCGCGACCGGGCGACCAGGGTCCCGGCCGCATCGATCGTCAAGTGTTCGGTCGCCATGTACGAAGGGTGCGCAATCGACGGCCCCGGCGCATCGGGGAGGTCCAACGAATCACGGGGTTGAGCTACCATGCGTCTGGTATTCGCGTTGCAACCAAACTCCGTGCCATGAGTCGGACCGCTGGGCACACGCAACGGTCGGGGTTCGCGATCGCCGCCTGGGCGCTCGGCGCCCTCGCGTTCGCCACCGGCTGCCCCGCCGACGACACCACGGTGCCGGCCGACGCGGCCACCGATGCCGCCGCGACCTCGGGCCTGACGATCCACTGGGAGTGCCGCCCCGACCTCCCCGGCCGCGCGACCTCCGAGGCGACGGTCGATCGCGCCGTGTTCCGCCTCCGCAACGTGCGCACCGTCAGCGACTCCGGCACGACCTCCGCGCCCCCGGCGTCGAACCAGCTCTCGCTCGAGTGGGGCGCCGGCGTGGCCCCCCGGCCGCTCGAGCTCACCGACGCCCCCGCCGGCCTGTACTCGAGGCTGCTGTTCGATCTCGACGGCGGCTACGCCGAATATGCGTACGAGATCTCGGGAACCGTCGAGATCAACAACGCGTTCTACCAGTTCGTGATCCGCGAGCGCGAGGTGACCCCGCTCTACCTCGACTTCGCGCTCGCGCTGCCCCCCGGCGGCAACGGCGCGATCGAGGTCCGCATCGAGGTCGACAAGCTGGTCAAGGCCGTCGAGTTCTCGCAGGTCCCGCCGTTCAACAGCGTGCTGGTCATCGAGGACGGCAACCCGCAGCTCGATGCCGTGCGCTACGAGCTGCGCAACGCGATCGAGATCCACAGCGGGTCGTAGGCGCTACGCGCGCTACGGCGTGATCAGCGTCGTGGTGAGCTCGTCGGCCCGCGCCTTCACGGCGTGGCTGACGAACGTCGTGCCCGACTTGGTCGCGCTGACGGTCACCTGGCCGGCCGGAACGTTGAACACGTATCCCAGCCCGTCGGTGCTGGTGGACGTCGCCGTCGAGCTCGGGAATCCGTTCATGTTGTAGCGATACGTGCCCGCCGGCGTGCTCGACACCATCGCCCCGGCGACGGGAGACGACTGCGCGGTGGGGCCGTCCACCACGACGAGCGCGATCGCGCCGGTGCCCGGCTGGTTGGGAACCCCTGCCACGTTCTTGAGCGTGTCGAACGTGCCCTGGGTGACCATGAAGATCGGCGCGGTGGTGTCGGCGGCGATCGGCGCCGGCGGATAGAGATACGTGTCCTTGAGGCCCGCCTTGGTGGCCTTGAGGTAGCCGTCGATCGCCTCGCCATTGGTGTTGATGACCAGCGTGAACTCGCCCTGCGCGTTCGTCGTTGTCATCGCGAGCGGGGTGGTCTCGTCGCTGTTGCGGAAGCCCGCGATCACGGCATCCGCGATCGGCCGGGGCGAACCGACGCGCTGCTCGGTCGCCGTGCCGGTGATCGTGATCATCGCCGACGCGGGCGGCGCGTCGACCGACGCGTCGACCGGCGGCTGCGAGTCCCCGGGCGGCGCATCCACCCCGCCATTGGGATTCTTGTTGTTGTCGTCCCCACAAGCCATCAACCCGAAACACAGCACGATCAGCGGTGTTGCCCTCATGCGTCCATAGCTACTACAGAGTGCCGCCGCGATGATCGAAGATCGTCAGTGGCGCCACGCGACCGAGAACAGGGCGGCGCGCTGCTTCTGATCGTTCTGGGGGCCGAGCAGGCTGGGAAAGCCAGCCTCCAGGCCAACATCGATCGACGAGGTCGGGCGCACGACCATGGCGAGCGCGAACGGCACGTGCCAGCCGTCGCGGATCGTCGCGAGCTCGCCGTCCCACCCTGTGTGCAGCGCGATCAGCCAGCGGCAGGTGGGCTGCACGGCGAGCCACACGGGCACGAACAGCGCCGCGCGGTTGCCGCGATCGCGGTTGGCGAGGCCGAGCCGGAGGTACGGGTCGCTGGTGATCGCGAAGCGGCCGCGGGTCCACCGCGCGAGCGCGCCGATCGTCACCGCGGGCTTCCACGGATCGACGTCGCGCAGCAGCAGCCGGGCGCGCGGCGCGACGGCGAGCTCGCCCTCGCGCCAGCTCCACCGCGCGTCGACCCCGACGTTGGAGTACGGGCGATCGCAGCCGATCGGGCCCTGGCTCTCGCGCACGCACACGCTCGCTCCCGCGGCCACCCGATCGACGCTCTGGTTGCTGTGGATGATGCCGAGGGTCCACCGCGGCGAGACGCCGTACCACAGGTCGGGCGAGAGCGAGAGCGGCACGGCGAACCGGCGGTTCTGCAGGTTGGCCTCCACGACGAGCCGCGCCTCGAGCTGGCCGGCGTCGAGCACGAGCGGCCGGGTGACGAGGTCGTCGGGGGCGGCGTGGGCGGCGCGCGCAGCGGCGAGGATCGCCGTGGCCACGAGCGCGCGCTGCACCGCGCGACCCTAGCACGCCCCGGGTCTACTCGAACGCCGCGAACACGAACGTGGTCTGCAGCTCGGCCTCGGCGTTGCCGCTGGTGAACCCGGCGGCCGCGGGGCCACGCGCCACCACCTTGAAGCTGCCGCCCAGCATCTTGGTGTGGTCCACGGGGCCGACCGCGCCGGCGTCGAACACCGCGTCGAACGACAGCGGGCCGGGGCCGGCGCTCGCCGGGATGTCGAGCCGCGCGACCGGATACGTCGTCCCGGTGTCGTTGATCTCGAACAGGACCTCCACGGATCCGGTGAACACCTCGCCGAGCCGGGTGACCCCGGTCGACCCGGCGCCGAGCAGCAGCTCGATCCGATCGACATCGATCGTCGCCGGATCGACGCCGCCGAGCCGCTGCCGCGCATCGGCCACGAACGCGCCGTACGGGTTGCCGGACTCGGTCGTGATCGACTTGTCCTCGGTGATCACGCCCGCGGAGGTGTCGGACGCCTTGGCCTTGAGCTGGATCGCGACCGGAGCGGAGTAGCTGACCGGATCGTCACCGCAGCCGGCCACCCCGCCCACGATCGCGACGCCCAGAAAACACGCCTGAACAGAAGCCCGAAAGGAAGTTAGACGCATGAAGCTCCTTTCCCGGTCCAGTGGGGCGGCGGCGGCGCGTGGTCGCAAAAATCTCGTAACCGCGCAGACCACGGGCGCGCGACGTGATCTGCGTCGCGCTGCATTCCGGTGCGATTCCGGTCTACCCTTCCGAGCGTGATCGCGCTCGCTCGCTGCGCCGTGCTCCTGGTCGCACTCGCGGCCGGATGCCAGGACGATATCGGAGACATCGACGGCGCGTTCTACGACGGCGACGGGCGCTCGGTGCACTGCGCGGTGGACCTCGACACCGTCGCCAACAACAGCCTCGCGAGCATCGACAGCGCGCTCGACCGCGCGGCCGCGCGCGGCGAGGTCGCCGAGCTGTACGCGCACAACCCGGGCAAGACCGTGCCGCTCGAGGTGGTCGAGCACGTGCTCGCCGGCGCGCGCGATCGCGGGCTCGCGTTCGTCACCTACTCCGACTTCGCGGCGAGCGGCGGGCTCGGCCCGGGGCTCGCGCTGTCGTTCGACGACACCTCGGTCGATGCGTGGACCGCGGCGCGGCCGCTGTTCGACCGCTACGGCGCGCGCGTGACCTTCTTCGTCAGCCGGTACGCCGCGCTGCGCGACGATCAGCGCGCCCAGCTGGTCCAGCTCGCCGCCGACGGTCACGACCTCGAGCCGCACAGCGTGGGCCACCTGCGCGCGCCGGTCTACGTCGAGGAGCACGGGCTCGCCGCGTACCTCGAGGACGAGGTGATCCCTTCGATCCAGCGGATGGTCGCCGATGGACACCACGTGACCTCGTTCGCCTATCCGTTCGGGGCGCGGACCCGCGAGATCGACGAGGCGATCCTCGCGCTGCCCGAGATCGCGATCCTGCGCTCGGTCTCGTTCTCCTACACCGGCGTGGTCACCAGCCCATGCCCGCGCTGATCCGGATCGCGGTCGTGCTCGCGCTGGTGCTCGCCGCCGGCACCGCGCGCGCCGAGCGGGTCGTGCTCGCAGATCCGGATCCGGAGCTGCAGCGCGCCGTCGCGAGCGCGCTCGCGCCGTGGAAGCTCGAGGTGATCGTCGAGCCACGCGCCCCGGCGTCGACCGCGCAGGCCGAGACCCGCGCGCGCGCCCTCGACGCTCGGTTCGTGGTGTGGCGGCGCAGCGGCGATCTGGTGGTGTTCGACCGCGATCGCGGCGCCGCCGAGCACCGCGAAGGCAGGCGCGGCCGGCTCGATCCGGCATCGGCCGCGGCCGCCGCGCTGACCGTCAAGACGCTGATGCGACTCCCGCCGCCACCGCCGGCCGCACCGCCGGAGCTCCGCGATCCGCCGCCGCCACCACCGCCCGACGATGCGGAGGTCGCCGCGCGTGGAGGCCCGCCCGCCGGTGGCCCCGAGATTCGCCTCCAGGCCGGGCTCGCCACTCGCATCGCACACGGCTCGCAGACCGATCTCGGCGCGCGGTTCGCCGCGGCGGCGCTGGTCCGGCCGTGGCGAGATCGCGGCTGGAGAATCGGCCTCGCCGGCGAGCTGGGCACCTCCACCACCATCCACGAGTCCGGCTTCAAGGGCACGTGGAGCGACGGCGCGGTGCTCGCGCTCGCAAGCGGCACGATCGCGCGTGGCCACTGGGAGATCGAGCCTCACCTCGGCGCGGGCGTGATGCGCTCGGTGTTCGAGGGCACCGAATCCTCGACGATGCGCCACGACACCACGCTGCTCGGCATCGCGCGCGGCGGCGCCTGGGTGCGCTGGCGCGGCGGGCGGTGGAGCGCCGGAGGTGCGCTCACCGTCGATGCTGTGCTCGGTTCACCCACCTACCGCAAGCAGTCCGGCAACGGCGACCTGTTCGTGGTCCCGGGGTTCGCCGTCGCGCTCGGCGCGTTCGCGGCGGTCGATCTCGCGCCGTGACCTGCATTTCGTTGCGACCTTTCTGGCGACCCGCCCCACTAGCTGACCATGCCCCCCGTTCCGGCGACGGTTCCGGCTCGCGAGCACGATCTCGCGCTGGCTCGCCGTGCGGCCTCGGGTGATCGCGCCGCGCAGCGCGAGCTGTTCGTCGCGCAGCGCGCCGGCGTGCACCACGCGCTGTACCGCATCCTCGGCGCGAACCGCGAGCTCGAGGACCTGCTCCAGGACGTGTTCCTCGAGATCTTCCGCGCGCTGCCCTCGTTCCGCGGCGACAGCACGCTCGGCCGGTGGTGCCAGACGATCGCGATGCGCGTCGCGTACCTCGCGATCAGCCGTAGGCGGCCACCGGCGGTCGATCTCGCGCTGGTCGAGGACGAGCTGCCCGGCGCGACCGATACCCGCCGCGAGGTCCAGCTGCGCGAGGCGACCCGCCGGCTGTACGCCGCGCTCGATCGCCTCGATCCGAAGCTGCGGATCGCGTTCGCGCTCGCGGTGATCGATGGCCGGCCGCTCGCCGAGGTCGCGCAGCTGACCGAGTCGAGCGTGGTCGCGACCAAGACCCGCGTGTGGCGCGCCCGCAAGGATCTGATGAAGCGCGCCGCCAAGGACGACGTGCTGTCGAGCTATCTCGCCGAGCTCCAGGGGGGTGCGCGATGACGGAGGTGCCGGAGGTGCAAGGCAAGCTGGGGCCGCCACCGGTCGATCCGCTGTCCGACGTGGCGTGGGCGCGGGTCGAGCGTGGGCTGTGGACGCGGCTCGATGCCGACGAGCGCCCGATGCTCCGGGAGCGCCCCCCGGCCCGCCGCTGGCTGTGGCTCGGCGCGCCGGCCCTCGCGCTCGCCGCTGCCGTGGCGCTCGTGGTGGCGATGCGCGGCGGCCCCGAGCCCACGCTCGACGGCCAGCCGGTGCGGCTCGCGTCGGGAGCGGCGCCCTCGGCGATGTCGTTCGGCGACGCCCACGTCACGCTCGACGCGGACTCGATCGTCGTGATGAGCCGCGATACCCGCGCCGCGAGCGCGCTGCTCGAGCGCGGCGCGGCGTGGTTCGCGATCGCGCCGCGCGCCGGCCGGCCGCCGTTCGTGGTGATGGCCGGCGATGCGATCGTGCGGGTGATCGGCACGCGGTTCCGGGTCGCGCGCAGCGACGACCGCGCGGCCGTCGAGGTCGATCACGGCACGGTGGAGATCCAGTTCCGCGGCGCGACGGTGCGGGTCGGCGCGGGCCAGCGCTGGAGCTCGGTGGCGCCGACCGTGGTGAGCCGGGTCACCACGCAGCAGGTCACCGCGCAGCAGGCCACCACCGAGCCGGCCGCGCCCGCCGCCGCCGAACCCGCCGCTGCCGCCGCTGAGCCCCCGGGCGCCGAGCCCGCCGATCCCGAGCCCCCGAGGGCCGAGCCCACCGCGCCCACCACTCCCCCCGACCGCGATCGCCGGCCGAAGCCACCCGCCACGCCGAGCGACGCGGCCGCCGATCGCGCGACCTTCGAGCGCCTCGCCGCGCTCGAGGTGCGCGATCCCGCCGCCGCGATCGACGGCTACCTCGCGCTATCGCGCCGCAGCGGCCCTTGGGCCGAGCTCTCGTTGTTCGCCGCCGGCCGGCTGGCCGCC
>JBQCJR010000642.1:0-4571 GCA_051952595.1 Kofleriaceae bacterium
CACCCACCTCATGGTCCACGCGGGGCTGCACCCGCGCTGGACGGCGCAGGAGGCGCGCGCCCACGCGGCGGAGATCGAGCGCGAGCTGCGCGGCCCGAGCTGGCGCGCGTTCCTCACCCAGATCGACGGCCGCGCGCCGCCGCGCTGGGATCCGCGGCTGGGCGGCGGCGATCGCTGGCGCGCGATCCTCGCGTACCTGGTGCGCGTCCGCACCCTGCGGCCGGACGGCCGCGTGGAGCCGGAGTTCGATGGCCCTCCGTCGATGGCGCCGCCGGGCTGCGTGCCGTGGTTCGCGTTCCCGGATCCGGCGTGGGCGACCCACACCGCGGTGTTCGGCCACTGGGCCGCGCTCGGCCTCTCGATCGGCCCGCACCACCTCGGACTCGATACCGGCTGCGTGTGGGGCAAGGCGCTCACCGCGGTCCGCCTCGACGACCGCATGGTGTTCCAGGTCAAGGCGGTCGAGTCGGCGAGCTGAGCGCGCCGCGCCGGCGCGCTACTTCTTCTTCGGCGGCGGCGGCGGGGTCGACGGGATCCGCTTGAGCGCCGGCGCGGTCACCGCGCCCGGATCCACCGAGCGCTGGGTCAGCAGCAGCGGCTCCACATCGAGATCGGCGCGCGAGAACTCGACGTCGATCGACCCGGAAGGCGCGACGTGATCGGTCGTCGGCTGGTCGTCGGTGTCGTGGCGCAGCACCTTGCGCGCCTGGACGACCGCGGCGCCGAGCGCGCTCGCCGGGTTGATCCCGACCGCGGTCTTCATGACCTGGCCGAGCGCGTGCGCGAACTCGTCGGCGGTGGCGTAGCGGTTCGACGGATCCGCGGATAGGACGGTGTCGAGCACCGCGGCGAGCGAGGGCGGCACGTCGGGGCGCCGCTCGAGGATCGGCGGCACCTGGCACGCGCGGATCTTCTTGAAGATCTCGATGTCGTTGCGGCCGTCGAACAGCCGCTCGCCGGTCAGGGTCTCCCAGATCACGCTGCCGACCCCGAACAGGTCGGACTGCACGCTGTTCGGCTTGCCGAACGTGACCTCGGGCGCGAGGTACGACAGCTTGCCCTTCACGGTGCCGGGCGCGGTCAGGCTGGCTGCGCGATCGCGCGCCCGGGCGAGCCCGAAGTCCGAGAGCTTGACCACGCCGTTCACGCCGAGCAGCACGTTGTGCGGCGACACGTCGCGGTGGATCACCGGCGCGGGCGTGCCATCGGGCGCGATGCGGTCGTGTGCGGCGCCGAGCCCGCGCAGCGTGCCGATGCCGATCGCGGCGGCGAGCGCCCACGGCACGTCGCGGCGCTGGTCGCGGTAGAACTTGATCAGCGCGCCGAGGTCGATGCCGTCGACCCACTCCATCACCAGGTAGTACGAGCCGTCCTCGCTGACGAAGTCGTGGACCTGGACG
The DNA here is from genome assembly GCA_051952595.1 of Kofleriaceae bacterium. Classification (GTDB taxonomy): domain Bacteria; phylum Myxococcota_A; class Polyangia; order Haliangiales; family Haliangiaceae; genus JABFXX01. Next base: position 1,401 of record JBQCJR010000642.1, read on the forward strand.
ATGTTCGGGTGCGCGAGCTCCGAGCCGACCCGCGCCTCCTCGATGAACATGTCGATGTAGTTCTTGAGCGCGCGGAACTCGGGCTTGATGTGCTTCACCGCCACGGTGCGCTGGAAGCCCGCCGCGCCCCGGACGACGGCGCGATACACCGTCGCCATCCCGCCCTCACCCGCGATCGAGACGAGGTGGTACTTGCCGTCGATGGTGTGACCGCTGAGATCCACGGGCGCGAGGTTACTACGAGACGGCGCGACGGGGCAGCTCGTGCAAGGACGGTCCGGACCGCCGGGCCAGGAGGTCAGGCGGGGTCGGTCTCGAGCGCGGCGCGGGCGGCCTCGAGGTCCGACATCGCCTTCTCCCACCGCGGGTTGAGCTCGTCGAGCTTGTCCTGCGCCGCCTGGTAGTCGCCGAGCAGCTTGTTGCGGCGCGGCGCGTCGTCGTAGACCGTGGGGTCCGCGAGCTCGGCGGACCGCGCCTTCTGCTCGGCCTCGAGCGCGCCGATCCGCTCCTCGAGCTGCGCGACCTGCTTCTCCAGCGGGCCGAGCTTGGCGCTCCGCTTCTGGCGCTGCTCGGCCTCGCGGCGCTTGCGCTGCTTGTCATCGTCGCGCGAGGCCGGCGCGGCCTTGGCGGGCACCGCGCCGCGCGCGTCGCGGCGAGGCGCGTCGGTGCGGGTCTCGGTCGCGGCGATCTCCAGCCGGCGCTGCGCCATCGAGTACATGTACTCGTCGAGCGTGCCCGGGTAGTCCTCGACACGCGACGAGCTGCGGTCGGGCTCGACGTTCCAGATCTTGGTCGCGAGCGAGCGGATCAGGCTCCGGTTGTGGCTGACGAACACCAGCGTGCCGTCGAACGTCGCGAGCGACGCGGCCAGGCTCTCCGACGAGGCGAGGTCGAGGTGGTTGGTCGGCTCGTCCATCAGCAGCAGGTTGCCGGGCTTGACCAGCAGCCGCGCGAGCGCGACGCGCGCCTTCTCGCCGCCCGAGAGCACCTTGACCGGCTTGTCGGTGTCGTCGCCGGAGAACATGAACGCGCCGAGGATCGAGCGCACGCGCGCCGGCGGCGTCTCGGGCGACGCCCGCTGCACGACCTCGTACACCGTCGAGCCGAGGTCGAGCGTGTCCGCGTGGTGCTGCGCGTAGTAGCCGACCTCCACGCCGTTGCCGAGCTTGATCGTCCCGCCGTCGCGCGGCAGCTCGCCGGCGATCAGGCGCAGCAGCGTGGTCTTGCCCGCGCCGTTGACGCCGATGATCCCGATCTTCTCGCCGCGCCGCACCGTCAGATCGATGCCGGGGAAGATCACGTGGTCGCCGTACGCCTTGCGCAGCCCCTCGACGCGGATCACGTCGGACACCGTGCGCTCGGTGGGCGGGAACGAGAACCGCATCACGCTGCGCTTCTCGTAGGTCTCGACCGACTCCATCTTCTCGAGGAACTTGACCCGCGACTGGACCGCCTTGGCCTTGTTGGCCTGGGCGCGGAACCGGTTGATGAACTCGGTCAGCCGCTCGCGCTCGCGCGCGAGGTTCTTCGCGCGGCCGGCGAGGATCGTCTCCTCCTCCTCGCGCTGCACCAGGTACTTCTCGTAGTTGCCCGGGTAGCTGCGCAGCCCCTCCGGCTCGAGGCTGACCACGCGATCGATCTGCTCGTTGAGGAACTCGCGATCGTGGCTGATCAGCACGAAGCAGCGGTTCCACCGCTTGAGGAAGTCGCTGAACCACGCCACCGAGGGCATGTCGAGGTGGTTGGTCGGCTCGTCGAGCAGCAGCACGTCCGGGCGCTGGAACAGCAGGCCGGCGAGCACGCCGCGCATCTTCCAGCCGCCGGACAGCTCGCCGATATCGCGGAGCTCGTCGCCCGGCGCGAACCCGAGGCCGGCGAGGATCGCGAGCGCCTCGTGCTCGCCGAAGAACCGCTCGAAGTGGTCGATCCGCTCGTGCAGCTCGCCCACGTCGCCGGCCAGCTCGAGCAGCGTCGCGTCGTCGACGCCGTTCGCGGTCGCCGCCTCGAGCGCGGCCTCGGCGGCCGCGAGCCGCTGATCGAGCTCGGTGCGCCCCGGCACGCTCGACAGGATCATGTCGATCAGCGAGCGGCCGCCCGCGATCGAGATGTCCTGGGGCAGCCAGCCGATCCGCACGCCGTTGGCGCGGGTGACCTTGCCGTCGTCGACCTCCTGCTCGCCGGCGATGATCTTGAGCAGCGTGGTCTTGCCGGATCCGTTGGGACCGATCAGCCCGACCTTGTCGCCGTGGCCGAGGCGCAGCGAGGCCGCATCGAAGATCATTCGATCGGCGAAGAACAGCGTGACTTCGTCGAGAACGACCAGGCTCACAGCGAGCGGTAGATAGCACAGACCGTCGCGCGCGGGGGCGCGGGTGGGGAAAACTCCGGCCGCCCCAGCGCGTGGCTAGCGGCGCGGGCGGCGCGCGCTGCGCGCGACCAGGGTGCGCGGCAGGGTGCCTTCCAGCTCGAGCCGGCGGATCTCCTCGCCGAGCGGGCGCAGCGCGGCGAGACCGGCCGGCTCGTCGCGGTACAGATCCACGAGCTCGCCGTACGCCTCGCGCACCGCGTCGCCATCCGGCGGGGCGGCGATCACCGCGCGCACGACCGCGATCCGCCAGTGCAGCGCGAGCTCGCCGCCGAGCGCGCCCGCGAGCCCGTCGCCCTCGGCGCGCGCCGCCGCGTCGAGCGGAGACTGCTCGAGCTGCGCGGTGAGCGCGGTCAGTCTCGAGGCGTCGTCCCCACTCACGCGTCGAGCGTAGCACGCGCGATCAGGCCCCCGTGTTACGAACGTCTCGATGGTGGCAAGAGCCTGGTGTGTCGTGGTCGTCCTGCTCGCCGTGCCTGCGCCCGCGAGCGCAGACGTGTGGCACGCCGGGCTCAACCTGCGGGCCGATTCCGGCGCCCACGCGATCCGCGCGGGCGGTGGGATCGAGCTGTCGAGCGTCGATCTCTCGCTGGTCCTCGATCCGATGTTCTGGACCGATGGCCAGCACGATCTCGACCTGCTCGCCCGGGTATCCCCACGCGGGTGGGGCTTCCTCGGCGGCTGGCGCACCACGGTGATCGGCATCGCCGATGGCGCGCAGCTGCAGCACAAGCTGCTGGTCGGGATCAGCGCGCCGCTGCCGGACCTCGGGCCGCTGCGCACCCGCTGGGCCTTCGAGCTGGCGA
>JBQCJR010000643.1:0-3650 GCA_051952595.1 Kofleriaceae bacterium
CGCGATCACCCCGGGCTGGGCGAGCACGAGCGCGAGATCGGGCCGCGCCACGCCGAGGCGGTCCGCGAGCTCCACGAGGGCCTGGTGCGCGCGCTCGGCGGCCTCGACGTCGATCCGCGCGGCGGCCGCCCCGGCCCGACCGACCGCGTGGACCGAGACCGCGACCGAGCCGCGCTCGATCGCGCCGCGGACCCGGGTCGAGATCGCCTCCTCGAGCGCGGGCGAGATCGCGGGGCCGCGCAGCTTGAGGTCGAGGAAGCGGTGGTTCACCGCGCGAACGTCGACGGTCGCGCGCACCCCGGCGGGCTCGGCGGTCCCGCGGCCAAAGCCGGTCATGCTGCGCATGGTGGGTAGATATCACGCAGCGCGTGGCGGTCGCGCGTAGAGTGAGGGCGTGACCGCTCCGCGACGCAGAACCTGCCTCGCCGCGCTCGCCGCGACGGCTCTCGACCGCGCGCGCCGGGGCGGGCCGCGGCGTGCCAGCGCACCGGAGAGACCGTGACCGCGCGGGCCTCGTCGCTGCGCTGGCGCGTGCTGCTGGTGCTCGCGCTCGCCGCGGTGGTGCCGGTGGTGATCGCCGGCGCGCTGGCGATCGCGCGGGCGCGCGGCGAGGCGGCGCGAGAAGCGGAGCGCGGCGCGCGGGCCCACGTGCAAGCGCTCGGCGCGGCACTCGATGGGACCCTCGAAGACGCGCGGCGCACCGTCGAGCTGGCGGCGGCGATCTGGGCGGACGCGCCGGACGATCCACGCACCGCCCCGCTGCTGATCGAGCGGCTGCGCCACGACGTGCCGATCGTCTCGGGGCTATCGATCGTCGACGCGAACGGCGCGCTGCGCGCGGGCGATCCGGTGCCACCGGGGGTCGACGTCGGCGCGGTCCGCGGCGCCTCGCTCGGCGACGTGCAGCGCGCCGGCGGGCGGACCGTCGTGCACCTCGTGGTCCCGGCGCGCGCGCGTGGCGGCGAGCGCAGGGGGACGTGGGTCGCGCGGCTCGATCTCGGGTTCGTGCGCGACGCGATCGCCGCCGCGCGGCGCGGCCCGGGCGCGCGGGTGCTGGTGGTCGACGGTGCGGGCGTGCCGATCGCGTCGAGCGAGGACCTGCGCGGCGTGCCGAGCGAGCCGTGGGCGGGCGCGCCGGCGAGCCTCGCCGGGATCGATCCGGCGGTCGATCGCGCGCTCGCCTCGTCGGCCGAGGGCACGATCTCGGCGCGTGGCTGGCTCACCGCGTACCGCCGCCTCGCGAGCGGCGCGCGATGGGCGATCCTGCACCAGCAGCCGGAGCGCGAGGTCTACGCGCTGGCCCGGCGGACCACGCGCGACACCGCGATCGTCCTCGGCGCGGCGCTCGCCGTGGCGCTCGCGCTCGGCGGCTGGCTCGCGACCCGGCTGACCCGGCCGCTCGCCGCGCTGGCCCGCCGCGCCGACGCGATCGCCGAGGGCGCACCGGTCGCCGCCGCCTCCGTCGAGGGGCCCGGCGAGATCGGCGTGCTCGGCGACCGGATCGATGAGATGGCGCGCCGGATCGCGGAGCGCAGCGAGCTCCAGGCGGCGCTCGCGCGCGGCGACCGGATGGCGTCGATCGGCGTGCTCTCGGCGCAGGTCGCGCACGAGCTGGACCGGCCGCTCACCGCGGTGCTCGGCCACGCCAGGCAGCTGCAGGAGGACAAGCCGGAGGGCCACCCGGATCGCGCGGCGCTCGAGAGGATCGCGAGCGAGGCGGAGCGGATGAAGGACCTCACGGGTGCCCTGCTCGGGTACGCGCGAACGCCGCGGCCGCGCGAACGCACGGCGAGCGAGCGCGATGCGGTGCCGAGGTGCGAGCCGGCCGTGGTGGTGCGCCACGCCAGCGCGATGGTCGGCGCGCAGCTCGCCGGTGCGGGCGCGACGCTGTCGCTCGATCTCGCCGCGACGGCGCCGGTCGCGATCGACGCGCACGTGCTGCAGCAGGTGCTGGTCCACCTGGTCCAGCACGCGCTCGGGGCGATGCGCGAGGCGGGCGTGGGCAGCGCGATCGCGATCGCGTCGCGGCCGGCGCCGGGCGGGGTCGCCACGCTGATCACCGTCGCCGACGATGGACCGGGCATCCCCGCGGCCGACCGCGCGCGGGTGTTCGACCCGCTGTTCACGACCAGGGGCCGGGCCGGCCTCGATCTGGCGGTGTGCAAGCACCTGATCGCGACGGCGGGTGGATCGATCGAGGTGGGCGCAGCGCCAGGTGGCCGCGGCACTCAGTTCCGGATCGCGATCCCGCGCTCGAAGTGAGCAGCGACGAAGGCGGCGGCGCGACCGAGCGGGCTCATGCGCGACCGGCGGCGCGCCTCATCGCCGGGCGACGGCGAGCGCGAGCAACGCGCGCCGCTCGGCGCTCGCGATGGCCGAGCGCACGGCGGCCACGGCGTCGACGTTCACCGAGACCGAGGTGATCCCCTCGCGCACCAGGTGCTCGGCGAACTCGGGGCGATTGGACGGCGCCTGACCACACAGCGAAGACGTGATGCCGGCGTCGCGGCAAGCGCGCAGGATCCGCGCGATCGCATCGAGCACCGCCGGATCGGCCTCGTCGAACAGCTCGGCGCAGGTCTCGGAGTCGCGGTCGACCCCGAGCACGAGCTGGGTCAGATCGTTCGAGCCGATCGAAGCGCCGTCGATCCCGAGGCGCGCGTACTCGGGGAGCCAGTACACGACCGAGGGGACCTCGGCCATGACCCAGCGGTGCAGGCCGCGCTGCCGGCCGAGCGGGCTGCGCTCGACGAGCTCGAGACAGGCCTCGAGCTCCCAGCGCGTCCGCACGAACGGGATCATGAGGTGCAGGTTCGGCAGCTCCTCGCGGACGCGCGCGAGCACCTCGAGCTCGAGCTGGAACAGCTCGGGATCGCGCACGTACCGGAAGCAGCCGCGGAACCCGATCATCGGGTTGCCCTCGACGGGCTCGTACGCCTCGCCACCGGCGAGCGCGCGGAACTCGTTGGTCCGGAAGTCGTACGTGCGGTACACGACGGGGCGCGGGTGGAACGCCCGGCAGATCTGGCGGAGCGCGTCGACGAGCCGGTCGACGATCGTCCGGCGCTGGCCGGCGGCGAGCAGCGCCTTGGGGTGCTGGCCGCCGAGGGCATCGGTGATCAGGAACTCGGCGCGCAGCAGCCCGACGCCGTCGACGGGCAGCGCGGCGGCGGCCTCGGCCTCGCTGGCGATCGCGAGGTTCACGTAGATCCGCGTCGCGAGCGCCTCGGGCGCGCGGACGATGGGCGGCGCAGCGACGGACGGTGCGGCTTCGATCCGCGCGGCCCCGGCGGTGACCTGGCCGCTCCCGCCGTCCACCGTGACCACCTCGCCGTCTCGCAGCTCCTGGGTCGCGGTGCGCGTGCCGACGACGCACGGGATCCGCAGCTCGCGGCTCACGATCGCGGCGTGGCTCGTGATCCCTCCGCTATCGGTGACGAGCGCGGCGGCGCGGCGGATCGTGGGGACCCAGTCGGGCGCGGTGGCGGGCGCGACGAGCACCTCGCCGGATCGCAGGCGATTGCCCTCGCCGGGGCTCTGCAGCACACGCACGGCGCGGGGCGCCCCCCCCGGGGCCGCCCCCCAGGCCCCGAACCCCCCCCCCCCCCGGGCGGGCCCCCCCGCCGTTTCCGGTTTGGCGGGGGGGGCTT
>JBQCJR010000644.1:0-3565 GCA_051952595.1 Kofleriaceae bacterium
CGGGCGCATCGGGAGCGCCCCGCGGGCTGCGGGGGGGGGCGCGCGTGGGCGGCCTCCGCGGGGGCGCGGGGGGGGGCGGCCCGCCCCGCCGGGCCGATCCCGGCGGCGCATCGCGCCCCTCCCGCGCGCGCGGCGCCGGGCGCGGCTGCCGGGGCGTCCGGCCGGGCGCGGCCGAGCAGCCGGCGCAGCGCCTCGTAGCCGCGGTGGGCGCGCACCTTCATCGCGCCCACGGTGGTCCCGGCGATCTCGGCCGCCTCGGCGACCGACTTGCCGTCGAGCTTGGTCAAGACCACGGCCTCTCGCTGCGGCGCGGGCAGCTCGGCCAGCGCGGCGAGCGCGGCCTCGAGCAGCTCGGGATCGGCGCGTGGCTCGTCCCGGCGCTCGGCGGTCTGCCCGTCGAGCCCGGCGGGCGGATCCGGGATCGGATCGCCGTCGCCGACCCGCACCACCGCGCGGCTGCGGCGGCGGGCCTCGTCGAGGAAATTGCGGTGCGCGATCGCATAGATCCAGGGCACCGGATCGGCGCCGCGCACGTAGGCGGCCCGCGCCCGATGCACCTTCAGGAACGTCTGCTGCAACAGGTCCTCGGCGAGCGCGCGCTCGCGGGCCATCCTGACCAGGTACCCGAGCACGCGCGGCGCGACCGCCGCGTAGAGCTCGCGAAACGCGCTCGCATCGCCGTCGCAGTACCGCGCCATCAGGTCCCGTTCGTCGGCCATCGCGACCGCCGGCGGGTATACGCCACGTACGGGGAGCGGTTACAGCCGCTCAGGCCCTTGCTCTCGCGCCCGGTTCTCGATAAACGAAGGCGCCATGGCTCGCACCAAGCGTAAGCTCTCCTCGCGTCCGAAGTTCAAGCAGGCGCGCCGCCTCAAGGGCCGCAAGATCAAGGCGAAGAAGGCCGGCGCGCACAAGCGTGGCCTGGGCCGCAGCAAGGCGCGCCGCGCGCGCCGCGGTCAGAAGAAGTAGCGCTCTCTACGAGATCGACCACGCGATCAGCAGCTGTCCGGCAAAGTACGCCGGCAGCCCCCACAGCTTGTTGCTGAGCTCGTGCGCGACGAACCGGTCGCGTGCGACCGCCAGATCCGACGCGAAGAACAGCGCGGCGCCGGCGGCGAGCCACGTCCGCTGCGGGTCCGCGAGCACACCGGCGCGCGCCGCCGCGACCGCCGCGATCACCATCGCGACGATCGCCGCGACGTAGCCGATCACCGGCACCTTCATCGAGCCGAGCCGCGGCCACAGCCAGGCGAGCGCGCCGAGGCCGGCGGCGATCGCCACGACGCCGATCCAGCCGGCGTCCGCGAGCCATCGCCCGGGCGGCTCGATCTGCGCGACCGCGACGACGTACGCGAGGTGACCGGCGAGGAACGCGCCGAGGCCGATCAGGAACGCGCGCGCCCCGCGGCCGAGCAGGGCGGCATCGCCCACGGCGCCGAGCACCAGGCCGATCAGGATCCAGCGCCGGAAGTCGTCGCGCGGCGGGTCATTGGTGCCGCACAGCGCGAGCACCCCGAGCACCACGAACGCCGCCGAGGCGGTCAGCTTGCTCGCGATCCGCATCCGCGCCAGGCCGCGCCACTCGGCGGCGCACAGCGCGAGGCACGCGATGGCGCATACGATCGTCGCGGCGATCACGGGGCCTCCCATGCGTGCCCGGCGAGCGCCCGGGCCACCAGCTCGAGCCGGTCCTGGCCCCAGAACAGGTGTCGCCCGTCGACGACGAAGGTGGGCACGCCGAACGCCCCGGCGGCGCGGGCGGCGGCGGTGTTGGCGGCGAGCGCGGCCTTGACCGCCGGCTCCTGCGTTCGCTCGACCCACTCGACCGGCAGGTCGCTCGCCGCGAGCACGGCGCGCAGGGTGGCGTCGTCCTCGAGATCTCGCTGCTCGGCCCACATCGCGCGGCCAAGCGCCGTCGCGAGCCGGATCGCCGCGCCGGCGCCGCGCTCGACGGCGAGCACGACCAGTCGCTGCGCCGCGATGGTGCGCTGCGGGAACTTGCGCGGCGGGTCGAACGGCACGCCCCACCAGCGCGCCCACCGCACCATCTCGCGCAAGACGTAGCGCTGCTTGGCGGGCGGGAACGCGTGCAGCGGCACGTTGGCCTGGCCGATGTCGCGGAACAGCCCGCCGAGCAGGATCGGGACGATCCGCGGCTCGACGCCCATGGCCGCGAGCGCCGGCAGCTGGGTCAGCGCGAGGTACCCGAACGGGCTGGCCACGTCGACGTAGACGTCGAGGGTGGCGCCAGCCTCTGGCTGAGGCCCGGGCTGGGCCGGGCCGGAATGTACGCGCTCGGCCGGCGCGAGTGGGCGCGGACCTCCGGGCGGGGGGCCGGCGTCGGGATCCCAGCCCTCGGCGATCGCGGCGAGCCACGGCAGGCGGTCCTGGCCCCACACCAGGATCGGCTCGCGGTGCGCCGGCCGCGCGATCCACGCCGGCGCGCCGAAGATCCCGTGCGCGACGGCCTCGTCGGTGCGGCGGCGCAGCTCGTCCTTGATCTCCGGGTCGTCGGCGCGGCCGAGCGCGGCCGAGATCTCGGCGGCCTCGAGGCCCCCGCGGCCGAGCGCCGCGGCGATCACCTCGTCGCGCGCGATGTCCTCGCCGCGCTGCCAGTAGGCGGCGTAGATCGCCTCGATCGCCGCCGGCCACCGGGAGTGTGGCAGGGCGAGCAGCACCCGGAGCGCTCGCACCGTGCGCATCGGATGGCCGGCCGGCATCTGGAACGGCTCACCGAACAGATCCGCCCATCGGTGCATGTCGTGGAGGTTGTGGCGCGCTTTCTCGGGGGAGAGCGTGGCCATCGGCCCATCGCCGGCGCCGATCCCTCGGAACACTCCGCCGAGCAGCATCGGCCGCCAGTCGATCGGCACTCCGAGGGTGTGCGCCCGGCGCGATGCCAGGTACGCGTAGGGGCAGGAGAAGTCGAACCAGAGCTCGATCACGGCGCGGTGCAGTGTGGCGCAGGGGCCGCACCGTTCAAAGGGTGTTCACGGGTGGGAGCGCACGAGTGCACGGGAGGCGATCTACAAATGCCTTGGCACTTTCGTCCGCCGAGCCACGACGCTAGACTTCGTGGGTCGGACAATGGCCAAGCTGGTCGACGGCTTCAAAGACGGACGTCCCGAGCTAGGCCGGAGGACGTTTCTGGTGCCGGAGAACCACTCCGAGGTGCTGGCGCTGCTCTATCACGAGCAGACCGGCATCGTGGGTGGCCTGCCGGTGGGCCCGGTGACCACCGACCCGTTTGGTGCCCACGGGATCCGCATGTACCCGGACCAGGACCCGGTCGTGCTCGAGGAGACGCGCCGGTACTTCGAGAAGCTCGCCGAGCGATTCTCGAATGACCTGCCGAAGGCCTGAGTTTCTGCTAGGGTCCGGCCCGTGAGGTTCGTGTTTGGGGCGGTCGCCGTCGCGGCGATCGCTACCGCGGCGTGCAGCGGCACGCAGACGCGACCGGACGAGGTGGGCTGCACCAAGGACACCGACTGCCGGACGCCCCGGGTGTGCGAGCGGCGCGCCTGCGTCGACCCGCGCCCGGTGGCCGGCGGCTCGCCGGAGGCCA
>JBQCJR010000645.1:0-6551 GCA_051952595.1 Kofleriaceae bacterium
GGCGTCGTCGGGGCGGGCCTATCTGCTGCGGCGCAAGGTGGACGAAGCGCGTGCGCGGGCGACCGAGCGTGGGCTGACCGAGCTGGCCGAGGACGCGCACGAGCGCCTGATCGCACACGCCGTCGCCAGCGAGATCGCGGCATCGGAACGACGGGATGCGGCGACTGCGGAGGAGGAGATCGAGATCTTGCACGCCGCGTATCTGGTTCAGCGCTCGCGGTTGCCGGCCTTTGTCGCCGCGCTGGAGGATCTGGCGCACGACCTGCGCGACGAGTGGACCGGCCCTTGGCCGCCATACAGCTTCGCGGCGCCGAACCCGGAGTCCGAATGAGTCGGATCGGCGAGGAGAAGGAGGTCACGCTGTTCGAGCTACTCGACCGCATGATCGATCGCGGTGTGGTGCTCACCGGAGACCTCACCATCTCCGTCGCGGACGTGGACCTCGTCAGTGTGGCGCTCAATGTCGTGCTGGCCTCCGTCCAACGGATGTCGGAGCTCGAGGCCGGCCCATGAGTCTGTATGTCTATGCCATCGTCGATCGAGCATGCGAGCCACCTGCTGAGTGGCGCGGGCTGGAGGGAGGCCAGCTGTCGACGGTGGGGCATCGCTCGATCGCGGCGATCGTGAGCACGATCGCCGCCCCACCGCGCCGCGACACGGCCGCGCTCGTGCGCCATGAAGCCCTTGTCGAAGCGCTCGGCGTGCACCACCGCACGCTGCCGGTCAGGTTCGGCACCGTGTTTTCGGACGCGGGTGCGGTCACAGAAGCGCTCTCGGAGCGCTACGAGTCCCTCGCCGGCGATCTGGCGCGGATCGGAGACAAGGTGGAGCTGGGTCTCTCGGCGCTCTGGCGAGCTCGGCGCGAGGACGTGCAGGTCGCCGACCCCGAGGAACCGGCGAGCCACGCTCCGCAAGGCGGCGCGGGCGCCCGCTATCTTCAGGCACGCCGCGGGGCCTATGCACGCGCGGACGCCGGCAAGGCAGCAGCTCGCCAGCTGGCGAGCGACATCGACCTGGCGGTGCGCGACTACACCTTCGACCGTCGCCTCACGGTGGTGAACGAGGGCGGTCTCGTAGTGCGCGCGGCGTATCTCGTTGCGCCATCTGACATGGCGGCGGTTCGCGCGGCCGTCGACGAGCTGCGTGGTCGGCGCCCCGATGTCGCGATCGTGCTGAGCGGGCCCTGGCCACCGTACAGCTTCGTCTCCGGCCGGCCAGGCATGGACGTTGAACCGATTGCAAGAGTACCTCATGCACCCTGATGTCCACGAAGACGTCCCGGAGCTCGACCTCGATCGGCGCGCGAGCGGGGACCTCGACGAGCTCGCGCAGGCCGCGGCGCTGCTCGATCGGATCGACCGCGCGGGACCGCGCCGCATCGACGCCAACGAGGAGAATGCCGGCAAGGGAATCGCCAAGCTGGTCCTTTCGCTGGTCGAGCTGGTGCGCCGACTGCTGGAGCGACAGGCGATTCGCAGGATGGACGCCGGCACGCTCACCGACGCGCAGATCGAGCGGATGGGGCAGACGTTTCTCAAGCTCGCCGACAAGCTCGCCGAGCTCAGGGCCTCCTTTGGCCTCGAAGCCGAAGACCTCGAGCTGGGGGTCGGCTCGATCGGCGATCTGACAGATGGAGAGGATCATGGTCAGCGGACATGACGACCGTCGTCCGGCCGCGATAACGCGTCGGACCGATCACATCCCGGCGCGCAACCAAACAACCAATCTGGCGGATCTGCTCGAGCGGGTGCTGGACAAAGGCATCGTGATCGCCGGCGACATCAGCATCTCCGTCGGCGAGGTCGAGCTGCTCACGATCAAGATCCGGCTGCTCGTCGCATCGATCGACAAGGCACAGGAGATCGGGATCGACTGGTGGCGCACCGACCCGGCGCTGTCGTCACAGGCGCGCCGCAACCAACTGGCCGACGAGAACCGGCGGCTCAAGGACCGGCTCGACCGCCTCGAAGGACACATGGCGGCGCTCTCCGGGCGTACCGGCCGCGAAGGTCACTGACCGATGGGGACGACGCGCGTCACATCGCGGGCGGCCTTGGCTCCCCGCCGGGCGCGCACCGCCTGTCGTGCGGTCCAGACGGCACGTCGCGCTCGCGCCGCGCACTTGTGAGTGGCTTTCTCGATCCGCCGTAGCACACGCTGCGCGCGCGAGGGATCGCCGCGGGGCGGCGTCGCGGCATCGACGGCTCGACGCGCGGTGCTGCCCACCACGTGTCCGACCTGAGATCCGGTCTGCTCGAGCGTGTTGCCGACGGCTTGTCCAACCTTCGGCAGGGTCTGTTCGACGCTCCTGCCGATCGCACCGACCGCCTCGCCGGCCGCGTTGGACCCACTGGCCAGGATCTCGGGGTTTCGATCGAGGGTCGACAGCGTCCGCTCCAGGATCGCGTACACCTTCTGAAGTCGAACCTTGAGCAGCGCCTGGGCCTGGATTCCTTTGCTCGTCAGCTTCATCTTTCCGAGCAGCGCCTTCGCTCCGACGTCGAGTGCCACGAGGTTCCCCACCCTCGCAAACAGCGAGACGTGCGCCCGAAGCTCCTCGACATCCAGCGAGAGCTCCTCGACCTTCACCGACGGGACATCGAGCAGCACATCTGGTTCAGCCGAATCGCGCGCGAGCATCGTCGACCGATCCTGCTCCGCCCGCTCCACCGAGCCGTCGCGCCGTTGCTCGCGTGGCTTCTGCTCGGCCTCGGCCTTCTGCTCGGCCTCGGCCTTCTGCTCGGGCTCGGCCTTCTGCTCGGCCTCGGCATTCTGCTCGGACTCGGCATTCTGCTCGGGCTCTGGCTTTTGCGCATCTTGCCGCGGCGTTAGAACGTACTCTGTCGTCATGACACCCTGGTTCGCTCGTGGACTCCTCGATCCACGGGTGCATCACGTGTGCCTTCGAGCCGAGAGTGGAGCTCGTGTGCGTGGGTCGTCGCGACTCAGATCCCGAGTCGCTCGCAGAGCGCGTCGAACTCGGAGCGAACATCCGGCAGCGCCGGCAGGCCCAACGCATGTGACACTCGATGCACTCTCTTCGCAGGTGCCGAGCTCAGATCGCCCTTGAACATCCGCTTGACCTTCGCCGCATCCTCGTAGTGGTGATAGCGGTCCTTCTCGGTGCGCGTCCGCGACTGTAGGTCGTCCAGTTGCTGCTTCTCTCGCTCGGTCTTCCCGCGCGCGGAGGCGTGCAACACGGGATCGAAGACTTGTTTGTCCAGGAACGCGACGAGCTTCTGCTTCTTGTTGGCCATGGATCGTCACCGCCTTGTCGCTGTCCCACATTGCAGTTGCAAGGCGCGGACCTGGGCGACTCGGATCACCACCAAGACGCGCGCGGCATGAGGAGAGAAACACCCGGCGTCGTGCGCCCGTCTCACCAGTGGCGCACTTCGGTCTCCGGGAACGGCAGCTCGAGCTTGGCGTACTCGCTGCGCGCAGCGCGCAGGACGTGTCGGGGTGTGATGGGAGCCGCGTCGGCGGCCGCGTGAAACGCCGCCTTGAGCGCCACGCTCTTGATGTTGGCACCGGAGAGCTGCAGCCGCGCGAAGCTCGCCAGGTCGAGGCCGGCGGTCGGGGCGTCGTTCGGAAACGCGCGACGCCACAGCTCCAGGCGCAGGGCCGCGTCGGGGAACGGGAAGTTCGCGACGAAGCGAAGCCGCCGCAGGAACGCGCGGTCGAGCGCGTCCTTGGCGTTCGTCGTCAGGACTGCGAGCCCGTGATACTGCTCCATGCGCTGCAGGAGATAGCTGACCTCGAGGTTCGCCCAGCGGTCTGCGCCGCGCTCGACCTCGGCGCGCTTTCCGAACAGCGCGTCTGCTTCATCGAATAGCAGCACGGCGCCGCACTTCTCCGCCGAATCGTAGATCCGGCGCAAACGCTTCTCGGTCTCGCCGATGTACTTGTCGACGACCTGGCTTAGATCGACCTGATAGAGGTCGAGGCCGGCCTCACGCGCGACTACCTCGGCTGCGAGAGTCTTGCCGGTCCCGCTGGGGCCGGCGAACAGCGCGGTGATCGCGCGCCCGCGCGCATCGCCCCGCGCGAATCCCCAGCGCTCCTGAACGGTGTGGCGATATCTCAGATGCTCCACGATTTCGCGCAGCGCCTCGGCGACCGCGGGCGGCACCACGAGATCGTCCCAGGTGGCGGTGGGGATGATCCGTCGCGCGAGGTCGTCGAGCCGTGGCCGCGAGCGCTCGAGGCAGGCGCTCCACATCAGTCGGCCGAGCTCCGGCTCCGGCGCGCTGCGATCACACGCGAGCACGATGCTCGCGATGTCCGCGTACTCGAGCCGGAACTGATCCGCGATTCGATCCACCACGTCGCGGACGCGGGCCACGTCGGCCCCGAAAGCGAGCTCCCAGAGCTGTCGACGCTCTGCCGCATCGCTCGTGGGCACCTCGAGTTGCACCGTCGTCGTTCGCGCCAGCCCGAGCGGATCGGCGGTGGAGAGGATCGCGATCCCGCTCGTCATCTCCGCGAACGCACGCGCGGCGCGCTGTGCCTCCGGCGGATCTAGTACGTCGAGCTCGATCACCGGTACCACGCTCGACAGCAAGCTCTCGCGCTCGCACGCGCACACGATCGCGTATAGCTCGGCAGGCGTGGAGGCCAGCGCCGATGCGCGCAGGCGCAGTGGTGCGGCACCCAGCGCGATGGCGGCCTCGTCGATGATCGCGGCACGCGTCGATACGTGGCCGCCGAACACCTGAATGGCGATCGAGCCGGGGGCGTCTCGCAGGACGCGCGCGAGCCGGTCGGCGACCGCGCGCTGTGATGGAACCAGCGTCACTCGATCGCGGGTCGCCGGGATCCGCAGCGACCGCAGACGCTCGTCGAGCGCTGGCACCCCCGTCACGAAGTGAAGGATCCGCTCGTCGAGCGCGAGCGGCGCGTTCAAGGGGTCCGCGGCCGCGCCGAGCACGACGAGACCATGTGCGCGCAGCGGCGCCGTGGGCGAGATCGCGTCGAGATGAGGCTCCGGCAGCACGGCAAGCGCGCCCGCGAAGCAGGGATGGCTCGGCGCGAAGCTCGCCGCGAAGCTCGGGTCGAGCGCGGCGCCCGCACACATCGCGATCACGTCGCGCTCGAACTCGGAGAGCCCGAAGATCTGCTGCAGCGCGAGCAGCGCCGGGACTGGCCCATCGGGCAGACGGGGCCGCGCGACTTCTGGTGCGCTCGCGAACAACGCGGCGACTCGACGGATCTCGACATTCAAGTACTCGCGATTCGCTTCGACCCACACCACGACTCCCGCATCGAACCACGCGCTCTCACGGGGCGTAAAGTCTGCCGCGAGACATCCGCGACCCGGCTCGGCTTGGTTGCCGGCTGTACCGGTGGACCGTCCACGTGACATCGACTCGACGGGGCGCAGGGCAACCTCTAGACTGGCGCTTGGTGAGAGGGTTCGCGAAGTCGCCGGCGGTGGGCTCGGGTCGCAAGGTGCCGTCGGCGCGCGCGGCCGCCAGACAGCCAGTGCGGGCTCCGGCGCCACCATCGATCGCGATCCAAGGAGGGCGCTCGCACCTCGATATTCCGGTCTTCTCCCCGAGCCCGAGAGTCGTCGCGGCCCAGGCGTTCGGCGCGCCGGGACGTCCGCTCCCACACCTCGATCGTCTGGAGCGTGCCTTCGCGATGGATCTCTCTGGCATCACCGCGCACATCGGCGGCGCTGCATCCGCCGCGACGCGCCGTCTGGGATCGCAGGCATTCACGGTGGGCGAGCGAGTCGCATTTCGCAACTCGCCGGACCTTCGTCTGGCCGCGCACGAAGCGGCTCACGTGGTGCAGCAGCGACACGGGCTTCAGCTGCCACGCGGCGAGGGCGTGCTGGGTGACCCGTTCGAACGCAACGCCGACGCGATCGCCGCACGCGTCGTCGCCGGTCGCAGCGCGGTCGATCTGCTTCCGACGAACGTGCCGGTCCGCTCGGGGACTCCTCCGATCCAGCACCAGAAGGCGGTTCCCACGCAGCTGGAGCTCGACGAGTACTACCTGTCGATCCTCGACGAATGGGAGCAACGCGCGGCGTCGCTGCCGATCGGACGGGACCGCGCGGAGGCGCGACGCGTGAGCCTCCTCCTCGCCTACCGTCCCAACTTCAGGAGTTACGACGAGGTCGATACGTTTCTCGACGAGTGTCTGGTGATCGCGAAGGACGAGGTGAAGACGGTCGAACGCCTGAAGCGGGAACCGGACGTGGACGAGAGCTTCTTCATCGCGCACGGCGACGCGTTCCCGAGCTGGTGGGCAGATCGCGTCCATGCAGAGCTCCATGGAACCTCCGACGAATCGCAGCTGGCGGCGCGCCATCAAGCGGCTCGCAAGGAGGCGCTGGCCCATGTCGCGGGCATCTCGGACGAGCTCTGGGACCGCGGCCTCCCGATCACCGCAGAGCAAGCACGTGGGCTCGTTCGCAGCGACATCCCGCGGCTCACCCTCGACTTCACGCGAGCGCGGCAGTTTCCAAAGGAGCGGCTCGCTGGGTACACGCGCTTGCTCGTGAGCTGGGAGCGCACGCTCTTGCACCTGCAGCTGGTCCA
>JBQCJR010000646.1:0-3958 GCA_051952595.1 Kofleriaceae bacterium
GAATGCTCATGTGCACGATGCGAAAGTCCGATCGTCGCGCGGTCACGATCGTCGCCGCGCGGAACGCCGCGAACACCTCCGGAGTGCGCAGGCGCGTGACGTCCTCGGCGACGCGGATCGTGACGTGCACCGGATACCGCGCGACGTGCTCCGGCCGCCGCTTGTGCGACTGACTCGAACGCGCACCCTTCGGCGGACGCCCCGCACCTGGCCGCATGCCACCGTGACGTCGAAATTCCAGCTCCTGCTGCACCTGCCACATGGCCACGCTCCGTTGACGAATCTTGATTTCGCCGATATCCATATCACGCCTCTCTGACATCCGGCACCGACGATAGATCGCCGATCTCAGGCATGATCTCCGAGTCAACGTCCGATGCTCGGACATCATGTCCGAAACTCGGACATCCGGCTCGCCCTGGCAAGCTCGCCCGGATCTTCCTCTCCCCCGGATTCAAAACTCTTCCCGGTAGCAGCAGACCCTGTGGTCATGTGGTCAACCGTCGGCCGGCGAGGGCCGACGGTTGTCCAAGCGCCTGTCGAGCTGCGAATCACCGCGCACGCTGGGCCAACTCGGCGCAGGTCACAGGCGCGTCATGTCCACAGGGCTCTGCGGCTCTGCGCCGCGCACTTCGCGCTACTCCGCGCCACGCTCCCGCTCCGCGCGCGCTGCGACGATGTGACGCGCCGCCCTCGCACCGCGTTCCTGGGTTCTCGGACAGTTTGTACACCAATGGTCGAGTCACGCGCTTCGTCCGAAGGTCTCCCGATCGCTCCCTCGATGTCGCCGGCGCTGGCGCGCGAGCACGTGGCGCATCTGCCGACGACGATCGACCGTCGGGACGCGGTGATCGCCGGGCTGGCGGTCGGGCTCGCGGTGGTCGCCACGGCGGCGGCCGAGTTGCTCGTGCGCGCGATCGCGCTGGTCACCAACATCGCGTACTTCGGGCGGCTCTCGGTCTCCAACGTCGCTCCCGCGGACCACAAGCTGGGCTTGATCGCGCTCGCGGTCCCGGTGATCGGTGGCGCGCTGGTGGGGCTGATGGCGCGCTATGGCTCGCGCGCGATCCGCGGGCACGGCATCCCGGAGGCGATGGAGCAGATCCTCACCAACGAGAGCCGGATTCCGTTGCGGATCACCTTCCTCAAGCCGGCGTCGAGCGCGGTCGCGATCGGCACCGGTGGGCCGTTCGGCGCGGAGGGGCCGATCATCGCCACGGGCGGCGCGCTGGGCTCGGTGCTCGGCCAATGGGTGCGGGTCACGGCGGATCAGCGCAAGACCTTGCTCGCGGCCGGCGCGGCCGCCGGCATGACCGCGATCTTCGGGACGCCACTCGCGGCGGTCATGCTCGCGATCGAGTTGCTGCTGTTCGAGTATCGCGCGCGCTCGATCGTGCCGGTGGCGCTCGCGGCCGCCGCGGCGGGAGGGCTGCGCGTCCTGGTGCACGGCTCGGCGCCGACCTTCGCGATGGCGGGGCTGGTGGATCCGACGCTCTCGACGACGATCGTGGTGGCTGCCACCGGGGCGGTGATCGGGATCGCGTCGACGGCGATCACGCGCGCCGTGTACGCGATCGAGGATCGGTTCGAGCGCCTGCCGATCCACTGGATGTGGTGGCCGATGCTCGGCGGCGTGGCGGTCGGCGTCGTCGGGCTGGTGGAGCCACGCACGCTCGGCGTGGGGTACTCGAACATCGAGCTGGCGCTGTCGGGTGGGCTGCCGCCGCTCGCGCTCGCCGCGCTGTGCGTCGCGAAGCTGGTGTCGTGGTCGATCGCGCTCGGCAGCGGGACCTCGGGCGGTACCCTCGCGCCGCTGCTCACGCTCGGCAGCGGGCTCGGCTGGCTGCTGACCGCCGCGGCCGCCGCGATCGCGCCGCACGCCGGGATCGATCCGAGGATCGGCGCGCTGGTCGGCATGACCGCGATGTTCGCGGGCGCCTCGCGCGCCCTGCTGACCTCGATCCTGTTCGCGCTCGAGGCGACCCAGCAGATCCACGCCGCGGTGCCGATCGTCGTCGGCGTGTCGCTCGCGTACTTCTGCTCGTGCCTGCTGATGAGGACCTCGATCATGACCGAGAAGCTGGCGCGTCGCGGCGTGGCGGCCGCCGGCGAGTACGACATCGATCCGCTGTCGCACGTGCACGTCGAGCAGGTGATGTCCGGTGCGCCGCCGCGGATCGAGCGCAGCGCGTCGGCCGGTGCCGCGTTGGCCGAACTCGAGCGCGCGGCGCGCGACCCCCGCATCATCTCCGTGGTCGACGGCGATCGCCTCGTCGGGGTGGTCGCGGTGAGCGCGGTGCGCGCCGCGGATCCAGCGCGCCAGGTCGGCGGGTTGAGCGAGCGGCCCGCGGTGACCGCGGCGTGCGGCGAGACCGTGCGGGTCGCCGCGGAGCGCATGGCCAGGGCGGACGTCGGTCAGCTCGTCGTCGTGGACGACGAGCAGCGGCCGATCGGCACGCTCGCCCGGCGCGACATCATCGCGGCGCTGCGCCGCGGCAGGTGACGGCCCCCGGCGCGCCGGTATACGCTAAGGGCTTGGAATCACGTGGTCAGTTTGATACCGATGCACGATTCAGCAGGTTTTTGCTGACCGGTCCACCCAACTTGCTCTCCTCGCTCCATCGAGGATCATGAACCAGCTGTTCGCGTCCCTCGTGCTCGTCGCTGCCGCGGCTACTTCCGCTGTGGCCGATCCGATCGCCCTCGACTACCGCGCCACCGATCCGTCGTGCATCGACGCCGGCCAGTTCGCCGATGAGGTCTCGGCGAAGCTCGGCTTCGTGCCGTGGGACGACACCGCGCCGGCGAGGATTCAGGTGCGCGTGGCGCGCGCGGGCTCGCAGTTCTCCGGCTCGTTCCGCAACGTCGATGATCGCGCCAAGCAGGTCGACGGCGCGAGCTGCGCCGAGGTGACCTCGTCACTCGCGGTGACCGTCGCGGCCGCGCTGGATCGCGCGGGCTCCGCGCGCGTGGCGCTGATCGGCAGCCTCGATGCCTCGGCGGACGTCCCGCCAGAGGCCGCGCCGGATGACGGCCTGATCCCGGTGACGATCGTCTCGGCAGACGGCCGGCGCGTCGATGTCTCGCTGAACAACCGGGGCGCGGTCGCCACGACCACCCGGAGCGGCGCCGTGTTCGCGAACTACCTCGACGGCCTGTGCACGAGCCCGTGTACCGCGCGGCTGCCGCGCGGGCGCCACTACCTAGTGTTCCACGATCCCGACTCCGCGTCGTCGGGTGGAGATCGCTTCCTGCTCGACGATCCGACCACGATCACGCTGCACCACAAGAGCCGCAAGGGGCTCCGTCGCGGGATGTTCGCCGCCGGCGTCGCGATGGCGGGCGCGGGCCTGGTCGCGCTGATCGGCATCGATGGCGCCGGCCCGAAGATCCTCGGCGGGCTCGGACTCAGCTTCGGCGGCGCGCTCATGCTCTCGCCGCTGTACGTCCAAGATACCTTCACGGCGACAACTCGATCTCCCTAGCCACCGTGGACGTCCACGCCGATACACCCACCCTGCAGCAGGCCGCCGAGGCCGCCTGTCGAGCCGGCCTGCGCGCCGGGCTGTCCGAGCCCGAGGCCCGCGATCTGGCGCAGGAGGCGCTGGTGCGCGCGCTGAGCTCGGCGCGGCCGCCCGAGGGCGTGCCGCTGCCGGCGTGGGTGTACGGGATCGCGCGCAACCTCGGCCGCGATCGCTCCAAGTCGGCCCGGCAGCGCGAGGTGCTGGTGGAGGTGGCGCCTGACGACGTGGTGCCCGCTGACGACCTGGCGACCGTGCTCGCCGTTCGGCAGGCCGTGCACGAGCTGCCCAAGCCGCTGCGCGACGTGGTCACCCTGCACGAGCTCGAGGAGCACAGCCTTCGCGAGGCCGCGCTCGCGCTCCAGATCCCGTTCGAGACCGCCAAGGATCGGCTGCGCCGCGCCCGCGAGCAGCTGCGCGAGCGGCTCGGGGACACC
>JBQCJR010000647.1:0-2636 GCA_051952595.1 Kofleriaceae bacterium
CCGCGCGCTGGCGCAGGTCGTCCTCGAACCGCGCGCGTTGCTCGACCGGATCGGTCAGCTCGCCGAACGCGTTCGCCAGCTCGAGCCCACCGACGTACGCCTCGAACCGCAGCGCGAGCCGCGGATCGTCGGTGCGGCGGCGCGCCAGCGCGGCGAGCGGCGCCGGCCAGTCCTCGAGCACGAGCGGTCGATCGAGCGCGGCGATCGCCGGCTCGACTCGCGCGAGGAACGCCGCGAAGAACGCGTCGTCCCACGCCGCGGCGTCGTCGAGCGCGATCCCCGCGGCGCGCACCGCCCGGCCGAGCTCGGCCGCCGATTCGTCGCCCGCCACCTCGACGCCGGCCCACCGCCGCATCGCCTCGCGCACGCCCATCCGCGGCCACGGCGGCGCGACGTCGATCGCGCGGCCATCGACCCGGGCAACCGGCTGGCCGTGCACGGCGGTCACCACGCGGGCGACCAGCTGCTCGGTGTCGTCGATGATCGCGTCGAGGTCCGCGAACCCGCGGTACCACTCGACCATCGTGAACTCGCTCGAGTGGTGTGGCCCGCGCTCGTTGGCGCGGAAGCACTTGCACACCTGGTAGATCCGCTCGAACCCGCCGGCGAGTAGCCGCTTCATCTGGTACTCGGGCGACGTGATCAGGTAGCCGCCGCCGGCCGGCACCGCCTCGAGGTGGATCTCGAGCCCCGGGCTCGGCACCAGCAGCGGGGTCTCGACCTCGAGGAAGTCGCGCTCGGCGAAGAACGCCCGCAGTGCCGCGAGGGCCCGGGCGCGATCCTGCAGCGCGGACATGCGGGCGCGCGGCAGTCGCGCGGTCTCGGTGCGCGGGCCCGGAAATGGCGGGCCGTCGTACGCACGAACCACGTGCGATCGCTCGACGAGATCGCCGGCGCGCCAGGCCGGCTCGGCCGGCACCCGCGCGTCGCCGCGCTCGCCGCGGACGATCGCCACCTGCTCGTCGACCGCGAGGACGCGGCCGCGCAGGCTCACTTGTTCACGCGCTCGACGTACTCGTGCGTGCGCGTATCGATCTTGATCGTGTCGCCGACGCGGATGAACAGCGGGACGTTGACCGTCGCGCCGGTCTCGACCGTAGCCGGCTTCTGGACGTTGCCGCTGGTGTCGCCGCGCACGCCCGGCTCGGACGCCGTGACCTCGAGGAACACGAAGGTCGGCAGCGTGACGTCGACCGCGCGCTCGTTGAAGAACAGCACCGTGACCGGCATGTTGTCCTTCATCAGATCGACCGACTCGCCGATCAGGTCCGCGCTGACGGTGACCTGCTCGTAGTTGGACTGATCCATGAACACGAGATCATCGCCCTCCTTGTAGAGGTACTGCATGTCTCGCTGATCGACGTTGGCCGGCTCCAGCTTTTCACCCGACCGGATGTTCCGCTCGAAGGTGTCCCCCGACAGCAAGTTCTTGAACTTGGTGCGAGTGAACGCCGCGCCCTTGCCGGGCTTCACGAACTGGAACTCGATGACGGTATACGGCTTGCCGTCGATGAGCACCTTGAGGCCCTTGCGGATATCCGACGTATCGTACATGTCACGCGACGTTTACCCTGCCACCGTCGGGGCTGTCAAACGCGGACCATCGAGGCGTCGATCGGATGAGCACCCCGGCGCTTGCCGGGAGGGGCGACGTGCGCGATACCCAGCCCGATGGACGCTGCGGCGCACTACCGCCACCTGATCGGCCTCGGTCGCGACGAGTTTCTCGCCGCCGCCGCTCCCGCCGCGCTGGTGCGGTACCAGCGTCCGTACACCGGACGAGATCCCGTAGGCGTGGGTGCGTCCAGTGATGACACCGTCGAGAAATCGAAGGACCAGCCGATCCCCACCCATCGGTCGATTTCTGGACCGGAGCTCGCGCTGTATCCGCTCGTGAAGCGACCCGAGGCGCCGTTCTCGGACCGCATCACGATCGGCCGGACGCCCCAGAGCGACATCGTGATCGAGGATCACTCGGTGTCGCGCCAGCACGCGTACGTCCGGCAGGACGGCGCCACCTGGCTGGTCGCCGATGCCGGCTCGAAGAACGGCAGCTGGCTGCGCGGCGCGGCGCTCGAGCCGCGGCGCGAGAAGGTGCTGCCGTCGCGCGCGGTGCTGCGGTTCGGAGATGTCGACGTGACGTTCTTTCTCGCCAACGATCTGTTTGCCGCGCTCGGAGGTACCTGATGTCGGAATGGGACCAGCGGATGCTCTGCCCGGACGGCGGCTGCGTCGGAGTGATCGGCGCGGACGGCACGTGCAAGGCGTGCGGCCGCGTGGCGCCGAACTGGGGCGACGAGCGCCAGCGCGGGCTCGCGAACGAGGGTGACGAGGACGAGGACGATCTGGAGGAGGAGGACGACGAGGATGTAGACGAGGGCGACGAGGACGAGCGCGAGGGCGAGGCCCGCGCTCCGTCGCGAGGCGGCGAGGTCTGGACGGAGCGCTCGCTGTGTCCGAACGGCGCGTGTATCGGCGTGATCGGCGACGACGGCACGTGCAAGGTGTGCGGCCGCGCCGCGGAGGACGAGGACGAGGACGAGGGCGACGACGAAGGCGACCTCGACGAGGACTCGGACGAAAACGATGATGACGAGGCGCGCGGCGAGTCCGACGACGACGGGTCGAACGACGAG
>JBQCJR010000648.1:0-9723 GCA_051952595.1 Kofleriaceae bacterium
CGCCGTTCGTCAGCCTCGGAGTCGCCGCCCAGGCAGTCGAGGGTAGCCGCGCGATCGGCAGGCTGGTCGATCGCGTGCCCGGGGCGCGCAGGCTGATCGGCGCCCGGGCAGAGCGCGTGGTCTCGGCGGCGGTGCGCTCGCTGCCGCGCCGCGCGGCCGGTGCGCCGCGGATCGCGGTCGCCAACGCGGGGGCGCCGGCGATCGCGCTCGAGCCGCGAGGCGCCGAGCGCGTGGTCGCCGCCGGGCAGCCGCTGTGGGCCGGGCCGAGCGCGTGGATCACCGCGACCACGCTCCACTCCGAGCGCGCGGTCGCGAGCCCGGATCGATTCCACCTCCGGTGCGGTGATGTCGGTCTGGTCGACCGCCTGCGCGGGGCGGGTCCGTCTCGCGATTTCCTGTGCGATCGCGTCGAGATCGCGATCGAGCCCGGCGCGCAGGTCGCCGTCGGCGGCGAGCTCGTCGGCCCGCTCGCCGAGCTCGTGCTCGCGATCGCGCGGCCCGTGACGATGGTCGCGCTGCCGGCAAATCGGTAGTGCAGAACCAGAGTGACAATGCGCGATTAGCGATTTCTCGCGAATCTCGTCGAAAAAGCCTTTGACAGCTCGGAGCGAGGCTGTTAATCGTATCGACCATCGGCCACCCCCGCGTGGCCCACGCAAGCGAGCACACCGCCATGAAGCGCAACACCATCCACAACAGGTTCGGCTACGAGGCCGGCGTCCCATCGCGGCGCCAGCGCGTTGCCGGAGCCTCGCTGGTGGTGGGAGGCCCCGATCGGGGCGTTGCCAGCGATAGCTCGCTCTCTGGAGGACCCCCACGCGGGTGACGTGATCTAACGTCTCACGCGAGGAAGGGCCGCCAGGGAACACCAGGCGGCCCTTTCTGCATTTCGGGCGCCGTCCGGCGACTCCACAACTCGACCCTGATCGATTCGATATCTGGATTTCCAATCCAGACATCGATTGATCGACAGGTGCATTCGCGAGGTCCGCGGGTGCATCGCCGCCCGAGGTGCGCCCTGCGCGCGCCCCGGCCCCTCTGTGACAACCGAATAGCGATGACGATTCTCAACCCTCCTCGCAGTGGTCTGCGCGCACGGTACGCCGGGCGTTCTGGTTCGATCCCAGAAGGGTGGGTCCATCGAGCCGCCACCCGGCGGCACGGCGCGCCGCGCGCGCCCTCGCCACCCCGCGAGTCGACCACACCGAGCCGCCCACCCCGCGTGGGCCGGAGGAAGCGCCATGTTCGAGTTCACCAAGATGTTTTCCACTCGCGTCACCGCACAGGACGAGCCGATCCCCGGCTCGACCCAGGTCCGCAACTCCGCGGGCGGTTACACCTGGTCGGTCGACGACTGGGTGCGGCTCGATCGCTTCCTCGTGCTCGGAAGCGAGGGTGGCACCTACTACATCACCGAGCGCGAGCTGACCCGCGACAACGCCCAGGCGGTCGCGCGCTGCATCGCCGCCGACGGTCTTCGCACCGTGGCCCGGATCGTTGCTATCTCCGAAGCGGGACGTGCGCCCAAGAACGATCCGGCCATCTTTTCCCTCGCGATGGCGGCCAAGCTCGGCGACGAGCCGACCCGCCGCGCGGCCTACGCGGCGGTCCCCAAGGTCTGCCGCATCGGCACCCACCTGATGCACTTCGCGCACTACGCGCAGGGCTTCGGCGGGTGGGGACGCGGCATGCGCAAGGCCGTCGGGTCGTGGTTCAACACGCGCCCGGCGACCGAGCTCGCGTTCCAGCTCGCGAAGTATCAGTCGCGCGACGGCTGGTCGAATCGCGATCTGCTGCGCCTCGCGCACCCGCGCGCGGCGTCGCCGTCGCACGACCGGCTGTTCGGCTGGGCGATCAGCGGCGAGCTGCCCGAGGGCGCCGCGGGCGATCCGGCGTTCGCGCTGCTGGTCGCGATCGATCAGCTGCGGGCGACGAACGACGTGCTCGTGGCGGCGCGGCTGATCCGCGAGCACCGCGTGCCGCGCGAATGCGTCCCGACCGAGCTGCTCCGGTGGCCCGAGATCTGGGACGCGCTGCTCGCGGCGATGCCGATGACGGCGCTGGTGCGCAACCTCGCGGCGATGACCCGAGTCGGACTGCTCGTCTCGGGGAGCGCCGCGGCGGCCGAGGTCGCGAGCCAGCTGCGCGATCCGGTGCGCCTCGCCAAGGCGCGCGTCCACCCGCTGGCCATCCTCTCCGCGCTCCTGACCTACCGGTCCGGGCGCGGCGCGCGTGGCCAGGGCGAGTGGACGCCGGTTCCGTCGATCGTCGACGCGCTCGACGCCGCGTTCTACCTGAGCTTCGGGTTCGTGGCGCCGTCTGGCAAGCGCATGCTGCTCGCGCTCGATGCGTCCGGGTCGATGACCTGGAGCGACCTGTGCGGGGTCCCGGGGCTCACGCCGCGCGTGGCGAGCGCGGCGATGTCGATGATCACCGCCGCGACCGAGCGCGACCACGTCTTCGTGGCGTTCACCGGGGGCGCGTCGGGGGTCTCGAAGCTGTCGATCTCGCCGCGCCAGCGGTTGGACGACGTGGCTCGCCGGATCGATCGGCTCGCGACGGGTGGCACCGATTGCGCGCTGCCGATGATCTGGGCGCAGCAGCACCGTGTCGATGTGGACGCCTTCGTGGTCTACACCGACAACGAGACCTGGGCAGGAGACGTGCATCCTGCCCAGGCGCTGCGCGCCTATCGAGATGCACGAGGCATCCCGGCCAAGCTGGTCGTGGTCGGGATGACATCGAACGGGTTCAGCATCGCTGACCCGAACGACGCCGGTATGCTCGATGTGGTCGGTTTCGACACGTCGACGCCGCCGGTGATCTCCGACTTCGCTCGTGCGTAGGCAACTACGACGCTGAGCGAAGGCGCGGCACGCGACCGCTGCCGGCGTGGCGACGCGCCGGTACTTGAGATCGGAGCTCGATCGGAAGAGCGGCCGGTTGTTAACCGGATGGTAGTTGGTTCGAATCCAACCGATCTCGCGACGACGTCTGCTTTCGTTTTCTTGTGTGGCCGTAGCTTAGTCTGGGAGAGCGCCTACACCGTCTTTCGGGTTTTTCGTCCGGTGATCCGGGCCGATCGAAGATGGTTATCGATTGGGTCGAGGAGGCGTCGGTTCGAATCCGACCGGTCACACAACCTTGGGAACGTTGACGGTAGAGAGACCGAGGCTGCCTGTAACGCAGTCGCCCGAGAGGCCAACTGGGTGCGAGTCCCAGCGTTCCCACGTCGCCCGCGCCAAGCGGGCCGGTGATCCGCGCGATCCGGCGCGCGCGTCACGGCAAGCACCGGAGAGACAAGGAGGCGTGCCGTGGTGCACGTCGATGCGACCCGAACGCTCCTGCTGACGCAGGGGTACGAGCCGATCAAGATCATTTCCTGGCAGCGCGCGATCACGCTCCTCACCCTCGGCAAGGTCGAGGTGGTCGAGCAGTACGACGCCGAGATCCACGCGGTGTCCCTCGTCATCCACGCCCCGGCGGTCGTCCGGCTGCGCAAGGCGTTCCGGCGCCACGCCAAGCCAGTCAAGTTCTCGCGCGTGAACATCTACGCGCGCGATCGCTACCGCTGCCAGTACTGCGCGACCAAGTGCTCGATCTCCGAGCTCACGTACGACCACGTGGTCCCGCGGTCGCGGGGCGGTGGAACGACCTGGGACAACATCGTGTCGTGCTGTTACGCGTGTAATCGCGAGAAGGCGAACCGCACGCCGAACGAGGCGCGCATGAAGCTGCTCGCGACGCCGACCCGCCCGACGTGGATCGCGTCGGTGCAGATCCGCGTGAGCACGAGGTCGATCCCGGATGCGTGGCGCGACTACGTGTACTGGACGGGCGAGATCGAGACCGACGACGACGCCGTCGCCGGGTGAGGGAAGGGGAGCCGCGGCGGTCGCACGCCGGCAAGTGTGCGGCCGCCGCGGTATGGGTGTGGCCATCAGATCGTCATCGCTGTTCGACCGCCGCTATCTGCGCCGGGTGCGGCGCGGCGCCGCGAACACTTCCTCGGCGAGGAAGTCGAGGAACACCCGCACCTTGGGAACGAGGTGGCGGCTGTTCGGGTACAGCGCGTGGATCGGCCGCGTGATCGACGGGTGGTCCGCGAGCACCTCGACCAGCGCGCCGGTCGCCAGCGCGTCGGCGACCAGGAAGTCGAACGCGGCGATCAGGCCGGATCCGGCCTGCGCGGCGGCCAGCATCGTGTCGACGTCGTTGGTGTGCAGGCGGCCCTGGATCTCCACCTGGTACACGTTTGGCCCGTCGGTGAACCGCCACGGGTCGGGGCGGCCGTCGCGGAGGAACCCGATGCACGCGTGGTGGGCGAGCTGCTGCGGCGTCGCCGGAGTGCCGCGGCGCGCGAGGTACGCGGGCGCGCCACACACCACGATCCGGCTGCGCGACAGCTGCTTGACCACCAGCGAGGAATCGGCGAGCGGCGCGATCCGGACCAGCACGTCGACGCCCTCGGCGATCGGATCGACGAACTGGTCGCGCAGGGTGAGCTCGACGTCGAGCTCGGGATAGCGCTCGAGGAACGCCGGCATGCGGCGCGCGAGCAGCTGGCGGCCGAGCGCGATCGGCGCGTCGACCCGCAACACGCCCGAGGGCCGGGTGCCGGCGCTCGCGAGATCGCGGCGCGCCTCGCGCAGCTCGTCGATCGCGCGCGCGCACCGCAGGTGGAACGCCGCGCCGTCGCGGGTCGGCCGGAGGGTTCGCGTCGTGCGCGCGAGCAGCGACGCGCCGAGCTCGTCCTCGAGCGCCGCGATCCGCCGGCTCACCGCCGAGGGCGTCACGCCGAGCTTGCGCGCGGCCGCGCTGAAGCTGCCTGCCGAGACGACCGCGACGAAGATCTCGATGTCGTCGAGCATTGCCATGATTTGTTCCATCTTGGCACAAGTGAACTGAGCTGGCGGCGTCTACTCGCGTTCCGCGCACGAATCTAGGGTGCGTCTCGAAGGAGACGTCATGACCACGATGAATGCCTGGGTCCTCGAGGACCGCTTCGGTATCGATGCTCTGCGACTCGCCCAGTGCCCCATCCCGGCGCCGGGGCACGGCGAGGTGCTGGTGCGCGTGCGCGCCGCGTCGCTCAACTACCACGACCTCATGGTGATCGAGGGCGCGTATGGCCCGCTCGCGCGCACGCCGCTCGTCCCGGTCGCCGACGGCGCCGGCGAGGTGGTGGCGGTCGGCCCGGGCGTCAGCCGCGTCCGCCCCGGCGACCGGGTGTGCGGGATCTTCGCGCAGCGCTGGATCGGCGGCCGGACCGATCTGCAGACGGTGTTCGGCTCGACGCTGGGCTCGCCGCGCGACGGCATGCTCGCCGAGTACGTGCTGCTCGACGGCGACGGCGCGGTGCGGTTCCCGGATCACCTGTCGTTCGAGGAGGCCTCGACGCTCCCGATCGCCGGGGTCACCGCGTGGCACGCGTTGTGGGGCGAGGCGCCGCTCGCCGCGGGCGGCACGGTGGTGGTCCAGGGCACCGGTGGCGTCGCGGTGTTCGCGATCCAGCTCGCCCGCGCGGCCGGCGCGCGCGTCATCGCGCTGACCCGCAGCGCCGCGAAGGTCGCGCGCGCCCGGGAGCTCGGCGCGCACGAGGTCATCGACACCACCGCGATCGCGGCGTGGGACGAGCGCGTGCTCGCGCTCACCGGGGGCGTGGGCGCGGATCTCGTCATCGACGTCGCGGGCGGCGATCTGTCGCGGGCGCTGCGCGCGGCGCGCTGGGGCGGCCAGGTGAGCCTGGTCGGGCTGCTCGCCGGCGGCACCTCGCAGTTCGAGATGATCCCGATCTTGACCAAGAACCTCCGGCTGCAGGGGATCTCGGTCGGTCCGCGCGAGCTGTTCGAGCAGCTCGACGCCGCCGTGGCGCATCACCGGATCCGCCCGGTGATCCACCAGACCTACGCGTTCGAAGATGCGCGGACCGCGCTCCTGGATCTGCGCCGCGGCGCGCACGTGGGCAAGCTGGTGATCCGGGGCGCGGGCTGATCCGCGCGCTCACCGGGAGCGAGATCGCCTCGCGATCGGGAGCCGAGCGGCACATCGGATGCGCGTGGCTGCGACGCCACGAAGCAGGGGAGTGCGCCCGCTCTTGGATACGATGCACGGGTGCGTCGACTCGCGGCCGTCCTCGGTGTCTTCCTGTTCGCGTCGTGTGCCGGCCGGCCTTCGGTCGCGCCTGCGCCGGCGCCCCGGCTGGTGGTGCTGATCGTCGTCGATCAGCTGCCGACCTGGGCGTTCGAGCGCGCCCGCCCGAGCTTTCGCGGCGGGTTCGCGCGGCTGCTCCGCGACGGCGCGTACGTGCGCGCCGCCGAGCTGCCGTACGCCAACCCGTTCACCGCGACCGGTCACGCGACGATCGGCACCGGCGCGCCGCCGAACGTGCACGGCGTGATCGGCAACACCTGGTTCCGGCGCGACGAGCAGCTGGTGCGGCCGGCCGAGTACGATCCGGACGGGCTCGCGTTCGCGGTCGGGCCGTCGCTCGGCGGTGCGCTGACCACCGACGACGCGGCGTCGTCGCGTGCGCTGCGGGTCGACGGGATCGCCGACGTGTTGCGCCGCGCGACCCTCGATCGCGCGCGCAGCGTCTCGATCGCGCTCAAGGCGCGCGCGGCCGCGTTCATGGCCGGACGCCACCCCGAGCTCGCGATCTGGTACGAGGAGGCCGCCGGCGGGATGACCACCAGCCACGGGTTCGCGCGCGAGCTGCCGGCGTGGCTGGGCGACCACGCGCGTAGCCATCCGGTGCAGCGGTTCTTCTCGGCGTCCTGGGAGCCGCTCGATGGCGCGCTGCTCGCGCGCGAGACCGGGATCCCCGACGACGCGCCCGGCGAGGGCAGCGTGCACGGGCTCGCGCGCACGTTCCCGCACCGGCTCGCCGACAGCGACGCGCCCGCGCGCGCGGTGCTCCACACGCCGTACGGCGACGAGATCGTGATGGACACCGCGCTCGCCGCGATCGCCGCGATGGAGCTCGGCGCCGACGAGATCCCGGACCTGCTCGCGATCAGCTTCAGCGCCCGCGATTACGCCGGGCACCTGTGGGGGCCCGATTCGTGGGAGGCGCTCGATCTGACGCTGCGGCTCGATCTCGCGCTCGGCAAGCTGTTCGACGAGCTGGATCGGCGGCTCGGTCGCGCCGGCTGGGCGGTGGTGCTGACCAGCGATCACGGCGCGACCCCGGTGGTCGAGCGCAGCGCGACCTCCGGACGGCGCCGCATCACGAGCGCCGAGATCTCGGCGGCGGTCGAGCAGGTGCTCGCGCGGCGGCTCGGCGCCGGGCCGTGGGTGTCCCAGGTGGTGTCGGGCAATGTCTATTTCTCGGCGGCGTTCGAGCGCGTCGCGGGCGAGGCGCGAGCCGATGCGCTGACCGCGGCGGCCCACGCGATCCGCCAGCTGCCCGGGATCGCGGCGGCGGAGCGGGTCGATCAGCTGCTCGGCAAGCCACTCGGCAAGCCGCTCGGCAAGCCGCTCGGCGCGTCGCCCGGCAAGCCTCCCGGCGGCGCGCCGTCCGACGCGTGCGACGCGCGCAGCGGGCTCGAGCGCGCGATCTGCCTGTCGCTGGTCGAGGGGCAGTCCGGCGAGCTCTACGTCGTGCCCGAGGCCGGCTCGCTGATCAGCGACTACAGCACCGGCACCCACCACGACGCGCCGTTCGACGACAATCGCCAGGTGCCGATCCTGGTGATGGCGCCCGGCCTCGCGCCGCAGGCGGGCACCGGCTCGCTGCTCCAGGTCGCGCCGACGCTCGCGGCGCTGCTCCGCGTCCCCGCGCCCGAGGCCGCGACCCAGCGGCCGCTGTTCGGGCTGCGCGCGCGCTAGCTCCGCTCGGCGGGCGCGGTGCGGCTCCGCGACTCGCCGGCGAGCGCGTTCGCGAAGAACGGCGACGACGCCGCCAGGGTCGCGACGTATTCGCGGACGTCATCGCGCGCCGCGGCGGGCAGCCGCGCGAACGGCACGACGTGCTCGTCGGGCACGTAGCGGAACGTGAAGTTGACCCGGCGGGTCCGGAATCCGTCGATCGCCGGCGGCAGATCGAGGTCGTGCTTGTCATCGACCCGCTGGACGCGGTGGAGCAGGTCGTCCTTCCACCGCGGCCCGCCGAAGATCTGGAGCGAGCCATCCTCGAGCCACTGGGTGCGCACCGGCGGGGCGTCGCGCACGCCGCGGCGCACGAACTGGAACCGCGCGCGCTCGCCGAGCGAGACCGAGGCCACCGGACCGGGCTCGAAGTCGCGGTGCTCGCCGACCCGCGCGGCATCGATCGTGCGGTCGCCCTCGATCCGATCGCCGTAGAAGTTCACCAGGCAGGTGTTGAGGTGCCAGCGCCGCGGCACGGTCGCGGGCGGGAACCCGGCGCGCACGCGGCGCTCGATCGTCGCGACCAGCCGGGCGAGCACCGGCGGGAACGGCTCGGCGGCCACCGCGGCATCCATCGTCCGACGGGGCGGCTCGTAGTAGCCGAGGCACGCGAACTGCCAGTTGCCGAGCCAGTACACCGGGCGGAGCAGGGGGCGCTGCTGCTTGCCCGGCGGGAGCGGCCGGCGGGTCGTGTACCGCATCTCCCACAGCGGGCGCAGGGTGGCCAGCCATCCCAGGATCTCGGCGCGCGCGGCCCCATCGACGAACCCGGGCTCGTAGACGTAGCAGCGGTCGATCACTGCGGCGCACGCTAGCACGCAACCCGGGCGCCGACTGGCCGAAACCCCGCCGGTGATCGTCGACTGGTTGTTCCGCTCTCAGTGCGCCGCGTGCGGGGTTCCTGCAGCGGCCTTGTGCGCCGCGTGCGCCGGCTCGCTCGTCGAGCTCGGGCCGGCGTGTCCGCGGTGCGCCGAGCCGAGCGGCGATCGCGAGGTCACGTGTGCGCGCTGCCGGCGCGACCCGCTGGGGCTCGAGCGGATCGCCGCGCCGTGGCGGTTCGGCGGCCAGCTCGCGGCGGCGATCCGCCGGCTCAAGTTCACCGGGCGGACCCACATCGCCCGGGACCTCGCGCCGCTGTGGGCGCCGGTGATCGCCGCGGCGGCCGCGCCGGACGGCCTCGTCGTCCCGGTGCCGCTGCACTGGCGGCGCCGGCTGAGCCGCGGCTTCGACCACGCCTGGTTGCTCGCGGTGCGCGCGTGCGAGGCGGCGGGCCTGCCACCCCCGGTCCCGGCGCTGCGCCGGATCGTGCACGCGCCGCCGCAGAGCACCCTGCCGGCCAGCGCCCGGCGCGACAACCTGCGCGGCGCGTTCGTCGCGCGGCTGCCCGCGGCGATCGCCGGCCGCCGGATCGTGCTGGTCGACGACGTGGTGACCACCGGGGCGACGCTCGCCGCGGCGGCCGGCGCGCTGCATCGCGCGGGCGCGGCGCAGGTGATCGGCGTCGCGCTCGCGCGAGCGGCTACTTCCGCTCCATGATGATCAGCTCGATCCGCTCGTTGACCATCGCCGCGCCCTTCTGGGTCGGCGCCGCGAGCGGCTTGGTGCCGCCGAAGCCGCGCACGTCGACGCGGTTGACCGCGATGCCCCACTGGACGAGCCACTCGCGGACCACCTGGGCGCGCCGGTCGGACAGCTCCTGATCGCGCTCCGGGTTGTTGGTCGGATGGACGTGGCAGGTCACGCGCACGCGCACGATCTCGGAGTGCGCGCGCAGCGTCGCGGCGACCTGGCCGAGCACGTTGAAGCTCTGCTTCGACAGCTTGGTGCCGGTGAACGAGATCGACTCGAGCGTCT
>JBQCJR010000649.1:0-8389 GCA_051952595.1 Kofleriaceae bacterium
CGACGACGACGACGACGACGACGACGACGACGACGACGACGACGACGACGACGACGACGACGACGACGACGACGACGACGACGACGACGACGACGACGACGACGACGACGACGATGGCGACGACGACGATGGCGACGACAACGGCGAAGGAGACCGGGACGACGACGACGACGCCACCGATGGCGACGGGGATGGCGACGGCCCCTCCGGCCGCGCGACCGCGGGCTCCGCCGGCAGCGGCTTCAGCAGCGAGCTCGCGCGTGGGCCCTGCGGTGCCACGCGCTCGGGCGCGCGCGGCATACGCGCGATCAGCCGCATCCCTCGCGCGACCTCGATCGCCTGCTGCTGCTCGTCGAGCTGCTCCCACTTGCCGAGCGTGGCCCGCCACGCGACCAGCGCGTCCGACGGCAGCTTCGCGATCAACCCGTCGCACGCGACGCGCAGCGCGTTGCCGAGGCCCTGCACCTTGCGCACGCCGGCAAAGCCGTCGGCGGCCGCCAGCTCCAGCGGACGCCGCAGCGCCTCGACGCGACGCTTCAGCTCGAGATCCACGGGTGCACGCTAGCACCCGAGGCTGTCATCCAGCCGGATCAGCCGCGATGAGCGGCGATCAGCCGTCGCCGCGGTACGTGAACCGCAGCTCGTAGTCGCACAGGTGAAACACGTCGCCCTCGTCGATGCGCTTGTTGTCGATGCGCATGCCCTTGTAGTCGATGCCGTTGGTCGACCCGAGGTCCTTGATGTAGAAGGTCCCGTTGCGACGGATCACCGCGGCGTGCTTGCGCGAGATATTGCCGTCCTTGATCGCCAGATCCGAGGTCTTGCTACCGCGACCGATGATGAACTGGTCCTTGGTCACCGGGTAGCGCTGGCCGTTGTAGATCAGGAACAGCGTCGGGCCGGCCCCCAGCGGGACGGAATGCGCGAGCGGCTGATGGTTGGCCTGCGGCTGCGCGTGCGCCGACATCCCGCCACCGCTGCCGAGCGCCTGCGCGGTCACCCCGCCGGAGCGCGCGCTGGGCGAGTAGCCCGGGGTCGGCGGCTGCGGGCGGCGAGGAGGCGCCGCGGTCGGGTTCGCGCTCGTCGGGTTGGGCGGCGGCTGCGTGCCGGCCTGCGGCCGCGACTTGGCGGGCGGATACGAGACCGGGCCGCTGTTGCCGGCCGCGGCGTTCGCGTTCGGACCACCGGGAGCGCCGGGCGACTGGTAGTTCTTCGATCGCGCGTAGTACCGCATTGCCTCGTTGACGAGGTAGTCGATCGAGCAATCGAAGTCGTTCGCCATCTGCTCGAACGTCTCCCAAAGAACGTCGCGGCAGTAGAAGTGCCGCATCGTCTTCTTGCTCTGGTCCATGCGCGATTTACTCCCCGAAGGAAGATGATCGCGGGCCCGAATGGGCCAACGCCATCTCCCGGCTGTGACCTACGATACTACATAGCTCCGGCGAGCGCGACCGAACCACTTCCATTCTTCTCGCGATCATTTCGCGATCATTTCCTCGCCTGCGCTCATTTCAGCTGACCAGCCAGCTCCTTCGCCCGCTGTCCGAGGGTGGGGTCCGGCTTACCGGTTTCGCCCCAGTAGCCGCTCAGCCGCTCCTTGTTGCCGGACAGCGCCGCGATCTTCGCCGCGTCGTCCACGGACTTGAGGCTGGCCAGCGTCTCGATCGCCACCCACTTCGCGATCGTCGAGCGGTCGGCGAGCAGCGAGCGCAGGCCGGCGAGGACCTGGTCCCGTGGTGCCATTCTGGAGATCTCCAGCACCACGGTACCGGCCAGCTCCTCCCGGTCGTACGCCCCGTCCGGCAGCGCCCGGACGACCTCGGCGATCCGGCCGACCCCGCCGCACTTCAGCGCGTAGGTGGAGACCACGTACTTGAACTGCCCGCGGTGCGGCACCGGGATCATCGCGACGAGTTGCTCGAAGCACGCCTCGCCGCCGACCGCCCGGATCAGCGCGATCGCGTCGTCGATGGTGTCGCCCTTGAGCGACGTGTCCTTGGCGATCGCGACGATCTTCGGCACGTTCGCGACCAGCGGCTCGGGCGGCACGATGTCGAACAGCCCACCCGGGTCGACGTACGCCTTGAACAGCGCGCTGATCGCGCGCGCGGGCAGCGACGAGTCGCCGCGGTCCATCTTGGCAATATCCAGGATGTAGCTGACGGCCTCGGCGTTACCGGACGCCGCGAGGCCGAGCAGCAGCTCGTCGTGGATCCGGTTGCGGGTCTTGTCCTGGCCGGGAGCGGCGATCACGCTCGACACCACCGACATCAGCTTCTTGCCGGCCGCCGGCCCGAGCTGCCGCACCACGGCGGCGCCGAGGTTCGCGCCCATCTCGGCGCGCTTCTCGTACGAGGCCACGGCGTACCAGTCGCTCATGTAGGCGTCGATCTGCTGCTTCTGGGCGTCGTCGGCCCACTTGCGCAGCCCGAACAGCGCGTCCTTCGCGGAGACCTGCGTCGGGTTGGGCAGCAGCCGCTCGTCCTCGACGCGCGCGAGATCCCACAGCCGAGGGGCCAGCTTGCCGATCACCTGGGTCCGCCGGCCGGGCGACATCGTCTCGAGCGCCGCGCGCGCGTCGGGGTCCATGCCCTTCTTGATCAGGTTCACCCCGGCATGGGCCGACAGGTCGGCGTCGAGCCCCTCGTCGGCGAACGCCTTCTTCAGCTTGCCGGGCCCCTTCTGGGTCCCCATCCATTTGTCGATGCTCTCGTGGCTGGTCTTCTCGCAGCCTGCGACCCACAGTGCCAAGGCGATCGTCAGCACGCGCGCGAACATGGCGGCAGCTTAACGTGGTGATACGTTTCGCGCGATGGCCGCCCGGCCGATCCTCACGATGCTCCTCTGCTGCGCGGCCACCGCGCATGCTTCACCGCGCTCCGATCCGACGGTGGGCCGCGCCGTGTTCACCGGCGCGACACTGCCCAACGCCACGTCGATCGGGCTCAACCCCGCCGCGCTCGGTCTCGGCACCACCGGCGAGGTGTTCGTCGCGCTGACCGGCGTCGTCGACCAGATCGGCATCGCGCGCAAGCAGCTCGATCCCGCGACCGGTGCGCTGACTCCCGGCGCCAAGATCTCGACGACCGAGGCGTCACCCGGCGGGATGGTCGGGCTGGTGGTGCACGCCGGCGAGAGCTACACCGTCGGCATCCAGGCCTACTCGCCGCCGCGCGAGCGGTTCGTCGGCGGCTACGACGCGCTCCGCTACCACACGCTCGGCGGCGGCCAGCGCGACTGGATCGCCACGATCAGCGGCAGCTTCAAGATCACGAGCAAGATCTACTTCGGCGCGAGCCTGTCGCACGACAACACGTTCTTCCGGCTGCGCTACGCGCGCGACACCGCGCTCGCCAACGGCACCGGCCCCGGCGGCGTCGCGAGCGACTGCGGCGCGCCGTGTGGGATCGAGAACCCGGAGGCGAGCGAGCTCTACGACGTCGACGTCCGCTCGCCGCTGCTCAGCACGTCGAACGTCAAGCTCAACGTCGGGCTGGTGGCGCAGCTGTGGAGTGGCGTGTGGCTCGGCCTCGCGTACCACACGCCGCCGGGGTTCGACATCCAGACCCAGCTGCGCGGCGATCTCTCGGTGACTCGCGCGCCGCGCGACGGCGGCGCGCTGTTGACCGGCGGCTCGACGGTGTACGTGTCGTATCCGGCGAGCGTCGACGGCGAGCTGCGCGCGCGGCTGCCGCGGCTGATCGATCTGCACATCGGCGGCCGGTGGGAGGACCTGTCGCGCATGCAGGCGTACGACGTCCGCGCGTACAACAGCACGTTCGCGGCGAACGGCATCCCGGAGTGGATGCTGCGCGCGCGCGGCCTGCACGACGCGTTCTCGATGTGGGCGGGGCTCGAGCAGGTCGATACCGGCCAGCCGTTCCGGTTCGGCGGGCGGATCGGGTTCGAGACCTCGTCGCTCGACGCGGCGAACACCTCGGCGCTGACGATCTCGCCGGCGTCGCTCACCGCGGACGCGGGCGTGCAGGTGCGGATCGCGGCGAGCTGGCTGGTCCAGCTGTCGTACGGGTTCGCGTATTTCCCGCGGGTGGCCGTCGACAAGAGCGCGTTCGATCCGCGAGACCCGCGCGACTGCTTCGCCCACGGCCTCGCCTACTCGACCCGCGCGTGCCGAGCGGTGCGCGACGGATTCGCGCTGCCGACCGCCGCGGGCGACTACACCCGGTTCCAGCACGCCATGCGCATCGGTCTTCGTTATGAGCTCCCGTGATCCGGCCGAGATCGTCGTGGTCGGTGCGGGCGGTGTGGTCGGCCGCCGCGTGGTCGCCGAGCTGATCGGCGCGGGGGCGAGCGTCGGCACCGCGACGCGCCACCCGCTCGCGCTCGAAGGCATCCCGGCGCATCGCCGCCACGTCGCGGACGTGTTCGACGCCGCGGCGCTCGCGCGGGCGTTCGCGGGCGCGCGGGTCGTGATCCACGCGGCCGGCCCGCTGCGCGAGTCCGCCTCGCCGGTGCTGATCGCGGCGCTCGCGTCGGGCGCCCACTACGTCGACGTGGGCGGCGAGCAGGGCGTGTTGCACGCGCTGTACGAGCGCCACGAGTCCACGGTGCGGCGCTCCGGGCTGGTCGCGATGCCGGGCGCCGGGCTCGACTGCGTGATCGGCGATCTCGCCGCGGCGTGGGCGGCGCGCCACCTGGTCGGCGAGCCGGAGCCGCCGGGGCCGGTGGTCCGCGACGAGCCGATCGCGCGGCTCGCGGAGGACCGGCCGCTCGACGAGGTGGCGGTCAGCTACGTGTTCGATGACCTGGTGCTCTCGGCGGGAGCGCAGCGCGCGCTGTTCGGCGCGGTCGGCACGCGCGCGCTGGTGTGGTACCGCGATCGCTGGGAGGCCGGGCGCGCCGGCGACCATCGCCGGATCAACGCGGGGCCGGCGCTCGGCGGAGAGCGCGACGCGATGGCACACGTGGGCGGAGATGCGATCGCGATCCCGCGGCATATCGCGACGCGGTTCTCGGGCAGCTACGTGTCGACGACGCGGCGCCCGGGCGCGGCGGGCGCGATGCGCTGGCTGGCCCGCGCGCTGCCGCTGGTGCCGAGGGCGGCGGCGGAGCTGCTCGCGCCGTACGCGCCGCCCGATGCCGATTACGGGCGCACGCGGTTCGCGGTGGTGGCGCAGGTGCGGCGCGGCTTCTCGGCGGCGCAGATCGTCGTGCGCGGCGTGGATCCGTACCGCACGACCGCGGTGGTGTGCGCGTGGGTCGCGCGCGCGCTGGCGAGCCGCGGCGCCGGGCCGATCGGGATGCGCGCGCCCGCGGAGCTGTTCCGCGCCGAGCCGGCGCTGACGCAGATCGCGACGAGCGCGGGGCTGGAGATCGAGGCGAGCTTCGGGCCGGGCGCCGACCCGCACCGCGCGGGGCTGAGCGAATAGACAGCGCGCGCGCAAGGGGCGAGAGGATCTTGTAGCGCGGGACGGGGATCGAGAGCCTGGGGCGGTGCGCCTCGCGCTCCGGCGCGGTATCAACGCCCGATGCAGCAGTCGTGGCAGCTCGAGGCCGAAACAACGGTCGGTGCGGGGCGAGGCGTCACGGTGCGGCGGTTCCGGCTCGCCAACGGTCTCGGCTTGATCGCCGCGGTCGATCGGCGCGCGCCGATCGTCGCGTTGCAGACGTGGTACCGCGTCGGCTCGCGGCACGAGCGGCCGGGAGCGACGGGCATGGCGCACCTGTTCGAGCACCTGATGTTCGGCCAGACCAAGACGCTGCCGCCGGGCGAGTTCGATCGCCTGGTGGAGCGCACCGGCGGCGAGTCGAACGCCGCGACCTGGGTCGACTGGACCTACTACAAGCTGTCGCTGCCGGCGCGCGATCTGCCGCTGGGGATCCGGCTCGAGGCGGAGCGGATGCAGCACCTGGTGCTCGAGCCGACGCCGGTCGAGGCGGAGCGCGACGTGGTGACCAACGAGCGCCGCGAGCGCGTCGAGGACGACGTGGACGGCTGGCTCGACGAGCAGCTGATGGCCCAGGCGTTCACGGTGCACCCGTACCGCTGGCCGACGATCGGCTGGATGGAGGACATCCGGTCGCTGTCGCTCCCGGAGATCCGCGCGTTCTATCGCACGTGGTACGCGCCGAACAACGCGACGCTCGTGTGCGTGGGTGACTTCGACGAGCGCTCGCTGCTCGATCTGGTGGCGAGCCACTACGGGCACATCGAGGCACAGCCGGTCGATCCGTACGGCGCGCAGCAGCTGCTCGAGCCGGAGCAGACCCGCGAGCGGATCGTGCGCGCGCCCAAGCCGATCGCGACGGATCGGCTGCTGATCGGCTACAAGGCGCCGGGCCAGGACGAGGCGGACTGGGCGACGCTCGAGATCGTGGCGACCCTGCTCGCGGGCTGCCCGTCGGCGCGGCTGTACCGCCGGCTGGTGATCGAGCGCGAGGTCGCGTCATCGGTCGACGCGCAGCTGACGCCGTTCCGCGATCCCTCGCTGCTCCGCCTCGCGGTCACCGCGGCGCGTGGCCACACCGCGGACGAGGTGCTCGCGATCATCGACGCCGAGCTGCGGGCGATGGCGGACCAGCCGCCGTCGCGCACCGAGGTCGAGAAGGCCAAGGCGCTGGCCGAGACGGACTTCTGGACCTCGCTGGTCGACGTCGACGGCAAGGCCGAGGCGCTTGGCCACTACGAGACGGCGCTCGGCGACTTCCGCAAGGTCACCGCGCTCGCCGAGCGGCTCGCCGCGGTCACCGCGGAGGACGTCGCGCGGGTGGTCCGGACCTACCTGGTGCCGGAGCGCCGCACCCTCGTGATCGCCGAGCCGGAAGACGACGGCGACGACGAGCTCGACGACGCGCATGACGACGCGCATGACGACGCGAGCGACTCCGAGAGCGCCGCCGAGGGAGCCTCGGCGTGAGCGGCCCGGTCGTCATCGTCGAGCCGTCGCCGGACACCCCGCTGGTGTGGTTCGAGGTCGCGATCCGCGGCGGGGCCTCGGCGGATCCGATCGGCCTCGAGGGGCTGCATCGCCACGCCGCCCTGCTCGCCCGCCGCGGCGCCGGCCGCCGCGCGCGCGCCGAGCTCGACGAGATGCTCGACGGCCTCGGCGCGGCGCTCGACGTGGGTGTCTCGCGCGACGCGGTCACCGTCTCGGGGCTCGCGCTGGCGCGCCACCTCGACGCGGTGATCGAGCTGGCGGCCGACGTGCTCGCCGAGCCGCGGTTCGCCGAGGACGAGCACGCGCGGCTGCTGCGCGAGACCCCGCAGGTGCTCGACGAGATCCGCGACGACGACAGCGCGCTCGCGACCCGCTGGTTCGACTGGCTGTGCTGCCCGGGCCACTCGTACGGCCGCACCTCGCTGGGCACCGAGGCGTCGATCGCGCGGATCACGCGCGAGGACGCGCGCGCGCTGTGGCAGCGCGAGGTGGTCGCCGAGAACCTGGTGATCGGGCTCGCCGGCGACATCGATCAGGCGACCGCGGCCCGGCTGGTCACCCGGCTGATCGAGCGGCTGCCCCGCGCGCCCCGCCCCGTCGTCGAGCTGGCCGTGCCGTCGTTCACCGACCTCGCGGCCGGCCGCCGGATGATCCTGGTCGACAAGCCGGATCGCACGCAGGCCCAGCTGCGGATCGGCCAGCTCTCGGTGCGCTACGGCGAGCGGGACACCGCCGCGCTCGCGATCGCCGAGGCGGTGCTCGGCGGGATGTTCAGCTCGCGGCTGATGCAGGAGATCCGGGTCAAGCGCGGCTGGAGCTACGGCGCCGGCTGCGCGCTACGCCGGTCCCGCCTGCCCCACTGGTTCGAGGTGTGGATGGCCGCCGGCATCGACGTCGCCGGCCCCGCGGTCGCGCTCACGCTCGATCTGCTCGCCGACTACGCGGCGAACGGCCCCACCGATGACGAGGTCGACTTCGCGCGCAGCTACCTGGTCGGCTCGATGCCGTTCCACGTCGCGACCGCCCGCCAGCGCATGCAGCTCGCGGTGCGCGACGCGGTGTTCGAGCTGCCCGCGGGGTTCACCGCCCGGCTGCCCGAGGCGCTCGGCGAGCTGACCGCCGCCGACGTCCGCGCCGCGTGCACGCGCTGCCTGCGCCCCGACGCCGCGGTCACCGTCGCGGTCACCACGGCGGAGGCGGCGCGCGATGCGCTCGAGCGCGCCGGCGCCGGCCCGCTCAGCGTGGTCGAGCACGACGCCTACTAGTGCACCGCGTCCGAAATAGGATCAATGCGATGGCGGTTTGGCTCAGACATGATGCGCCGACCTCGGTTGATCAAGCTGACCACAAAGATGCGAGCTGACTTGGAGGCGGCGATCGCAAGACCGTCGGCGGCAGCGGGCTTCGTGCGGCGTGCTCGAGTGATCCTGCTGAGCGCTGACGGCGTGACGGGGGCCGAGATTGCGACGCGGCTGGACCTCACACCCGAG
>JBQCJR010000650.1:0-19760 GCA_051952595.1 Kofleriaceae bacterium
GACATCTACGCGCTCGGCTGCATCCTGTTCGAGCTGGTCACCGGACGCGCGCCGTTCGATGGCGACCTGCGCCAGCTGATCGAGGCGCACCAGCGCTTCGCCCCACCCGCCGCGCGCGCGCTCGCACCGGAGATCCCCCCCGCGCTCGACGAGCTGATCACCCGCATGCTGCGCAAGCATCCCGCCGGGCGCCCGCCGACGATGGTGGACGTCCAGCGCGAGCTCGAGCGGATCGCCGCGCCTCCCGCGCCCGATCACCGCGGCCGGATCGGCCTCGTGGTCGCCTCGGCGGTGGCGTTCGGCGTCGCCCTCGCGGCGGCGATCGCGACCCGCGAGCCGCCGATCGCCCACGCCTCGGCGGCCCCGGCGCCGACCGAGCCTGCCCCGGTGCTCCCGTGACTCGTTCCTGGCACGATCGTGGTCCGGTGCACGGCGTTTGCTGACCGTCTCTCTTCGTCCACGCGAGTTTCCCGGGCTAGGGTTCGCCGGATGTCCGCGACGGCAGTTCAGGCAGCCCAGGCCCGAGGCTGGTGGCGCACCTACTTCAACGTGCTCACGATCCCCTACTGGGGCGTGCACGTGCTGGCGATCGTCGGCATCGCGATCACCGGATTCTCGTGGTGGGGCGTCGCGCTCGCCCTCGCGCTCTACGTGCCGCGCATGTTCTTCGTCACCGGGGCGTACCATCGCTACTTCTCGCACCGCAGCTACAAGACCTCGCGGTGGTTCCAGTTCGTGCTCGCGCTCGGCGCCACGATGACCGCGCAGAAGGGCCCGCTGTGGTGGGCGGCGCACCACCGGATCCACCACAAGCTATCCGACCAGCCCGGCGACCTGCACTCGGTCCGCCAGTCCGGGTTCTGGTGGTCGCACCACGGCTGGATCCTGTCGCGCGACCTCGAGGGCACCGACCTGTCGCGGATCAAGGACTTCGCGAAGTACCCCGAGCTGCGCTGGCTCAACACCTGGTGGGTCCTGCCGGTGATCGCGGCCGCCGTCGTCACGTTCCTGATCGGCGGGTTCTTCGCCCTGGTCTGGGGCTTCGCGGTCGCCCAGGTGCTGACCTGGCACGGCACGTTCACGATCAACTCGCTGTCCCACGTGTGGGGCGGCCGGCGCTACGAGACCGAGGACGACTCGCGCAACAATCCCGTGCTCGCCCTGATCACCCTGGGAGAGGGCTGGCACAACAACCACCACCACTACCAGGTGTCGACGCGCCAGGGCTTCTTCTGGTGGGAGATCGACTGCACGTACTACATCCTGCGCACGCTCTCGGCCGTGGGGCTCGTCTGGGACCTCCACGGCGTGCCCGGGCACATCCGGGACCGGGGGGCCGCGCCTCGGGGAACCGCGCCGGCGGCGCCGCCGGTTGCGGGGACTCCCGAGCTCGACGCGCCGAGCCCGCAAGCATCGACGTGATGGCATAGTCCGGTCGGTGCGCTTCCCACCGGCCAATCTCCAGCTCCGTCGCGCGCAGCTCGTCCTGATGCTCGCGACCCTGCTGCCGACGGTGGCGATGACCGGCGTCGGGATCGTGCTGCTCGCGCTCGGCAGCACCGCGACCACGCTGATCTCCGGCGTGCTCGTGCTGACGTTCTGCACCAGCGTGATCACCGGCTACACCC
Organism: Kofleriaceae bacterium; assembly: GCA_051952595.1. GTDB lineage: Bacteria > Myxococcota_A > Polyangia > Haliangiales > Haliangiaceae > JABFXX01. The sequence continues at coordinate 1,629 of JBQCJR010000650.1, forward strand.
TCGGCTCGATCTACGTCGGCAAGGGCGCTTCGATGGTCCGGGTCCAGAACGACTTCGTCTCGAGCGTGTCGCACGAGCTGCGCACGCCGCTGACCTCGATCCGCCTGCTGATCGACTCGCTGCGCGATGGGCGGCTCGAGGACGGCGAGCGCAGCCAGGTGCTCGGCCTGCTCGGCCGCGAGACCGACCGGCTCGAGGTGCTGGTCAGCCGGGTGCTCGAGCTGTCGCGGCTCCAATCGAGCTACGTGTACGCCCGCGAGACGATCGACGTCGGCGCGCTGATCGAGGACGCGATCGCCGCGTTCGACGCCCTCACCCTGACCCGCCCGACCCCCGTGCGGCGCACGCTCGAGGACGGCCTGGTGGTGGTCGGCGACCGCGCGACGCTGGTCCGCGCGATCGTCAATTTGCTGACCAACGCCTGGAAGTACACCGGCGAGGACAAGCAGATCTCGGTCGAGGCGCGCGCCGTGGGGCGGTGGATCGAGCTGGTGGTGCGCGACAACGGCGTCGGGATCGAGCGCGCCGAGCAGCGCGAGATCTTCGAGCAGTTCCAGCGCGGCCGCGCCGCGCTCGAGGGCGGCGCGAGTGGGGTCGGGCTGGGACTGTCGTTCGTGCGCGAGATCGTGCGCGGTCATCGTGGCAAGATCGATCTGATGTCCCGCCCTGGAGAGACCGAGTTCCGGATCCGCCTCAGGCGACGCCGCGAGACCAAGGCCGAGCGCGCCGCCCCGCCGTCGCGTGCCGTCGAGGTCTCGCGGACATGAGCGGACGGATCCTGATCGTCGAGGACGACGAGGCGATCGCGACCGGCCTCGGGCTCAACCTCAAACTCGCCGGCCACGCGGCCGCGATCGCGCGCGATGGCGACGAGGCGCTGGTCCTGGCCCGCGACGAGGACTTCGCGCTGGTCCTGCTCGACATCAACCTGCCGAAGAAGAACGGGCTCGAGGTGCTGTCGACCCTGCGCTCGGCGGACAACCTGGTGCCGGTGATCGTGCTGTCGGCGCGCGACGGCGAGTTCGACAAGGTCGCCGCGCTGCGGCTCGGCGCCGATGACTACGTCACCAAGCCGTTCGCGCTCGCCGAGCTGCTCGCCCGGATCGACGCGGTGCTGCGGCGGACCAGCCAGGTCGCGGCGGCGCCGGTGGCGGCGGCCCACGGCACGCAGATCGGGTTCGACGACGTGGCGATCGAGCTCGCCCAGCGCGTGGTCACGTTCCGCGGCGACGAGGTCCGGCTGACCCACCTCGAGTTCGAGCTGCTGGTGTTCTTCGTGAACCACCCGAACCAGGTGTTCTCGCGCGCCCAGCTGTTCAGCCTGGTGTGGGGCCAATCCGCGGGCTCGGTGCGCACGGTCGACAACTTCGTCGGCCAGCTGCGCAAGCGATTCGAGACCAACCCGGAGCAGCCGCGACACTTCATCACGGTGCGTGGCTCGGGCTACCGATTCGACCCCTAGCCCAGTAGGCTTATCGCCATGGCTGACACCGTGTTCGCGAAGATCCTGGCCGGCGACATCCCGTGCCACCGCATCTACGAGGACGAGCGCGTCCTCGCGTTCCTCGACGTCCATCCGATCGCGCGCGGCCACACGATCGTGATCCCCAAGGAGCCCGCCGAGACGCTCGATCAGCTGTCCGACGAGTCCGCCGCGGCGATCGGCCGGGTGCTGCCGCGGATCTCGCGCGCGGTGCTCGCGGTGACCGGCGCGCGGTCGTTCAACGTGCTCCAGAACAACGGCCGGGACGCCCACCAGGCGGTGTTCCACGTCCACTTCCACATCATCCCGAAGCACGACGACGGGAGCGGCCTCGGGATCGGCTGGGACGCCAGCAAGCTGGTCGACGGCGCGGAGCTCGCGAACGCGATCACCGCCAAGCTATGAGCCGGATCGCCCACGCGATCGCGCTCGTGGTGGCCGCGCTCGCGCTGCCCGGCTGCCTGATGTCGACCTACCTCGCCCAGGCCGCACACGGCCAGGCGGATCTGCTCGGGCGCTCGCGCTCGCTCGACGAGGTCGTCCGCGATCCGGACACGCCGCTGCGCACCGCGATGCTGCTCGCCGAGATCCCGGCGATCAAGGACTACGGCCGCAGCTACGGGCTCTCGGTCCGGCGCAACTACACCCGCTACGTGCAGGTCGGCAAGCCCGGCGTGGTGTGGTTCGTCGGCGCCGCGGACCCGCTGGCGTTCAAGCCGCGCAAGTGGTGCTTCCCGGTCGTCGGCTGCTTCGCCGGCCTCGGCTGGTTCGACGAGGACGACGCGGTCAAGCACAAGCTCGAGCTCGAGCGGCTCGGCTACGACGCGATCGTCCGCCCGGCCTCGGCGTACTCGACCGGCGGCTGGTTCCCCGATCCGGTGCTGTCGACCATGCTCGGCGGCGGCAACGACGCGTTCCCCGAGCTCGCGAACGTCATCCTCCACGAGTCGGTGCACGCCACCGTGCTGGTGCCCGACCAGCCGTTCTTCAACGAGAGCTTCGCCACCTACGTCGCCGACGCGCTGACCGACCACTGGATACTCGAGCGGTTCGGCCCCGGCTCCCCCGAGGAGCTGGCCTGGACGCTCGGCCAGGCGGTCGGGCTCGCCCGGACGTCGCGGCTGCTCGACGGCTACAACCAGCTCAAGACGCTCTACGACAGCGCCCAACCGCGCGAGGCCAAGCTGCGCGAGAAGGCGCGGATCATCGACGAGCTGGTCGCGGATCTGCGGCTCCGCCGGCGCCCCAACAACGCGTCGCTGACCGAGACCCGGGTCTACAGCGGTGGCGGCGCGGCGCTGCTCGATGCCCACCGCGCGTGTGGCGACCTGCGCTCGCTGGTGATCGCCGCCCGGACGCTCACCCGGGCAGACTTCGGCAAGACGCTGCAGGACGACCTGGCCCCGGTCGCGAAGATCCTCGGGACCCGGTGCGAGCAGCGGAAGCGCACCGGCGCGCGCTGACCACCGGGCGCACGATCTGGCCCGCGGATCGTGACCTGCGCACCTGAGCAGCATCGGGAAACTGGATCTGCGTCCACCTCCCGCGCACGATCTGGATCCACGTTCTCGTCTTCGACCGGTCGGGAGGATCGTTCATGCGTGTCGCCGTCGCTGTCTCGTGCCTGCTCGTCGCGTTTGCCGCCACCGCGGACGCTCGACCCTCCAAGCAGCACAAGCGCGACAAGGGCAAACGCGTCGCGATCGAGACCGACGTCAAGCAGCGCGGCGATCGCGAGCGCGATCGAGCCCGCGACCGCGACCGCGACCGCGGCCAGTCGATCGGTATGCCGTGGCGCGGCCGGCTCGCCAGCGCCACCCGACTGCGCCTCGGCGACGGCGCGCACATCCGCCGCCCGCAGCGCGCGTTCGGCACCCGGACCACGGTCGAGCACGTCCGCCGCGCGATCAACGAGACCCTCGACCAGTTCCCGCGCAGCCACGTGCTCGCCGTCGGCGACCTGTCGCAGCGCGAGGGCGGCTGGATCACCGAGCACCACTCCCACCAGTCCGGCCGCGACATCGACATCGGGCTGTTCTTCAAGAAGCGGCCGACCGGCTACCCGGCCAGCTTCGTGCCGGCCACCGAGGACAACCTCGATCGCGCCGCCAATTGGGCGCTGCTGACCAACCTGCTGTCGACCCAGGACGAGGACGGCGGCGTCCACATGATCTTCCTCGACTTCGAGGTCCAGGGGATGCTGTACGAGTGGGCGCGCGACCACGGCGTCAGCGAGCGCCGGCTCGAGCGGATCTTCCAGTATCCACACGGCCGCGGCGCGAGCGCCGGGATCGTCCGCCACGAGCCACACCACGACGACCACTTCCACGTCCGATACCGCTGCGCGCGCGCCGACCGGCAGTGCCAGCGCTGACCGCGTTGCGAAACATTTCAGTTCGGGGGATGCGGGGTCCGGTCGCCTAGATTGAGCCGCCTGGAGGACCCATGCACGAGCTCAGGTTCCGACGTTCTCGTCCCGCACAGGCGCGCTCGCTAGATCGCCGCGAAGCGATGCGCCGACACTGCCTCGGCCTCGCGGCGATCCCGCTCGCGAAGCTCGCCACCGGCTGCGGCGACGACGGCCCCAGCGCCACCGATCCGGACGCGCCGCCCGTCGACGGCTCGAACCCCACGTCCGGCTGGGCGAGCGGCGGCACGGTCGCGATGACCGACAAGGCGTCGTACCCGGATCCGTTCACCGCCGCCGCGTCGACGTGTGTGCTCGTCGCCTCGACCACCGAGGGCCCGTGCACCACCACCACCGACCTGTCCCGCGAGGATATCTCGGAGAGCTGGGTCGGCATCCCGGTCCGCCTCGCGCTCAAGGTCGTCGATGCGTCGTGCAACCCGGTCGAGAACGCGACGGTCAAGGTCTGGCACACCAACCGCGAGGGCATCTACTCCGGTCAGACGCCGAATCCCGGGATGTGCAACGCCAACAACCAGTCGTACACCGCGATGAACTTCATGCGCGGCGTGCGCACCACCGCGAGCGACGGCACGGTGTTCTTCGACACCTGCTTCCCCGGCTGGTACCGCGGACGCGCGATCCACATCCACTTCCAGGTCAAGAACGGCGCCACGTCGTACCGCGTGTCGCAGCTGTTCTTCCCCGAGGACGTCACGCGCGACATCTTCGCGAGCCACGCCGAGTACCAGCAGTTCGGTCAGCCCGACACCACGTTCTCGAACGACAACATCCTCGCGCCGATCACCGGCGCGGCGCGCGACCGGCTCGTGCTCGACGTCGCGCGGATGACCGACGGCGCGATGCTCGCGTCGAAGGTCGTCGCGGTGCGCTGACCCGCGCGGACTAGCGCAGCTTGCGGAACAGGTCGGTCGCGCGCGCGACCACGCCATCGCCGTACAGCTGCTTGATCATCCCGCGCAGCCGCTTCGACATGTCCTTGGGCTGCCGGAACGTCATCATGTTGAGCGGCAGCGACATCACCTGCTCGGCGGTCGACTTCACCCGCGTGAACTCGCGGATGCCCTCGTCGCCGTGGATCCGGCCGAACCCGGACTCGCCGACGCCGCCGAGCGGCAGCGACGGGATCCCCGCGAACCCCATCACCGAGTTGATCGAGGTCATGCCGGCGCGCAGCTTCGCCGCGATCGTGCGCGCCGCCTTGCCGGCGAACACCGTGGAGCCGAGGCCGTACGGCGTGTCGTTCGCGAGCTTGACCGCCTCGTCGAGCGAGCCGACCCGCTTGATCGGGATCACCGGGCCGAACGTCTCGTCGCTCATCACCTTCATCTTGTGATCGACGTTGGTGAGCACGGTCGGCTGGATGTAGTTGCCGCTGATCGCGTCCGGGCCGCCGGTGTGGACCACCGCGCCCTTGGAGACCGCGTCCTCGAGGTGATCCTTGACGATCGCGACCTGCGCCGCGCTGGTCATGGCGCCGAGGTGGCCATCGTCGCCGCCGGTCTTGAGCCCGCGGACCTGCTTGACGACCTCGTCGACGAACCGGTCGTGGACCGCGTCGGCCACGTAGATCCGCTCGACCGAGATGCACGCCTGGCCGGCGTTGGTCAGCGCGCCGTAGACCGCCGCCTCGGCCGCCTTGTCGAGATCCGCGTCCTCCGCGACGATCATCGGATCCTTGCCGCCGAGCTCGAGCAGCACCGGGGTCAGCCGCTCGGACGCCGCCATCATCACGCGCTTGCCGGTCGCCGCCGAGCCGGTGAACGCGATCTTGTCGATCGCCGAGCGGGCGAGCGCCGCGCCGGTCGCGCCGGCGCCGGTGACCACCTGGAGCAGGTCCGGCAGCGCGAACGTCTTCTGCGCGATCTCGACGACCTTGACCGCGACCAGCGGGGTCAGCTCGCTCGGCTTCCACACCACCGCGTTGCCCGCGGCCAGCGCGTACGCGATCGAGCCCATCGGGGTGTGCAGCGGGTAGTTCCACGGCCCGATCACGCCGACCACGCCCAGCGGGTGATAGCTGATCGTCGCGCGGAAGTTCGCGAGCACGCCCGACGACACCTTGCGGGTCGCCATCGCCGACTCGGCGCGCGCCGCGGCGTGCTGCAGGTTGCCGAGCGCCATCATCACCTCGACCAGCGCCTCGAGCTCGGGCTTGCCGTTCTCGCGGTGCAGCAGATCGGCGACCTCGTCGGCGTGGTGGGCCAGCGCCTTGCGGAACGCGGTCATCTCCTCGGCCCGCGCCTCGAACGACCGCGAGGCCCAGCTCGCAGCGGCGATGCGCGCCCGCGCCACGGCGGCGTCGACATCCGCCTGCGTGTAGATCGGCACGCTGGCGATCAGCTCGCCGGTGGCCGGATTGAAGCTGGACAGCCGTTCGGAATTCGAGCCAAAGGTCGCGGACGAGAGCTTGTCGGTCGCCATGGCCGGCACCATGGCACCGTCATTCGTGGCCCTCAAGCCGGAAGTCGAGGCTCACCGTCCTGGAGCGCGTTCACAATATAAGACTCCCGATCAGGACTCCCGATCAACCACCGAGGGTGATCGCGGTGACCGCGGCGGCCACGCCAAGAACCAGTCCGATCGCGACAAACACCCAGCGCGTGCTCGACCGGATCCGGTAGTCGCCCTCGACGAGCTCGCTCGCGAGCCGCGTGCCCGCCGGCGGGATGTAACCCTGCCGCGGATTCGAGACCGAGGTTTCCCACCCGAGCTTCGGATCATCGACCAGCGGCTGCGCGCCGAGCTCGCTGATCTCGCTGATCTCGGCGCCGGCGAACGGCGGCTGGATCGATTGCACGTGCGACTGCGCCTGCGCGTACGCCGGCGCGACCGGCGGCTGACCGTGCGACGACGGCCGCGGCGCCGGCGGTGCGCCGAGCAAGGTCGGCGGATCGCCCGGCGATTGCCACGACGCGACGTCCGGCGGCGGTGAGGCGAGCGTGGTCTTCTCGTCGTCGAGATCGCGCGGCGCATCGTCGCCGTCGCCGGTGATCTCGGTGCGCTCGCCGCCGCCGTCGACCCACGGCTCCGTCTTGCTGCCGAACAGCTGCGCCATGAACCGCCCGAGCGCGGTCGCCGAGCCGGTGAGCTTGGCGCGCACCGCGAACGCATCGAGCGCCTCGATCAGCTCCTGCGCGGTCTGGAACCGCGCCGCCGGATCGCCCGCCAGCGCGGTCAGCACGATCGCCTCGAGCTCGCGCGGATAGCCCGGCACCGCCGTCGACGGCAGCACCACGTCGCCCGCGACGATCCGCTTCATGGTCCCGAAGTCGTCGTTGCCCTTGAACGCCCGGCGCAGCGTGGTCAGCTCGTACAGCACGATGCCGAGCGCGAAGATGTCGCTCCGGCGATCGATCACCTTGCCCTTGCACTGCTCGGGCGACATGTAGCCGTACTTGCCCTTGATCGTCCCGCCGACCGTCTTGGTCGCGCGCTCCTCGGCCTTGGCGATCCCGAAATCGAGCACCTTCACGCTGCCGTCGAACCCGACCATGATGTTCGCGGGCGAGACATCGCGGTGCACGATGTTGAGCGGCTGGCCGTTCTTGCCGCGGCGCTCGTGCGCGTGGTGCAGCCCCGCCGCCGCGCCGCTGATGATCATCGTCGCGAGCTCGAGCGGGATCGTCCAGCCGCGGCGCAGCGCGGTCTCGAGCATCGCGCGGGTGTTCTCGCCGTGGACGTACTCCATCGCCATGAAGTACGCGCCGTCGGCCTGGTCGACCTCGTAGACCTGCGCGATGTTCTGATGGTTGAGCGTCGCGGCGAGCTTGGCCTCGTCGAGGAACATCGTGACGAACCGCTGATCGTTCGCGCGCTCGCGCAGGATCGTCTTCAGCACCACGTGGCGCTCGAACTGGCCCAGCCCGCTCTGCCGGGCGAGGTAGATCTGCGCCATACCACCGGTCGCGAGGTGACCGATCACCTCGTAGCGGCCTACCCGGAGCGGGTGGCCTCCGGTGGCCTCGGTCGGCACCACGCAGCGATGGTCGACTGCCTGGCCCAGCGTGTCAAGCAAGCGGCCCGGTGCGAGCCGCGTGCTGCCGGTTCCGTGCATACTGTCACCCGCGTGGAGGGTGCCCAGATCGAAGTCGCGGTCTCCGGGGTGATCCCGGCCCTCATCGCGATGTGGCTCGTCGATCGGTTGGACCGCAAGCGCCCCGAGCCGCCGCGGCTGCGCCGGCTGGTCGCGCTGTTCGGCATGATCTCGGTGCTCCCCGCGATCGGGATCGAGATGCTGCTGAGCGAGCGGACCGCCGGTTCGATCGCCTCGGCGCTCACCTACGAGGGCGCCAGCTTCAACTCGTTCGTGGTCGCCGCGGCCGTCGAGGAGGCGTGCAAGATCGTCGTCGTCTACTGGCTGGTGTGGCGGCGGCCGGAGTTCGACGAGCGATTGGACGGCATCGTGTATGCGTGCCGCGCCGGCCTCGGGTTCGCGCTGGTCGAGAACGTGCTGTACCTGCTGCGCCAGGACACCCTCGACGGCCAGATCCAGGTGTGGATCCTGCGCGCGCTGCTCGCGGTGCCCGGCCACGCGATGTGGACCGGCATGATCGGCTACTGCGCGGCGCGCCGGCGGTTCGATCGCGCCGGCCTCGGCCTGATCGGCGGCTATCTGCTCGCGGTCGCGTTCCACGGCGGCTACGACCTGACGATCTTCGTGCAGCAGCCGCTCCACCTCGAGGGACACGCCGAGCTGTCCCAGCTGCTGCTCGCCGGGCCCGTGGTGTTCACGATCCTCGGGTTCCTGGTCGTGCGCTCGATGGCGCGCACCGCGCTCGCGCTCGACGACGCCGACGCGGCCCACGCCGCCGCGCGCGCCGCCTACCAGCGCACGGCCAGCTAGCTCAGCTCAGCCGCGGCAGCGAGGACGTCTCGGGCCGCGGCGCGCGCAGCACCGCGATCGCGACGACCAGCCCGGCGACGACCGCGCCGCCGAACAGCCACAGCCCGCGATCCGCCGACGCGCCCGGCACGCCCGGGTACTGCGCGACGAACAGCGCGCCGGTCACGATCGCCGTGGCGATCGAGACCAGCGTGGTCTTGGCCGCCAGCCGCGGCACGCGCTTGGCCGCCAGCGCGCCGGCGACGACCAGCAGGGTGACCATCGAGATCATCCCCGCGGCCCACACACCGTTTCCGGTGCGCATCCAGCGCTCGGTGCCGCCGACCCAGCCGAGGCCCGCCGGCCGGCACTCGCCGGTCACGCACGAGCGCGTGCCGAACGGACCGATCTCGACATCGCCCACCGACCACCAGCGGCCCCCCTGGACGGAGATCGCGAACGCCGCCGCTGCGGCGATCGCGAGGACGATGAACAACCAGCGCGCCTTCAAGACGAGGGATTCTTGCGATGCGCGAGGCGAGATCGCAACCACGTCGGGCGCCTGTCATCTGCTCACGTACACGCGGAAAACGCGGTTGCCTACATTGACGCTCCCGTACCCCCTCGTCAAAAACTGGACGTCCTCGGGGGAAACTGTCTTGAAGGCCACACTTCTCGTCACGGCGGCGATCGCGCTGCCGGCCTCGGCGATCGCCTCGCCGGCCCAGGTCGGTCCGCAGCTCGCCGTCGAGCTGGCGCCGCGACTCGCGCTGCAGCTGCTCGACGAGCTCGACAGTCTGATCGCCCCGCGCGCGGCCATCGAGCACGTCGTGCGCTGGCAGCGCGAGGCGCGCGACCTGATCCGCGATGCGAACGCGCGCCTGGCCGAGCTCGCCGCGCAGGCCGGGCTCGGCGTACCCGACATCCGGGTGCTGACCCATCAGCCGATCGCGCACGGCGAGTCCTCGGGATTCGGCTGGCGCGACGATCCGATCCGCCATCGCCCGAAGTTCCACAGCGGCACCGATTTCCGCGGCAAGCACGGCACCCCGGTGCTCGCCGCCGGCGACGGCGTCGTCGTGTTCACCGGCCGCCAGGGCGGGTACGGCAACATGGTCGAGGTCGACCACGGCGGCGGCGTGATCACCCGCTACGCCCACCTCCGCCGGATCGAGACCCGCCGCGACGCCGCGGTGACCGCCGGGCAGCAGATCGGCCAGGTCGGCTCGACCGGCCGGACCACCGGCCCGCACCTGCACTTCGAGGTCCGCCTCGATCGCCGCCCCGTCGATCCGGTCATGGCGATGGCGATCGCCGAGCTCGCGCGCGAGTCCGAGCCGGCCGGGCGCATCGCGTCGTTCGCGCTGGCGCCCGAGCTGCAGCAGGCGGCGCGCTCGCACATCGATCCGCCGCGCACGCGGATCGCCCGCAGCAAGAAGTCGGGCAAGGCCCGTCCGCACGAGTCGCGCCCGGATCGCCCGGGGCGGATCCGGCACGCCAAGCCGGTCTCGTAGCCGCGCCCGCGGTCAGCCGAGGCGCTTGCCGTCGGGCGACCAGCGATAGAACCCCTCGCCGGTCTTCTTGCCGAGCTGGCCGGCCGCGACCTTCTCGCGCAGCACCGCCGGCGGCGCGAACGCCGGGCCGATCGCGCCGCTCAGGTACTCGGCGATCCCGAGCCGCACGTAGAGGCCGACCAGGTAGGTCAGCTCGAGCGGCCCCATCGGGTGGCCGTAGCCGAGCTTCATCGCCGTGTCGATATCCGCGGGCGACGCGACACCCTGCTCGACCATGCGCATCGCCTCGAGCCCGATCACCAGGCCGAGCCGGCTCGACGCGAACCCCGGGCTGTCGGCGACGGTGATCGGCGTCTTGCCGAACCGCTCGGACAGCGCCACCGCGAGCGCGACCGCCGCCGGATCCGAGCCGGCGTGGCGCACCACCTCGACGAGCTTCATGACGTGCACCGGGTTGAAGAAGTGCATGCCGACCACGCGCGACGGATCCCGCACGCTCGCGGCGATCTGGGCGACCGGCAGCGACGACGTGTTCGTGGCGAGCAGCGCGTGGGCCGGCGTGGCGCGGTCGAGCGTGGCGAAGATCTCGCGCTTGAGCTCGAGGATCTCCGGGACCGCCTCGATCGCGCAGTCGGCGCCCTGACACGCCGCGGCGAGGTCGTCGAACGCCTGGATCCGGGCGACCGCGGCGTCGCGATCGGCCGCCGCGACCTTGCCGAGCTCGACGCCCTTGTCGAGGTTCTTGCGGATCCGCGCGATGCCCTGGGCGGCCGCGCCGGCGACCGCGTCGTAGAGGTGGACCACGAACCCGGTCAGCGCCGCGACGTGTGCGATGCCGCCGCCCATGGTCCCGGCGCCGACGACCGCGATCGTACGAGTGTTGTCTAACGATGGAAACGTCACGCCAGAGACCATACGCCGCGGGTGGCCAGTCGGGATACTATGAGGCTCTATGCGGACCGCGAGTCGTTCGTGCGCGCTCCTCTTCGGCCTCGGGCTCGCTGCGTGCTCGTTCAAGGGTTCTCCGAACCCGGGGACCGGGGACGATGCACCGCCCGATGACGCGAAGGACATCGATGGCGACATCGACGCGCCCGAGATCGACGCGATGGTCGATGCCCCGCCGCCCGACGCCTCGTACTGCTACGGCACCGGGCTCGTCATGGTGTGCCTGCCCGCGCGGCCGAGCGGCGCGCTGAGCTTCGACAACCAGGTCGAGCTCAACACCGACATGGCCACGACGTGCGACCAGGTGATCCCGCAGGCGACCGGCGAGGAGCTGTGCGCGAAGATCGCCGACACCATCGACGTCAACGCGCGGATCACCGCGATCGGCTCGCGGCCGCTCCTGCTGCTCGCCGCGAGCAAGGTGACGGTCGCCAGCGGGGGCTACATCGACGTCTCGAGCCGGCGCCAGCGCACCACGCCCGGGGCGGGCGGGAACTCCAGCCTGTGCCCCGCGCTCCCCGGCAACGGCTCCAACGACGGCAACGGCGCTGGCGGCGCCGCCGGCGGCAGCTTCGGAGGCAGCGGCGGCAATGGCGCGACCGGCCGCAACGGCAACGGCGGCAACGGCGGCACCAGCGCCGCGGCGGCGACGCAGCTCACCGTGGTGCGCGGCGGCTGTCCGGGCGGGAACGGCGGCAATGGCGCCGGCACCGGTGGCAGCGGCGCGCGCGGAGGCGGCGCGGTCTATCTGATCGCGGGGACCGAGATCAACGTCGCCGGAACGATCAACGCCTCGGGCGCTGGCGGCAGCGGCGGCGGATCGCGCGCGGGTGGCGCCGGGGCCGGATCGGGCGGACTGATCGGGCTCGACGCACCGACCGTGACGAACAGCGGGATCCTCGCAGCAAACGGCGGCGGCGGCGGCGAGGGCGGAGGCGATCAGGGCGGGAACGACGGCAACGATCCGAGCATGGCCACCTCGCGGGCGGCCGGGGGCACGGGAAATGTCAACGGCGGCGACGGAGGCGATGGCAGCGCCGGCGCGATCACGAACGGCGGCAACGCCTCGACCGGCAACCGCGGCGGCGGTGGCGGCGGTGGCGGCGCCGGGGTGATCAGAGTGTATCCGTTTCAGATGCCCGGCGGCACGGTGTCGCCGTCCGCGAGCTGACGCGCGGGTCGGTTTGGCGTAGGGTTCGCGCGTGCACGCCGCTGTCGACGTGGATCGCCTTCAGCGCGACCTCGAAGCGATCGTGGGCCCCCGCCGCGTCTCGTTCCGCGCGGTCGACCTCGATACGTATGCCCGCGATATGTGGCCGCGGCTCCTGCTCGGTTACCGCGATGGGATCCGGCCGGCCCACCGCCCCCACGCGATCGTGTGGCCGGAGCACGTTCGCGAGGTGGTCGCGGTCGTCAAGCTGGCCCGCGAGCTCGGACTCCCGATCGTGCCCTACGGGGGCGGCTCGGGCGTATGTGGCGGCGCGGTGCCGCTGCACGGCGGGATCACGATCGACACCAAGCGGATGCAGCAGCTGCGCTCGGTGCGCGACGCCGAGCTGATCTGCGACGTCGACGCGGGGCTGTCCGGCGAGCGCTTCGAGCGCGAGCTCGGCCGGCGCGGCTACACGTTCGGGCACTTCCCGTCCTCGATCTACTGCTCCACCGTGGGCGGCTGGCTCGCGACCCGCGCCGCCGGCCAGCTATCGACCAAGTACGGCAAGGTCGAGGACCGGGTCGCCGGGCTCACCCTGGTCACCGGGCGCGGCGAGATCGTCGAGACCGACGGCCCGAACCGCGCGCTGCGTGGACCGAACTGGACCCAGCTCGTGGTCGGGAGCGAGGGCACCCTCGGGATCATCACGTCGGCGCGGCTGCGCGTCGCCCCGGCGCCCCAGCTGCGGGTGTTCCGCGGCTTCGAGGTCGAAGACGTCGCGGCCGGCACGCAGGCGATCCGGCGGGTGCTCCAGCGCGGGCTGCGGCCGGCGGTGATCCGGCTGTACGACGAGCTCGATACGCTGATGAACGCGTTCGGCTCGCACGACGAGATCGCGACGGCCGCGGAGGCCGCGCACCAGCGCACCGCGCCCCGCCCGCCGATCGAGACCGGCGCGCTGCCGGCGTGGCCCGGCCCGCCGTCGAAGGCGGCCGACGGGCTCGTCGATCGGCTGATCGGGCTCGCCCGCGGTGCGCGCGGCGGCATGGGCCCCGGCGGGCTGCGCCGCGACGCGATGCAGGTCGCGCTCGGCCACTCGCAGCTGGTCAATCGCCTGGTCGGCACCGTCGCCGAGAAGATCGCGCGCCGCGGCTGCCGGATGATCATCGGGCTCGAGGGCGCGCGGATCCGCACCGAGGTCGAGGCCGCGCTCACGTTCGCCGAGCTCGAGGCCGCCGGCGCGCGCGACAAGGGCGAGGAGCCCGGCTGGGCATGGCTGCGCCACCGCTACGCCGTGTCGTACCGGATGTCGCCGGTGTTCCGCGACGGCGCGTTCGTCGACACGATGGAGGTGGCGTCGAGCTGGGAGCGCTTGATGGACCTCTACCACTCGGTGCGCACCGCGATCGGCCAGCACGCCGTGGTGATGGCGCACTTCTCTCACGCCTATCCGGACGGCTGCTCGATCTACTTCACGTTCGCCGGCACCGCGCCCGACGCGACCGCCGCCGAGCGGCTCTACGACGCGATCTGGCGCGACGGGCTCGAGGCCGCGACCCGAGTCGGCGGCACGATCAGCCACCACCACGGCGTCGGGTTGCTCAAGGCGCCGTACATGGCCGGCGAGCACCGCGAGGCGATGGCGATCTTCGAGGCCGCGAAGTCGAGCCTCGATCCCGACGGCATCTTCAACCCCGGCAAGATGGGCCTGCGGCCGCGCGGAGGCGCGCGATGACGCTCGAGGCCGAGCTGATCGCCGCCGTGGGCGCCGAGTACGTCGAGGCGCTCGATCCGGCGATCTACCTGCACCACGGTCCGAACCACTGGAAGGTGGTGCCCGGCTCCGCCGCCGAGGTCGCCGAGGTGATCCGGCGCGCCGCCTCGCACAAGGCCGCTGTCCATCCGGTCGGCGCCGCCGGGCGCGCCGCGCGTGCGGTCGCCGCCGGGCACGAGCCCTCGGTGCGATCGCGGGTGTTCGTATCGACGCGGCGGCTCGATCAGGTGCTCCAGCTCGACGAGAGCTCGCTGCTCGTCCACGCCCAGGCCGGGCTCACCGGGCTCGAGCTCGAGCGGATCCTCGGGCCGCGCGGGTTGTCGATCGGCGACTACCCGCCCGTCGTGCTGACCTCGTCGCTCGGCGGGATCATCGCGGTGCGCACTCCCGGCAAGTCGAGCGCGCGCCACGGCTTCTTCGAGGAGGCCGTCGCCGGGGTGTCCGCGGTGCTCGCCGATGGTCGCACCGTGTACACGCGCGTCGCGCCGCGCCGCTCCACCGGCCCCGACCTCGCGCGCGCGCTGTGCGGCAGCGAGGGCACGATCGGCTTCATCACGTCGGCGGTGCTCCGGATCCACTTGAAGCCCGAGGCCCGGCTGGTCGCCGCGTACGTCGTGCCCTCGGTCGACGCCGCCGTCTCGGCGATCTACCTCGCGCTGCGCGAGGAGGCCGCGCCGTCGGGGCTCCGGATCTACGACACCGCCGAGGCCGCGCGGCACTTCGAGGGGCTCACCCTGCCCGCCGGCCACGCCCTGCTGTGCGCCGCGACCGCCGGCCCGACCGACCTCGCGGCGTGCGATCGCGATCTGATCACCAGCGCCGTGGTCGCCGAGGGCGGCTCGACCACCTCGCTCGAGCTCGCCGATCTGTGGTGGCGGCGCCTGCACGCCGGCGAGCCCACGCCCGTCCCCGCGCCCACGCTGCAGATCATGGCCACGCCGAGCAAGCTGCGCCCCGTCTACCACGGCGTGATCGCCGCGCTCGGCAAGCTCGGCATCGCCGCGCGCGCCCACATCTCGCGGTTCGACGCCGACGGCGCCGTCGTGTTCTTCTCGATCGACGATGCCGACGAGGCCACGCTGGTCGCCGCCGAGCGCGCCGCCGAGACCGCAGGCGGCTGGCTGCTCGGCGCGCGCGCCGGCAAGCTCGACGCCTATCTGCGCGCGATGCGCGACGCGATCGATCCCGATCGGATCATGAATCCCGGCACGCTGGCGTAGGCGTCATCGAGCTCAGCGCGCGAGCCGCCAGATCCGCTGCCCGCCCTCCGCGTCCTCGGTGAACACCCAGCGGTCATCGGGCGAGACCTCGATCCGGGTGACCGGCGCGCGATGCAGCGACTCGACGCGCTCGCTCGGCGCCGCGTCGATCGAGCGGATGATCACGTCGCCATCGTCGAACCCGAACAGCACGCGCGTCCCATCGTGCGTGAACACGATCGGCCCACTCGCGACTTTCGGGAGCGGCCACGACCGTCCAGCGTCCTGCCGCTTGCCCGCCGGCCGGAACTGCCACACCCGCGTCGGTGCCGACGCCGGCGAGAGCGACCACAGCTCCCCGAAGTACTCTCGCTTGCACTGCAAGTTGCGATCGGTCTCGCACTTCGGCGGGATCTCGTACCCCTCGTACGTGTGCATCACGTCGCGCCCCGGCTCCTCCTTGGGCGGCGGCGACTGCACATCCGCCCGCCGCCACCACAGCGCCACGTGTGTCCCGCTCGGCGAGCCCACCACCTGCCAGTACTCGTGCTCGAGCCCCGGCCCCTGCCGCGGCGGCGTCTCCGCATCCAGCTCGGCCAGCACCTGCCGCTTCCCATCGCGCACGACCAGCGTCTGTGGCTTCACCTCCAGCGCGAGCGGCGACTTCGGCGGCACCACGAGCGCCGCCGGAGCCGACGAGATCGTGCGCGTCGCGACATCGAGCTGGAACGGCTGACCATCGCGGTCGAACGACGCCACGCGGTTCGCCACCCACCCGCGGAACCGCGTCGTCCCCTCGACCGGCAACACCCGCAGCTTGCCCTGCTCGATCACCGCGATCCGGATCTGCCCCTGCTCGACGAACGCGATCGTGTCGTCGTCCTCGGTGTACGCGATGCGGTCGACTCGGCCGGGCACATCGAGCGACGCGAGCGGTGCGCCGGTCTTCGCGTCGATCACGCTCAATCGCGCGACCAGCCCAGATGCGACCGAGACGACCTGTTCCGTGAGGACCCGCTGCCCGCTCGGCGAGATATCGAACCGGCTCCGCCGGCCCAACCGCGCGATCTTTCCACTCGTCAGCTCGAGTCGATACAGCGCCTTCTCGTCCGCGACGATCGCCACAGGCGCGCGCAGCGCGACGCGCGCCAGCACCCATTTCGTGGCGGCCTTCGTCACCACGACCACCTGGTTCGTCGCGCGGTCCCAACGCACCAGGCCTGGTGTGCGAAGCCACCACACCTGGCCGCATCCTCGGATTCCGCGACATCGAGCGTCAGCGGACCAAACGGATCGAGCGGCGAGCGTGGCGACCGAGCGACGACCTGTCGCTGCGCCAGATCGATCACCAGCGGTACACTCTCCGAAGCGAGCAAGTGGGTCCCATCGGGCGAGAAGCGATGAGGAGCCGCGTACGTCACCTCGAGCTCCGCGCGCGTGTAGGGGGCCCGACGCACACCCATCGACTCGAACTCGCCACCCGCGAGCCACCTACCGTCTGCGGACGCCACGGCACGCAAGACCGGCTCTGCGCGCTTCCGGAAGCCGAGCCGCTCGAGCAGCCTTCCGTGGTCGAGCTCCCAGATCTTGATCTCGTCGCGATCGACGGCAAACGCCCGCCTTGCGCCGATCCGGACGACGAAGTCATCCAGCGTGCCCGGCACGAGCCGTAGCCGCGGCTCACCGATTCCAAGCACCTCCCCACGCGCGCTCGTCCTCTCCGAGACCACCGAGATCTCCGGCGCCCCGGGGACCGTCGCAGGCGACGCGGGCACCGGCACGCTGGCATCACTCCCGGCAGCCGGTGGCGCTTGCGGTTCAGGCTCGGCGCGGCGACCTCCGCATCCAAGCACGAGCGAGACCACCCCGATCCAGGCGATGCACCTCATGGCTTCTCGAGCATCGGAATCCCGTCCCTCGTGTTCGGCAGCCGGTTCTCCGGGCTCGCGCGGTCCTTACGCATATTGACCGCAGCGCGCCCGCCGGGGATCAGGTCCGTGTACCCCTGGATGAAATCGAAGTGCATCGTACACGTGCTCGCGCGCCAGCGCCGGAGACCTCGAGGGAGCGATCGGGAGTCCTTCGGACGAAGCGCGTGACTCGACCATTGGTGTACAAACTGTCCGAGAACCCAGGAGCGCGGCACGCCCGCGGCGCGTCACATCGTCGCAGCGCGAGCGGGATCGGGGCGCAGAGCCGCAGAGCCCTGTGGACATGACGCGCCTGTGACCTGCGCCGATTTGGCCCAGCGTGCGCGGTGGTTCGCAGCTCCCAGGACGCTTGGACAACCGTTGGCCCTGGCAGGCCGACGGTTGTCCACATGCCCACAGGGCCTGCTGCTACCGGGAAGAGTTTTGGATCCGGGGGAAGAGGAAGAGCCGGGAGGTTTGCCATGGCGAGCCCGACGTCCGGGTTCCGGACATGATGTCCGAGCATCGGACGTTGACTCGGAGGCCATGCCTGCGACCGACGATCGTCGGCGCGGGATGTCAGAGGGGCGTGATACGGATATCGGCGAAATCAAGATTCGTCGACGGAGCGTGGCCATGCGGCAGGTGCAGCAGGAGCTGGAATTTCGACGTCACGGTGGCAAGCGGCCAGGTGCGGGGCGTCCGCCGAAGGGTGCGCGTTCGAGTCAGTCGCACAAGCGGCGGCCGGAGCACGTCGCGCGGTATCCGGTTCACGTCACGATCCGCGTCGCCGAGGACGTCACGCGCCTGCGCACTCCGGAGGTGTTCGCGGCGTTCCGCGCGGCGACGATCGTGACCGCGCGACGATCGGACTTTCGCATCGTGCACATGAGCATTC
>JBQCJR010000651.1:0-3486 GCA_051952595.1 Kofleriaceae bacterium
GTGGTGGCGGGCACGCCGCCCGTCGCAACCAAAGTCACCGTCGTGGGGGGGGGGCCCCCCCGCCGCGACTCCAAGGCCGGATTGTCGTTCGTCGCCGTGCACGACGGCAGCTGCTTCGACGCGCTGCAGATCGTCGCGCCGGCCGAGCTCGCCAACTACCAGACCGAGGTCCTCAAGCTGACCACCGGTTGTGCGATCCGCGCGACCGGCGAGCTGGTCGCCTCGCAGGGCAAGGGCCAGGCGATCGAGATGCGCGCCGATGCGCTCGAGATCGTGGGCTGGGTCGACGACCCGGACACCTACCCGATGCAGCCGAAGCGCCACACGATGGAGTACCTGCGCGAGGTCGCGCACCTGCGCCCGCGCACCAACGTGATCGGCGCGGTGACCCGGGTTCGCCACACCCTCGCCCAGGCGGTCCACCGGTTCTTCCACGAGCGCGGGTTCTTCTGGATCCACACGCCGCTCATCACCGGCGCGGACGCCGAGGGCGCCGGTCAGATGTTCCGGGTCTCGACGCTGGATCTCGCGAACCTCGACAAGGTCCCGCGGACTCCCGACGGCAAGGTCGACTTCGGGCAGGACTTCTTCGGCAAGGAGACCCGGCTGACCGTCTCGGGTCAGCTCAACGTGGAGGCGTACTGCCTCGCGATGTCGAAGGTCTACACGTTCGGGCCGGCGTTCCGCGCCGAGAACTCGAACACCCGCCGCCACCTCGCCGAGTTCTGGATGATCGAGCCCGAGATCGCGTTCGCCGATCTCGCCGCCGACGCCCAGCTCGCCGAGGACTTCCTGAAGTCGATCTTCCGCGCGCTGCTCGACGAGCGCCCGGACGACATGGCGTTCTTCGAGAAGTTCGTCGACCCGGGCTGCCGCGCGCGGCTGGCGGCGCTGGTCGAGTCGAAGTTCACCCGCATGGAGTACACCGACGCGATCCGCGTGCTCGAGAAGAGCGGCGAGAAGTTCGAGTTCCCGGTCAAGTGGGGCATCGATCTGCAGAGCGAGCACGAGCGGTTCCTGACCGAAAAGGTGGTCAACGGCCCGGTCGCGGTCGTGAACTACCCGAAGGACATCAAGTCGTTCTACATGCGGCTCAACGACGACGAGCGCACGGTCGCCGCGATGGACGTGCTCGCGCCCGGGATCGGCGAGATCATCGGCGGCAGCCAGCGCGAGGAGCGGCTCGAGGTGCTCGATCACCGGATCTCCGAGATGGGGCTCGATGCCTCCGAGTACTGGTGGTACCGCGACCTGCGCCGCTACGGCACGGTGCCACACGCCGGGTTCGGGCTCGGATTCGAGCGCGCGATCCAGTACGCGACCGGGATCGAGAACATCCGCGACGTGATCCCGTACCCGCGCGCGCCCAAGCAGGCCGAGTTCTGATGTCCGGAGCACCGGTCGAGTGGGTGCACGCCGTCGAGCGCGCGTACATCGCTGCGGCGACCGGCGCCTCGGTGGCGACTCCCGCGCCGTCGAGCACGCACGAGCTCCGGCGGGCGCGCGCCGCGGCCGGCGCGGTCGCCTCTCACTACCTCGCGGTCGGCACGCCGCGCACGCTCGGCCTCGTGTGTGATGCCGCGACGGTCGAGGACGCGCTCGCCTCGGTGGCCGCGCACCGCGCGTGGTTCCAGCCGCGCGTGCTGCGGTGCGCCGGTCCGGATGCGCTCGCCGCGGCGCTCGGCGAAGGTGCGGCCACCGCCTCGCTCGTGGAGGCGCTGGCCTGTGACATCGTGTGCGTCCACGCGCCGATCGCGCTGGCCGCCGCGCAGCTGCGCCGAGGCACCCACGTCAACCTGCTCGCCCGGGGCACGATCGACGACGAGCTGCGCGCGCTCGCGAGGATCGTCGACGAGGTCCCCGGGCTCGGCCAGCTCGCCGCCGGGGTGATCGATGGCCGCGCGCTCGACGAGCTGACGATCTTCGTCGCCGGCGAGCTCCAGACCGCGCTCGCCGCGCTGTAGCGGCTAGGCCGGCCAGCCGTTCGCGCGCAGGTACTGCTCGAGCCGCGCCGCGAACACCAGGTCGAGCACCGTGATCGCCTTCGCGTCGTGGGTGTGGATCGTCAGCACGAGCCCGCGGTGGTCGAGCACCATCCGCGGGTGGTGATCGAGCTCGTCGGCGATCGAGCCGGCGAACGCCGCGACCGCCCCGGTGCGCCCCATCGGCGCTTCGAGCACCAGCTGGAGCTCGCCGCCCACCACCGACCACCTCGGCCCGAGGGCGACCAGCTCGCGTGCCAGCTCGTCGGGAGCGATGGCGTCGCGGCTGATCGTGTGGGTCGCCAGGTCGTCGAGCTCTCGGTTCGACATGCCGCGGACGCTATCACCATTCGTGAGTCATTTCGCAGATCGCGGTTGGAGCCAGTCGCATTGTTTACGAGATCCTTGCTGCAAAACTGCGTCGTGACTGGCCACCGCTGCGTATCGTCGTCGGGCGTACATGGGAGTTCGCCATTCCCGCTTTCGACAAGGGCGATACACTGACCGCATGATCGCGGCGGGGATGCAGTTCGGAAGGTACGAGGTCGGCGCGCGACTCGGGACTGGTGGCTTCGGCGTCGTGCACCACGCACGCGACGTCGAGCTCGGTCGCGACATCGCGATCAAATTCTTGAAGCCGCTGTATATGACGCGGCCGCCGCTGGTGCAGCGGTGCCTGCGCGAGGCGCGCGCCGCGGCCAAGGTCGGCCACCCGGGCATCGTGACGGTGTTCGAGTGTGGCCAGGTCGCCGGCACCGGCCAGCGCGCCGATGGCAACGTGTTCATCGCGATGGAGCTGCTGCGCGGCGAGAGCCTCGCGGACCGGCTCGAGCGCGCCGGCCGGCTCTCGCCCGCGCTGGCGATCTCGATCGGGCGCCAGCTCGCGTCGGCACTCGCCGCCGCGCACAAGGCCGGCATCATCCACCGCGACCTCAAGCCCGACAACGTGTTCCTGGTTCCCGACCCGGCGGTGCGCGGCGGCGAGCGCGCCAAGATCCTCGACTTCGGGATCGCCAAGCTCACCGAGCCCCAGCCAGGACTGTCGACCCATTCGCAGGTCATCCTCGGCACGCCCGGCTACATGTCGCCCGAGCAGGCGCGGTCGCCGGCGCTGGTCGACCACCGCAGCGACATCTACGCGCTCGGCTGCATCTTGTTCGAAGCGCTGTGCGGCCGCGCGCCGTACTGCGGCGACCCCAGCATCCTGATCGCGCTGCACCAGTCCGCGCCGGTGCCCTCGACGCGCACCAGCGCGCCGACCACGCCGATCGACCTCGATCGCCTGGTCACCTCGATGCTCGCCAAGGCGCCCGAGGACCGCCCGGACTCGATGGACGCGATCGCCGAGACGCTCGGCGCGTACGAGTCCACGTCGCGCGGCGTGCTCGCGCTCGGGCCGATGCCCGAGCCGGAGAACGAGCCCCCGATCGATCCGTTCGAGCCGACCGGTGAGGCGACGATCCTCCGGCCGAGCCTGTCGCGGATCCAGCTCCGGCGACGCGCG
>JBQCJR010000652.1:0-11885 GCA_051952595.1 Kofleriaceae bacterium
GGTTCGACTCCGACGCCTGCATGGCGGCGTTGCTCGGACGCGACGAGCACGGGTGCTGGCTGATGCTCCCGACGACGAGGGTCAGCCAGGCGACGCGCCGGTATCGCCCTGGCACGATGATCCTGGAGACCGAGTTCGCGTGCAGCGGCGGGTGCGCGCGCCTCATCGATTTCATGCCGCTCCAGCGACACTCGATCATTCGCATCATCGAGGGCGTCGAGGGCTCGGTCCCCGTGGACCTCAGCCTGCTCGCGCGCTTCGGATACGGCCGCTACGTGCCCTGGCTGCGGCAGATCGACGGCGCGATCGTCCTGACCTCCGCCCCGGATTCCCTCGCGTTCCGGACCACCGCGCGCGTCGAGGTCGACGAGCACGACATCCACGGCGTCGTCGACGTGAACGCGGGCGACCGCATCGCCTTCGAGCTGACCTGGTTCCCGGCGAGCCAACCGCCCCCGCCTCCGCTCGACTGGCAGGCCGAGCTCGAGCGCACCGAGCGCTACGCGTCCGAGTGGGCCGCGCGCTCGACCTACCGCGGTCCGTACCAGGACGCGGTAAACCGCTCACTGATCACGCTCAAGGCGATGATCTACGAGCCGAGCGGCGGCATCGTCGCGGCCCCGACGGCGGCGCTGCCCGAGGAGCTGGGCGGCGTGCGCAACTGGGACTATCGGTTCTGCTGGCTGCGCGACGCGACGCTGACCCTCGACGGGCTCATGGTCGGCGGCTACGTCGACGAGGCGAAGGCGTGGCGGACCTGGCTGCTCAACGCGGTGGCGGGTGCGCCGGATCAGCTGCAGATCATGTACGGCATCGACGGCGAGCGCCGGCTCACCGAGTTCGAGGCGCGGTGGCTGCCGGGCTACGAGGAGTCGAGCCCGGTGCGCATCGGCAACGCGGCGAGCGAGCAGTTCCAGCTCGACGTCTACGGCGAGGTCCTGCAGGCGCTCTACGAGGCGCGCCACCTCGGCCTGCCCGAAGAGCGATCGGCGATCGGCCCGGCGACCCGGCTCATGGAGTTCGTCGCGTCGGCGTGGCAGCGCCCCGACGACGGCATCTGGGAGGTCCGCGGCGGCCGGAGGCACTTCGTGCACTCGAAGGTGATGGCGTGGGTGGCCGTCGATCGATTCATCCGCCTCGTGGAGCACTTCTTCCCGCACGACGCGGACCTGCACGCGTTGCTGCCTCGCTATCAGGCGCTGCGCGAGCGCATCCACGACGACGTGGTGGAGCGCGGGTTCGATGCGCAACAGAACGCGTTCGTGCAGGCCTACAACAGCCACGCGCTCGATGCGAGCGTGCTCCTGATGCCGGCGCTCGGCTTCTTGCCGATCGACGATCCGCGGGTGCAGGGGACGATCCGCGCGATCGAGGACAAGCTGCTCGACGACGGCTTCGTCCTCCGCTATCAGCCCGAGCAGACGCAGGACGGGCTCCCGGGCTCGGAGGGCGCGTTCCTCGCGTGCAGCTTCTGGCTGGTCGATGCGTACGCGTACTCGGGCCGCCGCCGCGAGGCCGAGGAGCTGTTCGGGCGCCTGCTCGCGCTGCGCAACGACCTCGGGCTGCTCTCCGAGGAGTTCGATCCCCGATCCGGACGGCTGATCGGCAACTTCCCGCAGGCGTTCTCGCACCTCGCGCTGGTCCACTCGGCGAGCGTGCTGGCGGGCACCGAGCTCACGCCGCGCGCGTGACCTACTTCGTCGTCGCGATCGACTTCCGGAACAGCGAGACGCTGTACACGAAGAACGCGAGCCCGACCGCGGTCACCACCGCGAACTGCCGCCACACGGCCCCGAAGCCACCCCCGCGATAGATGATCACCTGGGAGAAGCTCACGAACTGGCGGGTCGGCAAGAAGTACGTGAGGGACTGCAGCCAGCTCGGCTGGCTCTCGACCGGGGTCGATCCGCCGGACAGCAGCTGCAGCACCACGACGACCAGGACGATCAGCAGCGCGAACTGCGCCATCGATCGCGAGATCGTGCCGAGGAACATCCCGAGCGCGGTCGCGAAGAACAGGTAGAGCGTGACGCCGCCGAACCACAGCGCGAGCGAGCCGGCGAACGGCACCTCCAGCACCGTCCGCACGATGAGGAACAGCGACATCCCCGTCGCGATCAGGATCACCAGCCCGTTGGCCCACACCTTGGCCATCGCGATCTCGAACGCGGTCAGCGGCATCACCAGCAGGTGCTCGAGCGTCCCGTGCTCGCGCTCCCGGATCACCGCCGCGCCGGTCAGCACGATCGTCAGCAGCGTCAGCTGATTGATGATGGCCACGATGCTCGTGAACCACGCGGACACGCCGTTGGGATTGAACAGCTTGCGCACGATCAGGTTCACCGGCTCGCGCACCTTCGGATCGGTGCGCTGGAGGAACGCCGCGATCCGCTGGTTGATGATGTTCTTGATGTAGCCGGACCCGATCCCGGCCTGCTGCATCGCGGTCGCGTCGATGCTCACCTGGAGGTCCGGGCGCCGCCCGTCGCGCAGGTGCTCCTCGAACGCGGGAGGGATCGTGACCACGAACATGAACCGCCCGCGGTCCATGGCGTCCTCGACCTCGCTGGTCTCGATCTGCACGGGCCGCTGGAAGCGCGGCGGGAAGAACGCGTTGAACAGCTCCTTCGACAAGGTCGAGCGATCCTCGTCGGCGAACGCGATCGACGCGTTGTGGACCTCGTTCGAGGTCCCGGTGGCCTGCGAGTACACGGTCCACGTGAACGCGTAGATCACGAACACGACCAGCACCGCGTCGCTCAACAGGCTCCGCAGCTCCTTGAGCCCCAGCCACAGGATGTTCTCGAGAGACCGCACGCTACTTGTCCTGCTTTCTCAGCCCGAGCGTGCTGATCGCCAGCAGGATCGGGATGGTGCACGCCAGGACCAGGAGGTCGTGCGCCATCAGATGGGGCTGGAGCCCCTTGGTGTACGCGCCGACGCTCGAGTGCATGTAGTACGAGGTCGGCCAGATCGACCCGATGAACCGAGCGCTGCCCTCGAGCGTCGAGACCGGCTGCAGGAGGCCCGCGAACTGGATCGTCGGCTGGATCGTGAGGATCGCCGTGATGAACACCGCGGCGACCTGCGTCTTGGTGAACGTGGAGGTCACCATGCCCACGCCCGTCGTCACGATCACGTAGAGCAGCGTGCACAGCGTCAGGACCAGGAAGCTCCCCTTGATCGAGACGCCGAACACGATCCGCGCGATCCCGACGAGGATGAAGAAATTGATCATGCCGACCACGACGTACGGCAGCTGCTTGCCGAGCAGGTACTCGAGCCGCCTCGTCGGCGTCACGTAGAAGTTGATGATCGAGCCCAGCTCCTTCTCCCGCACGATGCTCACGGTCATGAGGATCGCGGGGATCAGGATCAGGAGGAGCGCGGGGACACTCGGCACGATCGAGTAGATGCTCTCGAACGTGGGGTTGTACATGTACCGCTCCTGGATCGAGGCGGTGAGCTCCTTGGGCTCCGCCGCGGGGCCGGCGCCGGGGTCCTGCAACCAGGTGTTGTGAACGCCCCGCACGTACTGCGCGATGGTCTCGGCGCGATACGGCATCGCGCCGTCGACCTGCGCCAGGACCTCGGGCCCCGCGCCCCTGCGCTCGTCCCTGCCGAAGCTCGGCGGGATCTCGACGATCAGCGAGATGTCGTCCGACTGGAGCCGCTCGAGGCCCACGTCGTCGGAGTACACCGGCGGCGTCGCGCTGAAGTAGTCGCGGGCCCCCTTGAACTGCTCGAGGTAGGTGCGGCTCTCCGGGGTCTGGTCGCGATCGAACGTGGCGTAGCGAATGTGCTCGACGTCGGTCGTGATCCCGAAGCCGAACACGAGCATCAACAGCGCCGAGCCGACGAACGCGAACGCGAGCCGCACCGGATCGCGGCGGATCTGGATCGTCTCGTTGCGCGAGTAGGCGAGCAGCCGGCGCAGCCGCAGCGGCAGCCGAGACGCCCGCTCCGGCCTGGCCTCCTCCGAGGGCGCCGCCGGTGCAGGCGCGCCGCTCGCGGCTCCGCCCTTCGGCGCGGTCTCCGCGATGGCGTCCTCCATGTAGCCGATGAACGCGTCGTCCAGGCTCGCCGCGCCGCGCTCCTCGATCAGCTTCCGAGGCGCGTCACAGGCCAGCACCTTGCCGGCGTGCATGAGCGAGATCCGATCGCAGCGCATCCCCTCGTTCATGAAGTGCGTGGTCACGAAGATCGTCACGCCCTCCTTGCGCGACAGATCGGCGAGCAGCTCCCAGAAGCTGTCGCGCGCGACCGGATCGACGCCGGAGGTCGGCTCGTCCAGGATCAGCAGCTTCGGCTCGTGCAGGACGGCGACCGCGAGCGAGAGCCGCTGGCGGAGCCCCATCGGCAGATCGCCGGCCAGGGCATCGAGGTGCGCCGCCAGCCCGAAGCGCTCGACCAGCAGCTCGATGCGCTTCGCCGCCATGTCGGGCGGCAGGTGGTAGAGGCGCGCGTCGAGCACCAGGTTCTGGCGGACGGTCAGCTCCTCGTACAGCGAGAACGCCTGGGTCATGTAGCCGAGGTCGTTCCGGACCTCCATGCTGCCGGCCTCCACCGAGCAGCCGAACAGGGTCGCGGTCCCCTCGGTGGGCGGCAAGAGGCCCGTCAGCATCTTCATCGTCGTGGACTTGCCGCAGCCGTTCGAGCCGAGGAAGCCGAAGATCTCCCCGCGCTCGATCGAGAGCGTCACGTGATCGACGGCGGTGAAGCTGCCGAACCGGCAGGTCAGCCCCATGGCCTCGATCACGATGTCTCGCGCGCCCTCCGGCCGCGGCGGGATCACGAGCTCGATGTGGCCGCGCCGCTTCTCCTCGGGCAGCAGCGCGATGAAGCACTGCTCGAGATCTCGGGTGCCGGTCCGCTGCATCAGCTCCGCGGGGGTCCCGGTCGCCAGCACGCGCCCGGCGTCCATCCCCACGATCCAGTCCCACTGCTGCGCCTCGTCCATGTACGCGGTCGAGATCACGACGCTCATCGCGGGGCGATCCGCGCGGATCTGGTCGATCAGCGTCCAGAACTGGCGCCGCGACAGCGGATCGACGCCGGTGGTCGGCTCGTCGAGGATGAGCAGGTCCGGATCGTGGACCAGCGCACCACACAGCCCGACCTTCTGCTTCATGCCGCCCGAGAGCTTGCCGGCGGGGCGGTCCCGGAACGGCCCGAGCCCGGTGGCGTCGAGCAGCTCCGCGATCCGCACGCGGCGCTCGGACTCGGAGAGCCCGAACAGCTGCGCCATGAAGTCGACGTTGTCGTGCACGCTGAGCTCGAGATAGAGGTTCTTGCCCAGCCCCTGCGGCATGTACGCGATCCGGGGGCAGGCCTCGCGGCGATGTCGGGCCGACGCCATGTCGCCGTTCAGGGCGATCACCTTGCCCTCTTGCAGCCGCTTGGACCCCGCGATCAGCCCGAGCAACGTGGACTTGCCCACGCCGTCGGGGCCGATGATGCCGACCATGAGGCCGCTCGGGATCTCGAGCGAGAGGTGGTCGAGCGCGACGACGCGGCCGTAGCGGTGGGTGACGTTCTCGATCGACGCGACCGCGCCGTGGTCTCCCGGAGTGTGTGGTGCCGCTCCCACGCCCCCTCTCCTACTCCGGTCTCGGCGCGCGAGACGGACTGCTCGACACGGCAGGTGGCGGGACCGGCGTGCCTTCGCCTTGCTCGGGCGTCACCAGGTTCTTCTGCAGCCGGTCGGGCCACACCGCGGACTCGCTGATCTTCACGTAGCCAACGCCACGCACACCGGTCTTGATCCGCCGGATGTAGTGGGTCAGCAGCTCCCGAGGCACCTGGATCTTGACGCGGAACATCAGCTTCTCGCGCTCGCTCCGCGTCTCGACTTCCTTCGGGGTGAACTGCGCCTCGGGGGACACGAAGCTCACGTACCCGGGCGCGACGCGATCCGGCTCGTAGTCCACGGTGAACCGCGCGTCGGCGCCGATCTTCACGGCCGCGGCCTGCCTGGAAGGGAGGAAGATCTCCATGTAGATGTCCTCCAGGTTCACCAGCGTGATCGCCTTGCCGCCGGGGCTCAGCACCTCGCCGGGCTCGGCGAGGCGATAGAGCACTCGCCCGAGCACGGGGGACGTGAGCGTCGCGTCATCGATGCGGCTCTGGATCGTGGCCACGCCGGCTTCGCCGACCTTGACCTGTTGCTCGGCCACCTGCAGCTTCGCCACGTCCTCCGCGTAGCCGGCCCTGGCCGTCTTCAGGTTCATCACGCGGACGTCGTGCTCGCGCTGCGAGCCCGCGTTCTCGGCCACGAGCCTGCGCGAGCGCTCCTCCTCGATCGTGGCGAGCTCGATCTCGCTCTTCCGGCGCGCGATCGAGGCCTTCGCGACGGCCAGCTGCTGCTCCGCGGCGGCGACGCTCTCGTTGGCCTTCGCGAGCTCCGCCATCAGCGTGATGGTGTCCATCTGCACCAGCACCTGACCCGGCTCGACGAGGTCGCCCTCGGCGACGAACACCTCCCTCACCTTCAGCGGCAGCTTGGACGAGACGTCGATCTCCTTGCTCTCGATCCGGCCGTTGCCCGACGCGATGCCCTCGGGCAGCTCGCTTCGCTTGGCTCTCCAGTATCGAAGGCCGAAGAACAGCGCGACGAGCACGGCGAGCCCCGCGAGGGTCCACTTCCGGTACTTCTTCGAAAGCAGCTTGGAGAACGTGGCGCGGAGCTTGGACATCGTGGCCTACCTGGCGGGGTATGGGGTTCCGCTGTCTTTCTTCGACCCGTGCGGCTGCGAGAAGTACGAGCCCCAGTTGGTCCGCCGCTGCATCTCGCGCCGAATCCCCTCCGGGACGACGGGCGCGCCGCGGCGCAGCTCCCAGCCCCCTCCCAGGGCCTTGTACAAGGCGATCAAGTTGGTCGCCGCCGACGAGCGGATGTCGGCCAGTCGGTTCTGCGAGTCCAGCAGGGCTCGCTGGGTATCGATGACGCGCTGGTAATCCACGGCACCCTCGCGGTACTGCACGAGCGCCAGGCGCACCGACAGCTCGGCGGCCGCGACCGCGTTCTCGGCGAAGCCAGCCGCGTCCTGCTCTCGGAGGAAACCGACCATCCCGTCCTCCACCTCCTGCGCGGCCGCGAGCACCGTGTTCACGTACGCGATCAGCGACTGCTGGAACCGCGCGTCCTCGACGCGCATGTTGTTCACGAGCCGCGGGTAGTTGAGGATCGGCCAGAACACGCTCCCGCCGGCGTTGTAGACGAGGCTACCGGGACCAAACAGGTTGCGCAGGGACGAGCGATCCGAGAGCAGGCCGCCGCCGGTGCTGGTCTGCGTTCCGATCATCCCGAACAGCACGAACCGCGGATACAGCTCGGCCTTGGCGATGCCGATGCGATCGCACTGCGCGATCGCACGCAGCTCCGCGCCGCGAATATCGGGCCGCCGCCGGAGCATCTCGGCCGGCACGCTGACCGCCACGCGCGCGGGCGGGATCGGGATCTTCGGAGACGCGGCCAGCAGCGACCGGACGTACCCGGTCGGGCGCCCGAGCAGCGTGCTGAGCGTGTTGTGCGCCTGCTGCAGCCGGAGCTGCAGCTCGGGGATGGACGAGCGCGTGGACTCCAGCAGGTTGGTCGCCTGCGCGACATCCAGCTCCGAGGTCGCGCCGTTGCGAAACCGCGACTGGGCGATCTGTAGACCTTCTTCCTGGACCGCGGCGTTCTGGCGAGCCAGCTCGATCAGCACCTCGAAGGTGCGGATCAGGACGTAGCTCCGCGCGACCTCCGCGCTGAGCAAGACCAGCGCGTTGTCGTAGTCGGCCACGGTCGCGAGATAGCTCGCGCTCGCGGCGCGCACGCCTCGCCGGAACTTGCCCCAGAAGTCGAGCTCCCAGACGGCGTCGAAGCCGATCTGGTAGTCGCCGTAGTGGCGGTCGAGAATGGCGCTGTTGGCGGCGTGCTTGCTGAGCCCCACCGCCGAGCCGCGAGCGATCGGGCCGACGTTCTGCGGATACTGCTGCCCGATCGCCACGCCGAGCTGGGCGCGGGCCTCGAGGATCCTCAGCCCGGCGATCTGCAGCGGCAGGTTCTGCTGATACGCGATCTCGATCAGCCGGTCGAGCGTCGCGTCCTCGAACGACCTCCACCACGCGAGGTCGATGGCCGAGGCGGTCTCGAGCCGCGGGTCGCGACGCTCGCTCCACTGCGGATTCAGGGGGACCTTCGGCCGCTGGTAGTCGGGCCCCACGGTGCACGCGATCCCGAGCACCACGCAGAGCAGCGGCACCACGCCGGCGATGTAGCCGGCGCAGTGGAGCCTCTGCGGAACGCGAGATTTCGGCATGGGTGCGCCAGACCGCGAGGCTGCAACCGATATGCCTCGATCTACGAGGGCTCCGGAGTCAGAGCGCTTTCGACCGAACCGGAGCGAGGCGGTCCCTTGCACGGCCGCACGACGCGCGCCGAGATCCGCGGATGCCGCAGCCGTGGACGTGCTCGACATCGGAGCGGCGGCGCGGCTGTCACGATGACAGGTCGCGCCACAGGAGCTCTTCGTGGAGCGCGCGCGCACGCCCGAGCGGCGGAGGCCGTTCCGGTGCGCGGCTTGCAGCCCACAGGAGGATCGAGATGGACATCGGACACCTGCAGCCCCACGCGCCGATCTCCGCGGTGCTGACCGACGTGGACGGAACGATCATTACCGAGGACAAGGTGCTGACCGAGCGCGCCCTTCGCGCGGTCGACCAGCTGCGCGAA
Organism: Kofleriaceae bacterium; assembly: GCA_051952595.1. GTDB lineage: Bacteria > Myxococcota_A > Polyangia > Haliangiales > Haliangiaceae > JABFXX01. The sequence goes on from JBQCJR010000652.1 coordinate 8,717, forward strand.
CGCGGCATCGTGTTCACGATCACGAGCGGTCGCCCTCCGTTCGGCATGCGCGCGCTGGTCGAGCCGCTCGGCCTCGAGATGCCCATGGCCGCGTTCAACGGCGCCGTGATCCTGCTGCCCGATCTGTCGGTCCTCGACGAGCGCCTCCTGCCCGACTACCTGCTGGCCCCGCTGATCGATCTGATCCAGTCGTACGGCCTCGACGTGTGGCTGTTTCGCACCAGCGACTGGTGCGTGCGCTCGGCGAGCGATCCGCGGGTGAGCCGCGAGACCGACAACATCCAGCAGCCGCCGATCGTGGTGGAGACCTTCGAAGAGATGCTGGCGGGCATCGTGAAGATCGTCGGCGTCGGTGATGACCCGGCGCGGGTCGCCGCGTGCGAGGCGGCGGTCCGCCAGACCTTCGGGACGCAGGTCTCCGCCGCGCGCACGCAGGCGTTCTCCCTCGACGTGACCCACCCCACCGCGAACAAGGGCGTCGTGATCGAGCGCCTGTCGCGCTACCTGAAGATCCCACTCGAGCGGATCGCCGCGATCGGAGACCAGGCCAATGACGTCCCGATGTTCCGGCGCAGCGGCGTCAGCATCGCGATGGGCAACGCGGCCGACGAGGTCAAGCACGAGGCGACGTTCGTCACCACGTCACACGCCGACGAGGGGTTCGCGAACGCGGTCGAGAAGGTGATCCTCCCACGAGCCGAACCCGCCGTGGGTCCCGCGGTGCGGCCCACCGCGTGGCTCCACCGCCTCGGACAGAGTCTCTGGCTCGACGGCCTCACCCGCGACCTGGTCCGGACCGGCGCGCTCGAGCGCGCGATCCACGAGCTCTCGGTCACCGGGGCCACGTCGAATCCGGCCAGCTTCGAGCAGGCCCTCACGAAAGGTCCCGCGTACGACGCGGCGATCGCCGCGCTCGCGCGCCGCGAGACATCGACCGAAGAGATCCTCTACGAGCTCGCGATCGAGGACCTCGCGCGAGCGGCCGACCTGTTGCGCCCCGTCCACGAGCTCACCGATGGCGTGGATGGCTGGGTCTCCCTCGAGGTGCCGCCGCTGCTGGCGCACGACGCCGCCGCGACGATCGCGGTGGCCGCGGCGCTGTTCGAGCGCGCGGGTCGAGCGAACCTGATGATCGAGATCCCCGGCACCCTCGAGGGCCTCGCCGCGATCGAGGAGACGATCTTCGCCGGCATCCCGGTCTATGTCTCGTGGCTGTTCTCCCGCGAGCACTACCTCGCCGCCGCCGAGGCGTTCCTGCGCGGCATCGAGCGCCGCATCGAGGCCGGGCTCAAGCCGGAGGTGCCTTCGGTGGCCGCGATGCGCGTCGGGCGCTGGGACCTCGCGATCGAAGGCCAGGTGCCCGACGCGCTCCGGGGGCAGCTCGGCATCGCGATGGCGCAGCGCACGTACAAGGCGTATCGCCAGCTCCTGCACTCTCCGCGCTGGCAGCGCATCTACAACGCGGGCGCGCGGCCTCAGCGCCTGCTCTGGGCCAGCAGCGGCGCCCACGACCCGCTCGCGGCCGACGTGTCGAACCTCCAGCGGCTCACCGCGCAGTTCACGGTCCTCGCGATGCCCGAGCGCACGCTGAAGGCGATCGCCAGCCGGGGCGAGATCTCGTCGCTCCTCCCCGCAGACGGCGGCACGTGCGAACAGACCCTGGCCGCGTTCACCGCGGCCGGCATCGACCTCTATGCCCTCGCCACCCAGCTCCAGGAGGACGCCACGAAATCGTCGATCGAGTCGTGGAACCGGCTCGTGGCTCACCTGGCGTCCAAGGCCGCACGGCTCGCGAAGCCGTCGCCGTAGCCATGCCGACCAGGATGCGAACGCTCGCCATCGATATCGGGGGCACCGGCATCAAGGCGCTCGTGCTCGACCCCGAGGGTGGCGCGCTCACGGATCGAGTGCGCGTCGCGACGCCACGCCCGGCGACCCCGAAAGCAGTGATGACCGCGATGTGGTCGCTGATCGAGCCGCTCGGCGACTTCGATCGCGTCAGCGTCGGATTTCCGGGCGTCGTCATCGAGGGCGTCACCAAGACCGCGAAGAACCTGCACGAGGACTGGATCGACTTCGCGCTCGGCAAGGCGCTCGCGGACGCGCTGCGCCGGCCCGTGCGCGTGCTCAACGACGCCGGGGTGCAGGGCTATGGCGTGATCGAGGGCAAGGGCCTCGAGATGGTGCTCACGCTCGGCACGGGGGTAGGCTCGGCGCTGTACTTCGAGGGCCGCTACGTGCCGAACCTCGAGCTCGGGCACCACCCCTTCGGCAACGGCAAGACGTACGAGCAGTACGTCGGCGCCAAGGCGATGAAGAGGATCGGCAAGAAGAAGTGGAACAAGCGCGTGGGCGAGGTGGTCGAGCAGATCCTGCCGATCTGGAACCCGCGCAAGCTCTACCTCGGCGGCGGCAACGCCAAGCACGTGCGCATCGACCTGCCGCCGAACGTGTCGATCACGCCGAACATCGCGGGCCTGCTCGGCTGCGCCGCGCTGTGGCGCGACGAACGGACGCCGGCGTAGGCGGCCCACCACTGCCGGCGGTTGCCGCTTGACTGTGTTCTGTGTTTTGTACATTGTACAAAGAACAGAGCACACGATGTCACGCCAGAGCCGGATCAAGCGTCTCTACTCCCGCCGCCTCGCGAAGAAGCTCGCCGGTGCGACCGGCCCGACCCGCACCGAGCTCGAGGCGCTCGCGGAGTACGAGTCGCGGCACGAGATCGCCCGCCAGCGCGACAAGGGCTGGAAGCTCGTCACCAAGCTCGAGTCCGGAGAGGGCGTGTTCGTCCGCGACGACGACGTGGTCGGTCTGCACATCCAGCTACCGACCGCGCTCTACAGGCGGCTCGATACCGAGGCCGGGCGGCGCGAGACCACGAAGCGGCAGATGGTGATCGCCGCCCTCGAGCGCTACCTCGACCAGACCACGTAACCCCGAGCACGGGAGGCGACGTGAAGATCCTCTATGGCGTCACCGGTGAAGGCCTCGGCCATGCGATGCGCAGCCGCGTCATCGCCGAACACCTGCGCGACCGCGGCCACACCGTCAAGCTCACGGCCTCGCACCGGGCGTTCTACCAGCCGCCGCTGCGGCCACGCGACCTCGCGTTCTCGACGATCGACCACCTGCTCGAGGAGATCCGATGACGACCACCGACCACCTC
>JBQCJR010000653.1:0-2476 GCA_051952595.1 Kofleriaceae bacterium
CTCGCCTCGCCATCGCGGAGCCACTGCTCGTGGAACTTCAGCGAGGCGGGGGAGAACGGCGGGAGCACCGGCGGGCGTGGTGGGGCAGGTGGCGCGGCGGCGACGCGGCGCTCGTCCTCGGCTCGTAGCTCGTCATCCATGCGCGTGAAGAAGGCGAGCCGCTCCTCGAGGTGCGCGCGGGTGAACTGCTCGCGATGGGCGGTGCGGTAGGCACGCGCATCGTCGGTACGAAGCGCGTCCTCGGGTATCTCGGCGGCGCTCGGTGGCAGGAACTTGAGGAGCTCGATCGCGCAGAGCGCTCCTCTGTAACGAATGGCGCGATGCGGACGGAGCTCGTTGTTGCTCATCGATGCGAGGTCGGCGCGCAGGTCCCGCGAGCAGCGAGCTAGCTCGATTGCGAACTCGTGGGGGCTGATGATCTGGGACGGGTCGGGACCGCCGATGTGGCCGGGCTGGAACCGGGTGGAGTCGAACTCCGGCGTCTTGTGGAACCCGATCCTGTGTGACTGCCCGCAGCGCGGGCAGGTCACGTGGTAGTGGCCGGCCGGCACTGTGCCGCCATCGGTCTTGAGGATGTACGATCGATAGGACGGCGTTCCGATGTCTCGTTCGCCGCAGTACGGGCAACCGCGCAGCTCGTACCAGAAGTCGACTTCGAGCGTGTCCCGTGCAAGTCCAAGGTGGACGTTCATGGTGTGCTCTGCTGCCATAGCGTGGTCGTGAACAGGCCATCCGAGGAGCGAATCACCGCACCCTGTCGGTCGTCGGCATGCGAGGCCACATGGTAGCCGGCAGCGCGATACGCGTGCAGAGCCGCTTCCACCTCGTGGCCGGCCCCCTCGAAGCTCGCCGTGCCGAGCTTCGAGACGAGTCCACAATCGATGGCGATGCGAGCATGGTGCGCGCCCGTCTTCCCCGGTTGGGGCCGACGCAGGTAGTAGCTCGCGGCATCGGCATACAGCTTCTCGTAGCCGTGCTCGAAGCGCGCTCGCTCGTCTCGCGTGAGATCGCCGACGCGCAGCTCGCGTAGCTCCGGGCGCCCTGGGACCTCGATGCCACGCACCTTGCCATCGATCGTTGCTTCTGCCACCCCGACACGGATCGGGCGGTCACCCGCGAGCACCTCCTCGAGGATCCGATGGGCGCGCTGGTACTCGGCGCGCAGTGACGTTCTCATGACGGCCTGTCCGTCGGTGCTCAGCACGGTCGAGGTGCCGTAGAACACGAGGCTCGGCAGGGAGTGATCGTCGTATTGCTCGGTCGTGCCGCGCGGCCCATGAACCCCCACGGTCTGGCTGAGCGAACCGGTGGCGACATTCGAGCCGAGGTTGACCTCCGCGACGATGCCGAGCTTCGCCATATCTTGCACCTGAATCGGTGTGGCATGGGTTGCGTGACCGAACCGGACGAACACCATGGTCGGATCATAGGTGCCCTCGGCCTGGAGCTCGCGCATCGCCCGCAGCATCGTTTCGAGGTTCGCCCGAGCCCGGAAATAGTGCGAGAGCTCGCCTCCGATGACGTGGCGATCTTTGTCCGCGTGGAATGGCTTGCCCTCGTGGGTGTCGACCGCACCCTCGCCGACGTGCGGGCGCAGGACTCGCGGAGTGCCTGTGGCGATGGCCTGCGCCAGCATCGCGCGGTAGTCGTCCTTGACGCGGAGCACGCCTTCGGCGTTGAACGCATGGTGCTCCGGGCCTCCGATATCTCCTCCAATGGCCCCGGGATGGAGCGTCTGCTCGAGCAGTCGATCGCGCTCGCGGGCGTGGTCGTCGCTCGAGGACTGCTTGCGGCCCGTTGGCCCGAGAAGGCGCAGCGCCGGATCGGGGCCGCCGTAGTTTGCCGTCTTCAACATGCCCAGCATCCGGATATCGATCGCCCCTGGAGGAATCCGCCCCTCGGCGACGAGCCGCTGGATCGATGCTTCGAGGCGGTCGGGGTGCAACGAGCCGGCCAGCTTGTTGAGGCCGGTCGATTGCTCGCTGTAGGAGATGCCCTCGCGGGCGTGCTGGAGCACCGCCTCCGCGAGGAGGTCGTCGAACGCTCGCTGCTCGGTCACTCGAGGCGATTCGCCTGGTCTGCCGCCTCCTCCGAAGGTCGTCTTGACGAGCGCGTCTCGGATCGCATACGCACCGTCGAACGGCGTCTCGGGGGTCGAACTCAGAGTGGTGGTTGCGGCTTCTTCGGCGACGTACTCCGCGGCGCGGCGAAACGCCGCGGCATCCTCGGGGGCGGACTGGAGTGCGAGCTGCTGCAGTGTCTTCACCTGCCGGAAGGCTTCTAGCGCGATGTCCACCGCGTCTCCCGCCTTTGCGCGGCGAGTGATCGCGTCGTCGCTTGTTCGTTCATGTTCGAACGTCGGCTGCTCCTTCGACGCATCGTACTTGTCTCCCAGCCGGGCTCGCTCGGCCTGGAAATACTGCTGCTCCAGCGCGGGCAGCTTCGCGATCTGCTCCACGAGTGGCACCCACGACCC
>JBQCJR010000654.1:0-8096 GCA_051952595.1 Kofleriaceae bacterium
GGCCGGACGCCCCGGCAGCCGCGCCCGGCGCCGCGCGCGCGGGTGGGGCGCGATGTGCCGCCGGGTTCGGCCCGGCGGGGCGCCCGTCGTACCCGCGAGCGAGCGCGCCGGCCACGGCGAGTCGAACGTCGGCGCCGACCGCCGCGACCCGCTCGCGGTCGACCCGCGCGACCCGCTCGCCGGCGACCCGCTCGTCGCCGAGATCGCCGCGATGTCGCCGCCCGGCCCGCCCCCGCTGTCCGCCGAGCTCGAGGCCGAGCTCGCCCGGCTCGGCCCGGTCGCGCCGCGCCGCCCGGTGCGCCAGCTCGCGATCCTCGTCGCGGTCTCGCTGATCTACGCCTCGGGGCTGGTCGCCGCGCTCGCGCTGCGCCCCGATCTCGGCGAGCTGCCGCGCGCGTGGATCGCCGGGGTCGCCGCGGCGTGGCTGCTCGGCTTCGTCGCGCCGTCCTACCTCGCGCTGGTCCCGCGCCGCGGCGCGGTCGTGCCGCGCGGGCCACTCGCTGCGATCGCCGCGGTCGCCGCGTCGATCGGCTTCGTCGCGCTCGGGCGCGCGATCCATCCCGCGGGTCCGTCGAGCGGCCACCACGGCTGGGCCGCGCTGGGCCACGGCCACGGCTGCCTCGAGATCGGCCTCGGGGCTGCGCTGGTGCCGGTCGCGCTCGGCGCCCTGTGGTTGCGCCGCGCCCTGCCGGTCGGCTCGCGCTGGATCGCCGCGGCGCTCGGCGCGGGCGGCGGCAGCCTCGGCGGGCTGGTCCTCCATCTCCACTGCCGGATCGCCGATGGTCCCCACGTCGGTGTAGTCCACGGTGGGGTGGTGGTGGTCGCCGCGCTGATCTCCGCCGCGATCGTCCCGCGCGCGATCGCCGTGCGATAACCGCGGCATGCGAACCGCCCTGCCCTTCCTCGCGTGCCTCGCCGTCGCGTGCTCCTCGAGCGCGCCCGCCCCTTCGACCCCGGCGTCCTCGCAGTCGAAGCCGGCCTCGATGGGCCCGCTGTCCGAGGCCGAGTTCAAGGCGCTGCACGCCTTGCCCACCGCCGGGCCCGCACAGCGCCGCGGCACGGCGATCGACCTCGACGGCACCCGCGCGTACCTCTCGATGCCCGCCGGTGAGGGCCCGTTCCCGGTGATCGTCGTGATCCACGAGTGGTGGGGGCTCAACGCCAACATCGAGCACTGGGCGGATCGCCTGGCGAGCGCCGGCTGGGCCGCGATCGCGGTCGATCTGTACGGCGGCGTGGTGGCGACCGATCGCGACGCCGCGCTCGCCGCGCTGAAGGCGGTCGACGAGGCGACCGCGGCCCGGACGATCGATCGCGCGTTCGCGTTCGCGGCCAGCGATCCGCGGATCCGGGCGACCCGGCGCGCGGTGATCGGCTGGTGCTTCGGCGGTGGCTGGTCGCTGCAGACCGCGCTCGCCCAGCCGTCGCTCGACGGCGCGATCATCTACTACGGACAGCTCGAGACCGAGGCCGCCAAGCTCGCCGCGATCAAGGCGCGGGTGCTCGGCGTGTTCGGCACCCGCGACAAGGGGATCCCGAACGAGGAGGTCGACAAGTTCGAGGCCTCGCTCCGGACCGCCGGGGTGCGCGCCGAGATCCTGCGCTACGACGCCGACCACGCGTTCGCGAACCCGTCGAACCCGATCTACGACGAGGCCAAGGCGGGCGACGCCTGGAACCGCGTGCTGGCCTTCCTCGGCGAGATCGCCCGGTAGCGCGCGTGTGGCCCCCGGGCCGTTCCGGGCTATGCTCTCGCCCGCTTGCCCGGTCTCGGTCTGGTCCTGTCCTGCGAGCACGCGTCCTGGACGCTGCCGCCCGGTGTCGATCTCGGCGTCCCGCTCGACGTCCTGCAATCGCAGGCCAGCTGGGACCACGGCGCGTACGAGATCATCGCGCCGCTCGGCGAGGCGCTTGGCCTGCCCGTGCACACCGGGCTGTTCTCGCGGATGTTCGTCGATCTCAACCGCAACCCGGATCACCCCGATGTCGTGCCGGCGATCAGCTACGGCGCGCCGGTGCCGGGGAACGCGGCGCTGTCCGCGGCCGATCGCGCGGCGCGGCTCGAGCTGTTCCACGCGCCGTACTGGAACGCGGTCCGCCGCGACGTCGCCGCGCGGCTCCACGATCGCGGCGGCGTGCTGCACTTCTCGTCGCACACCTTCGATCCCGCGCTCGATCCAGCGCACCGCACGTTCGAGGTCGGGGTGCTCTACGATCCGGCGCACGCGTTCGAGGCCGAGGTCGCCGAGCGCCTGCTGTTCCAGCTGCGCGCCGCCGGGCTCGACGTGCGCGCCAACCAGCCGTACAGCGGCGTGGGCGCGGCGATCTGCAGTCGCTGCGCCGCGAGCACGCCGGCGCGCGCTACGCCGGCATCCAGCTCGAGACCTCGCACGCGGTGACCCACACCGCGGGCGGCTGCGCGCGCGTGGCCGAGGCGGTGCTGCCGTTCCTCGCCGCACTCAGCGCGTGAAGCCGATCGCGCGGCGCACCCGCTCGATCACCGGCCGCGCGAGCTCCCGCGCGCGCTCGGCGCCATGCGCGAGCGCCTCGTCGATCTGCGACGGGTTCGCCATCAGCGCCTCGTACTTCGCGCGTGGCCCCGCGAGCAGCTGCTCGAGCACCTCGGCCAGCTGGCCCTTGGCCTCGCCCCACCCGATCCCGCGCCCGTAGCGATCGCGCAGCGCGGCGGTCTGCTCCGGGGTCGCGAGCAGGCGGTAGATCTGGAAGATGCTCGAGGTCTCCGGATCCTTCGGCGCCTCGGGAGGCGTCGAGTCCGTCACGATCTGGTTGACCAGCTTGCGCAGCTGCTTGGGCGGCAGGAACAGCGGGATCGTGTTGTCGTAGCTCTTGCTCATCTTGCGGCCGTCGAGGCCGGGCACGATCGCGGTGTTCTCGCCGACCTGCGGCACCGGCAGCTTGAGCAGCTCGCGGCGATACGTGTGGTTGACCCGCTGCGCGATGTCGCGCGCGATCTCGATGTGCTGGACCTGGTCCTTGCCGACCGGGACGACATCGGTGTCGAACAGCACGATGTCGGCCGACATCAACACCGGATAGTTGTAGAGCCCCATGTCGACCTGCGCGTCGACATCCGCCTCGCCCTGCCGCTCGGCATCGGCGACCTTCGCCTTGTAGGCGTGGGCGCGGTTCATCCAGCCCTTCGACGTGAACGGCGACAGCATCCAGAACAGCTCGAAGATCTCCGGGATCGCCGACTGGCGATAGAACAGGACGCGCTCGGGATCGAGCCCGAACGCGAGCCAGGTCGCGGCGACCTCGCGGGTCAACCGCGCGAGCTCCTCGCCGTCGTGGATCGTGTTCAACGCGTGGGCGTCCGCGATGAAGAACAGGCCCTCGACCTCGGGGCGCGCGGCGAGCTCGAGCGCGGGCTTGATCGCGCCGAGGTAGTTACCGATGTGGGGGATGCCGGTGGGCTTGATGCCGGTGAGGACGCGCTTCATGGTCGGCTCGCATGGCGTATCACACCCCGATGCAGCCAGCCGCGTTGTAGTGTGGCCTCGTGCGGGTGATCGATCAGGCGCGGCTCGCGTTTCGTGAAGGCTCGTCCGACAAGGTCTACGAGATCGATCTCGTCGAGGTCGTCCCGGGCCAGCACGTCGTGAACTTCCGGTTCGGCCGGCGCGGCAGCGCGCTCACCGATGGGACCAAGACGGCCACGCCGGTGCCGCTCGCCAAGGCGCGGGCGATCTACGACAAATTGCTGGCAGAGAAGCTCGCCGGGGGATATCGCGCGATCGGCGCGCCGGGATCTGCTCCTCCGTCGCCGGAGGGGAGCCCCCACGCGGGCACGGGCGCAGACGACGCTGCCGACGACGACGCCCTGATCGCGCAGCTGCGCCGCGGCCACCGCGGCGACGGCCCGCTCGGCCCCGTGGTGTGGCGGGTCGCGGATCGCGATCTCCGCGCCGCCGAGCCCGCGCTGCTCGAGCTGATCGACGTCGCGCCGCGCGGGGTCGCCGCGCCGGCGTGGCAGTACACCGTGATCGGCGCGCTGGTCCGCTGCGGCAGCTCGGCGTCGCTGCGCACGCTCGCCGGGATCGCCGACGATGCGAAGCGGCCCCGCCACGTGCGCGATGTCGCCCGGCTCGCGATCGCCCGGATCGATCCGGCGCGTGGCCGCGAGCTCGCGCGGCCGCTGCTCGCCCCGCCGCTCGCCGCCGCGCTCGACCGGCGCGATCCCGGCGCGCTCGCCCGCGCCGCCGAGGAGCTGCTCGCGAGCGACCCCGTTCGGGCCCAGGCCGCCGCGGTCGCGCTGCTGCTGCTCGGCGACCCGATCGCGCGCCCGGTGATCTTCGCGCTCGCGCGGATCGCGCGGCTATCCAACCCCGAGGCCGCGGTGGTCCGCACGCTGTTCCGGTTCGCCGAGCTGCTCCGCGATGGCGAGCTGTACGCGCTGTGCGCGCGGCGGATCGACGCCCACACCGGCGAGCGCCCGTTCGGCCCGCTCACGGTGCGCTACTTCCGCCGCCGGGTCGCCCGGGTGCTGCGGCGGCTCGGCCGCGCCGGCTCTCCCGACTACGTGCGGCTCGCCAGCGCGCTGCTGCTGTCGTACTCGGAGGACGACGCGCAACCGGAGCTCGTCACGAGCAGCGGCTCGTACGACCGGTTCGCGCGCTACCACGCGCTCAACGACGTGGTGTACGGCCGCAGCCCGCGCTACGAGCGCGCCCACCACGACCACGCGACCTGGCGATGCAAGACCGGTCACGCCCCCGGTGGTCGGGTGCCCGACGTGCGCGAGGAGCGGTTCCCCGAGCGGTGGGACGCCGCGCCCGAGGCGCTGTGGCACCTGCTGGTCGCCGGCCGCGCCGCCCCGGTGCTCGAGCTCGCGACCCGCGCGCTCGTCGATCACCGCGCGTTCGTCGACGCGGTGCCCGACGAGCAGGTCGCCGAGGTGCTCGCCGGTGGCCACCCGGTCGCGCAGCGGTTCGCGTTCCGCGCCGCCGAGCGCCGCGCGATGTCGGTGCCGCTCGCGCGCGGCGCGCTGGCCAGCGAGCTCGTCGAGGCCCACGCGTGGGTCCTCGCGTGGATCGCCCGCCACCCCGAGAGCGCCGCCGCGGATCCCGAGGTGATCGCCCTGTTGCTCACCGGGCGAACCGCCGCGGTGCGCGAGAGCGGGCTGTCGCTGCTGCGCGGCCGCGCCCTGCCCGACGCGATCGCCCGCAGCGCCGCCGCGCGCTCGATCGCCGTGCTGCTCGGCCTCGATCCGGCCGCCGAGGGCGCCGCCGCGCGCGCCGCCGGCAGCACCGCCGCGCTGCTCCAGGTGCTCGAGGCGCCGCTCCGCACGCTCGCCGCCGAGGTGCTGCGCGACCTCGCCCGCCATCCGCTCGCGGCGCTCGGCGAGCTGGCCGGCGAGCTGGCGCTGCGCCACCTCCAGCGCGACCGGCTGCCCGGCGACCTGATCGATCTGCTGCTCGCCTCGCCGCATCCGACCGTGCGCACGCTCGGCGGCCGGCTGCTCGCGACCACGCCGGTCGAGATCGCCAAGGACGACCTCGACGCGCTCGAGCTGTTCGCGACCTCGGCCAACCGCGAGCTGCGCGAGGCCACCCGCGGCCTGCTCGGCGAGCTGGCGCGGCGCTACCCCGAGATCGCGCGCACGCTCGCCGGCCGGTTGCTCGACGGATTGCTCCGGCCACAGCCCGACGGCGCCCCGGCGCACGTGGTGTCGCTGCTGCGCGACGAGCTCGCCGCGGCGCTGCCCGCGCTGCCCTCCGCCGCGATCCTCCGGCTGATCGGCGCGCTGTCGCCGCACGCCCGCGAGGCCGGCGGGCTGCTGCTGCTCCAGCTCGATCCCGATCAGCTCGGCCTCGACGATCTCGCGCGGCTCGCCAGCCACGAGGTCCTCGCGATCCGGCGCGGCGCGTGGTCGCTCGCCGAGCGGTCGGTCGCGCGCTACCGGATCGCCCCCGTCGCCGTGTCGCGGCTGATCGACTCGCCGTGGGAGGACACCCGCGCGTTCGCCAGCGCGCTGATCCGCGACCAGCTCGCCGAGCACCTCACGGCCGACGCGATCATCGCGATCTGCGACAGCATCCGCCCCGAGGTCCAGCAGCTCGGCAAGGCGCTGCTCCACGAGCGGTTCCAGACCGCCGACGCCGGCCGCTACCTGGTCCGGCTCGCCGAGCACCCGTCGACCAACCTGCAGCTCCTGGTGTCCGGGCTGCTCGAGCACCACGTCGCCGGCGATCTCGAGCGGCTGCGCGCGCTCGCGCCGTACCTGGTCACGATCCTGTCGCAGGTCAACCGCGGCCGGGTCGCCAAGCAGCGCGTGATCCAGCTGATCGCGCGCGAGGCCGCGCGGTCGCGCGAGGCCGCCGAGCTGCTCGCGCCGATCCTCGATCGCCAATCGGCCACCGTGGCGATCGAGCAGAAGCACCCGCTGATCGCCACGATGGTCGAGGTCCGCGCCGCGTTCCCCGAGGTCCCGCTGCCGATCGAGATCGCCACGCCGCCCTCGGCGGCTCGCCTCCGAGGAGACGGCTGATGCAGTTCGAGCACCGCTACGCCGGCAGCTCCGGCGTCCACCAGGGCGACGCCGCCACCGCGATGTCGTTCGTCCCCGACGCGCTGCGGCCGCCCACGTACTTCCGCGGCCAGCTCGCGCGCCAGCTCGAGTTCCGCGAGGCGATCAGCGCGCTGCACGACGTGGTGACCAGCGACCTGCGGTTCGTGCCCAAGGATCGCAGCGCCTACCTCGCGTGGCGCGCCCAGCAGAGCTACTTCGACCTCGCGAAGATCACCGCCGACGAGCAGCGGATGACCCAGGAGATCACCGCGCTCCAGCGCGAGCTGTCCGAGCTCGAGGCGCGATCGTCGGCGCGCCGCCGCGGCTTCTACAACGCGCGCCAGCGCTACTTCGACTACCTGTACCAGCGCGATCGCGAGCTGTGGTTCAAGCTCGATCCGGTCATCACGGTCCATCCCGACCAGGTGTTCTTCGAGTGCTTCTCGCGCGACGAATCGAGCTACGGCCGGCTCGCCGCGTCGTACGAGGTGTTCGACCAGCTCGGCGATCGCGCGTGTGGCACCACGAACATCGACTACTCCGAGAAGCTGTACGGCGAGTTCCAGAAGATCCGCAGCTACAAGACCACCACGCTCGAGGTCGATCCCGGCGGGTTCGACGTCGCGACGTCGATGGAGGAGCGCTACCGCGAGGTCAAGATCGACCTGCCCGACTCGTGGGTCCGCGGGTTCCTCCAGGTGTCGTCGGCCGCGACCCTGCCGGCGGACGTCGTCGATCTGCACCCGATGGACGTCCACAACCTGTGCCTCGTGCTCCGGCGCAACAAGGAGCTATTCGGGCCGCGATCGCTGCGGTTCCAGCTCGACCCCGGCGCGCCGGTGTCGATCGTCGTCGATCCGTGGGGCACGCGGATCGCATGCCCGCGCTCGAAGCACGTCGAGTCGCGGCCCGGCACGACCGGCCCCTCCGAGGTGCGGGTGTGGGGCCGCCGCCGGCTGTTCATCCTCGAGCGCCTGCTGCCCCGCGCGCGCCGCGTCCGCGTGTTCCTGCTCGGCACCGGCCTGCCGACGTTCTGGGTCGTCGATCTCGGCGCGCTGTCGTTCACCCTCGGGCTGTCCGGGTGGACCCACAACAACTGGTCGGACGCCGGCAACTTCGACCTGATGGCCGCGCGCGAGGACGTCGACTCGGTGACCCAGGCGCGGGTGTTCGACGAGCTGGGCAAGAGCTGGCTCGCGACCCCGGCCGAGCTCGCCCAGCGCACCGGCCTCGACGCGCCGGTCGTCGCGTCGGCGCTCGGCGGGTGGGTCCAGGCCGGCCGGGCGATCTACGACCTCGAGCGCGGCGTCTATCGCAAGCGCGAGCTGACCCGCCAGCCGCTGCCGGTCGAGCAGCTGCGGTTCGCGAACGATCGCGAGTCCGCCGCCGCCCGGATGCTGCACCACGCGAAGATCGCCGTCGACCGCGCGGAGGCCGTCGATGGCGGCCTGCGGCTCGACGGGCGGATCAAGCTCGAGGGGCGAACGTTAGCCCCGCAGCTCGTGTTCGAAGCCGAGCGCCGGCTCGTAGAGGGCGAGGGCAGCTGCGACCACTACCTGCGCCACCT
>JBQCJR010000655.1:0-2413 GCA_051952595.1 Kofleriaceae bacterium
CCAAAAACCATGATTTGTATTTTGATATCTTTTTTTATTAATTGGCGCGCTGTTGTGCTGTAGTTGAGTTCGAGCTCCGGCAATGCCTGTTTATGCTGCGCAGCGGGCCGACCTCGCCGCGCTGGCGCAGCCCGGCGATCAGCTGATCCGCCGCGGTGCGCAGCTCCGTGTCGGTGCCGCCGGTCGCGCGCCAGCCGAGCGCGACGACGTAGGCCGACTCGCCCCAGTGCTCCTCGTAGTCGTCGATCACGTCGGCGGCGCTGCCGGCGCCCATCCAGTAGTACGGCCGGCCCTGCCCGTCGCGGCCGCCGCGGGCGATGCTGCGCGCGAGGCTGGCGCGCGAGGTCCGGACCTCGGTCGCGCGCGTGCCACCCACCCGCTCCGCGTGCGCGTCGAGGCCATCGGCGAGGATCGCGCTCATCCACGGGCTGCACCCGGTGGTCCCGTAGTCCTCGCCGTGCGACGAGGCGGAGTGCGCGAAGCAGTGCGCCTCGGCGGGCGCGTAGTTGCCGGCGCGCTGGGTCGCGAGGTACGCGACGACCGCCTGGTCGGCGAGCATCTCGAACTTCGCGGCGCGATCGTCGCTGACCCGCGCGGCCCACTCGTACGCGAGCAGCGCGAACCCGGCGTGGCGCTCGGTCCAGAACTGGCCGTTGTAGGCCGGGTTCCACATGCTGGGGATGCGCGCGGCGATCGCCTCGGCGGCCTCGCGGAAGCGATCGTCGCCGGTCAGCAGGTAGTGGATCGCCATGCCCTGGCTGTAGTGGTACTTGAGGTCGCTCGAGGCGGTCGGCACGCCGATGCCGGTCGCCACGCCGTTCGAGACCGTGATCCCGGCGCGGTAGATCCCCGCCTCGCGGTACGCCGAGCGCAGCGGCGACAGCCCGCCGGTGACCGCGTGGCCGCGGTACATCGCCGTCACGCGATCGTAGAGCCACACGTCGCGGCTCGACGCCGCCGCGAGGAACCGATCGGTGTTCCACTTGTCGTAGTCGCACAGCCGGCTCCACGCGTCGACCGCGCTGCCGGCGATCATCGTCTGCGGGACGATCGTGCCGACGAGGCCGCTGGCCGCGTAGACCTCCGGCGGCAGGATCGCCCACACCCGCGGCTGGCGATCGCCGCCCGAGCCGACGAGCAGGCCATCGACCGCGACCAGCGCCAGCTCGCCGGTACCCGGCTGGCCGAGCTGGACCTCGAGCGTCGGCGTCGCCGCGACGTCGACGTCGACCTGGATCTGCACGCTGCGCGGGCTGCCGTCCGGATAGAGGGCCAGCGCGCGCCGCCCGGCCGGCAGCTCGCTGCCACCGGCGACGATCTTCACCTTCGCCGCGTCGTCGAGCGCGCCGGCCGCGAGCGGGATCGCGAAGTTCACGCGCTGCGAGCCGGTGCCGCCGTTCGCGACCAGCTTCACCTCGAAGCGAGACGCCGGCGCCGGGTCGCCGCCTCCGTCACCACCTCCATCACCGCCGCCGTCCCCGTCGCCACTCCCACCGCCGCCACCGTCGGGGCCCTCCCCCACATCATCGCCGCCACCGGGATTGTTCATCGATTGGCCGCACGCGACCCAGAGGACCATCGTCCCCGTCGCGACCGCGGCGCGAGCAAACGCGCGTGGGTCTTTCATCGCGAGTGATACTAACGATCTCGAAACAGCAGATCTCCGTCGAAGATCGAGATTCCAACCGTATTGAACAGGCCTACAAGAATTCTCCTGAATCGATGTGATCGAATCGCTACGTGCGAGTAGGCTGTACGCATGCGTACCGATCTCTCGAGCGTGATCGCCGGCGCGCTCGACCGCTGCGAGCGACCGAGCCTGGTGTTCGATCTCCCACGCATCGAATCCAACGTACGCGCGATCGCAGATGCGTCGCGGGCTGTTGGTGCAACTGCGCTATTCGCCGCGAAATCGTTCCCGCACCCCGAGGTCCGCGCGATCGCGGCGCGCCTGCTCGACGGGTTCGACGCGGCGTCCTCCGGCGAGCTCGCCGAGCTGCCCGCGGCGCGCGTGATCTCGATCGTCGATCCCTCGGGGCGTGCGGGCGCGTACGCTCCGCCGTGCGAGCGTTTGCTCGTCGGCTGCGAGACGACAGCGCAGGTCCTCGCCGCGCCGACACGCGCCGAGATCGCGATCCGGCTCTCGGCCTCGCTGACCGGCCGCGATCCGGCGATCGGCGCGGTGCAGGACGGCACCGGTCACCGCCGATCGCGGTTCGGCCTCGACGTCGAACGCGACCGCCGCCGCCGGCTGCTCGGCGAGCTCGCGCGCGCCGCCGGCGATCGCCCCGTCGGGCTACACGTCCACCACGGCCCGGTCTCGGCGACCAGCGGCGCGCGCTTCGTCGCCACCGCGCGCGCCGCGCTCGCCGCGGCCCACGACGCCGAGCTCGCGCCGCGGTTCCTCGATGTC
>JBQCJR010000656.1:0-4961 GCA_051952595.1 Kofleriaceae bacterium
TCGGGCGGCAGATCGAGGAGCGTGTGCCCGGCGCCCATGCTGGCGCCGGGATCCAGGGAGCTGGGCCCGCTGCCTGTGCCGTTGGTGCTCGAGACGGTGCTCTCGCGCGGCGGCGGGGGCGCGGTGATGCGGCCGGTGTGGGTCAGCCACGGCTCGGGCTGCTCGCCGAACATCTCGCGCATGAAGCGGCCGAGCGCCATCATCGACAGCGACATGCGCGAGGCCACGGCGAAGTTCTCGATCGCCTCGAGCAGCAGCCCGGCGCTCTGGTAGCGCAGGTTCGGATCGACCGCGAGCGCCTTCATCACGATGGCCTCGAGCGCGGCGGGGTAGCCCTGGATCAGTCGGCTCGGCCGCACCACGTCGCCGGTGACGATCCGATGCATCGTGTCGAAGTCGCTGTCGGCGCGAAAGCACCGGTGCTGGGTCGTGATCTCGTAGAGGATGATGCCGAGCGAGAACACGTCGCTGCGGCGATCGACGTCGCGGCCACGGCACTGCTCGGGCGCCATGTACGCGAACTTGCCCTTGATGATGCCGGACTGGGTCTCGACCGATCGGATCGCGGCCTTCGCGATCCCGAAGTCGAGCAGCTTCACGGCGCCGTCGTAGCCGATCATGAGGTTCGACGGCGACACGTCGCGGTGCACGATGCCGAGCGGCACGCCGTCGGGGCCGCGCCGCTCGTGCGCGTGATGGAGACCGGCGGCGGCGCCGGCGACGATCGTGAGCGATAGCTCGAGCGGCACGCGCGTGCCCTGCCCGCCGGCCTTCGCGAGCAGCGCGCGCAGATCCTGGCCGTGCACGTACTCCATCGCGAGGTAGTGCGTGCCGCCGTCCTCGCCGACCTCGAACACCTGAGCGACGTTCTGGTGATTGAGCGACGCGGCGAGGCGCGCCTCGTCGAGGAACATCTGAACCGCGGTCTGATCGTTCGCCCGCTCGGGCATGATCAGCTTCAGCACGACGTGCCGCTCGAAGCTCCCGATGCCGGTCGTGCGCGCGATGTAGATGCGCGCCATCCCGCCCGCTGCCAGTGGCGTCAGGATCTCGTACTTACCGAGGCGCGTCGGCGCTCCTGCCGTGGCGACGGCTGGCACGTGAAAAGGGTTTCATCGCGCCTACCCCAAGTCAACCGAAACACCCTCCATCCACCCAACAGTTTCGCGGATGTAGGTCGGGGTCGCCGTGCGATTGCCGCACCGGCGTAAAGACCGCGTCAACGAGACGTGCCGGCGAGCGTCATGTGAGACACGCGGAACGTCGGCGCGGCGGTCGAGCTACGCAGCTGGAGATCGTCGGCGACGGCGTCGATCCGCTTCAGGATCTCGTCGAAGTTCGCCGCGATCGTGACCTCGCTCACGGGGAACGTCAGCTCGCCGTTCTCGATCCAGAAGCCGTTGGCGCCGCGCGAGAAGTCGCCGGTCACCGGGTTGAAGCCGAAGCCCATGAGGCTCGTCACGTACAACCCACGGGGGGTGTCGCGCAGCAGCTGCGCGCGGGTCAGCGAGCCGGCCTGCATCACCAGGTTCGAGGTGGTCGGGCCCGGGTTGCCGCCGATGCCGCGGCCCGCGGAGCCGGTCGACTGTCGGCCGAGCTTGCGCGCGCTGTACACGTCGCACAGCACCGGACCGAGCACCCCCTTGTCGACCACGCCGTTGCGGCGGGTCGGCAGGCCGTCGCCATCGAACGGGCGCGAGCCGGGGGCGCGTGGGATCAGCGGGTCGTCGATGATCGTGACGAGCGGCGAGGCGATCAGCTCGCCCTCCTTGCCGACCAGGTAGCTCGACTTGCGCCAGAACGCGGAGCCGTTCGCGACCGAGAAGATCGTCCCGACGATCGAGCGCGCGACCTCGGGGTCGAACACGATCGGGCACTCCTGGGTCTCGACCTTGCGCGAGCCGATCGTTGCGGCGGTGCGCCGCGCGGCCTCGATGCCCACGGCCTCGGCGGCGTCGAGCTCGGCGAGGAACCGCGACGCCGTCCACCAGTAGCCGTTGCGCTTCTTCGGGTTCTCCGGATCCGTGGTGTCCTCGCACAACGGCTCGACCACCAGCGACGCGTAGCTGCCGCGGTAGCCGCCGAGGAACCCGCCGCTGGTCGCGAACGCCGTCGCGCCGAGCACCCGGGACCAGGTCGCGCCCTCGGAGTTGGACACCCGCGGGTCCGCCTTGCGCGCGGCGGCCTCGCCGGCGATCGCCTGGCGCAGCGCCCACGCGGCGTTGACCTCGGCGACCGCGGGGTCGTAGAGATCGAGATCCGGCACGCTCTTGGCGAGCAGCGACGGATCCGGCGGCAGCGCGTACTCGTCGGGCTCGGCGAGATCGGCGAGCGTGACGGTCTCCGCGCACAGCGCCTCGAGCGCCTCGCGCCGCAGATCGCTGGTGTAGGTCACCGCGCGCTTGCCACCGCGCAGCACGCGCAGACCGAGCGCGCGGCTGCCCGCCTCCTGGACCAGCTCCGGCTCGCCGAGCCGCACCTTCGCGGTCAGCTCGCTGCCATCGCGGACCAGCACCTCGGCGTCGTCGGCGCCGGCCTTCTTGGCGAGCTCGACGGCCAGCTGCGCGACCTCGCACAGCTCGCGAATCGTCTGCTCGGTTACCTGCGCTCCGCTCATCCTGCGTGCCTTTCGTCTGTCGGATCTGCCGGAACTGCCGGCGGGGTTGCCGGCATCGTCGCCGGGGTGGGTGTCGCGTTCGGGGATGGGGCTTGGGCTGGCGTGGATCGCTGGAGCGCCGCGCGCGGCCGCGGGGTCATGCCTGGGTGCCGCCGACGGTGATCGAGGCGATGCGTACGGTCGGGGTGCCGACGTTGACCGGCACCGACTGGCCATCCTTGCCGCACGTCCAGATCCCATCGGACAGCTCGAAGTCCGTGCCGAGCATGTCGACGCGCCGGAGCACCTCGGGGCCGTTGCCGATCAGGTTCACGCCCTTGAGCGGCGCGGTCAGCTTGCCGTCCTCGATCAGGTAGCTCTCCGACAGCGAGAACACGAAGTCGCCGTTCGAGATGTTGACCTGGCCGCCCGAGAACCGCTTGGCGTAGATGCCGCGCTTGACCGACTTGATGATGTCCTCGGGGTTGTCCTTGCCGCCGAGCAGCGAGGTGTTGGTCATCCGCGGCAGCGGCATCGAGCGGAACGACTCGCGGCGGCCGTTGCCGGAGGGCTGGACGCCGAAGTGCTTGGCGCTCAGCCGATCGTGCATGTAGCCGACGAGGATGCCGTTCTCGATCAGCACGTTGTTCTGGCCGGCGTAGCCTTCGTCGTCGACGTTGATCGCGCCGCGCGAGTTCGCGATGGTGCCGTCGTCGACGACGGTGCACAGCGGCGACGCGACCTGCTTGCCAAGCTGGCCGGAGTAGTTCGAGGTCTCCTTGCGGTTGAAGTCGGCCTCGAGGCCGTGGCCGACCGCCTCGTGGAGCAGGATTCCGGAGTCGCCGGGCCCGAGCACCACGGGCATCTCGCCGGCGGGGGCGTCGCGTGCGTCGAGCATCGCGATCGCGACGCGCGCCGCCTCGCGACCGTGCGCCGCGGCGTCGCGCTGGGCGTCGGCGAAGTAGTCCAGGCCGTAGCGACCACCGCCGCCGCCCGAGCCCGCCTGGCGCTTGCCGGCGTCCTCGGCGACCGCGCGGACGCCGAAGCGCATGAGCGGCTGGACGTCGGAGGCCATCCGACCATCGGAGGTGAACAGCAGGACTTCCTTGATGCTCTCGGCGAACGACGCCTCGACCTTGACGATCCGGCGATCGAACGCGCGGGCCGCGCGGTCGGCGGCGCGCAGGAGCGCGAGCTTGTCGTTCGCCGGGACGACCAGCGACGGCGTCGGGACGGCGTAGAAGCTCGGCGTCGGCACCGCGGCGAGCGAGGCGACGTTGACGGGAGCATGTCCGCCGCCGGCGGCGATCTGGCCGGCCGTGCGCGCGGCGTGGGCCATCTTGTCCCACGCGAGATCTTCGCAGTACGCGTACCCCGTCGCGTCGCCCTTGGTGACTCGCACGCCGAGCCCCAGGGTGATTCCCCGGCCGAGCGTGCGGATCTGCTCCTCTTCGAGGACGTAGTCCGCCGAGACGCGGAACTCGAAGTAGATGTCCGCATAATCGCCACCGGCTTCGAGCGCGATCGCCAGCAAGCGATTCGCGAGCTGCGCGTCGATCGCACTCGCGCCGCCGGCCGAGAACGGCGCCCGTAGCGCCGTGGGTAGCGTCATTGTCATGCGCTCACTCTAGCGCGCACGACTTCGAGCGACCCTGCCCGATCGGCGCGTTTTGTGCTTCAGCAGCGCCCCTCTTCCCACCTATGAGGTCCGATCTTCGGACGCCAACTCACCTATGAGGTCCGATCTTCGGACGCCGACTCACCTATGAGGTCCGATCTTCGGACGCCAAGGGCGAGCGAGGCGCCTAGGAGGTCCGATCTTCGGACGCGCGGGATTGGGAGGTCCGAGCTACGGACGCGCGATTGGATGATGGCGGCTCAGCGCTTGGGCTCGCGGCCGGTGATGTTCTTGAGGGCGCCTTCGGCGGCGGCGACGGCGGCGGCGATCTCGGCTTCGGTGCCGCCGAGCCAGAGGCGGCCGAACGCGCCGAAGGTGACGACTTCCATCAGGTGGATGTTGGCGGCCTTCTCGGCCTCGTTGGCGGCGAGCGCGGCATAAGCGGCCGGGAACACCTCGAGGATGTAGAGGGTCTGGCCGGCCATGATCATGTCGCCGTGGCGCATGCGGTTGATCAGCTGGCTCTGGTGGCCGTCGATGCCGGTGATGATCTGCGACGAGATGATCTTCGGCTTGATGCGATCCTCGCGCTTGACGCCCATCTGTCCGACGATCGCGTCGATCGCCGCTTCGACCTGGCCCTTGTCGCGATCGTGAAACTCGAGCATGCCGTAGGCGCGCTCGACGATCTGCATGCCGGGCCGCACCGTCGTCGCCTTGAGCGCCGCATCGGTGAGCTGGTTGATC
>JBQCJR010000657.1:0-5819 GCA_051952595.1 Kofleriaceae bacterium
CTTACGAGATGTAGGAGAGGTGTTTCGTTTTGGGTTCGCGGGGGGTTATTTTTACCACCCTTTCCCCCCTGGTGCCGGGTGTTGTCGCCCTTTTCCCCCCCACGCGCCCGGTGATCGTCACCGCGCCATCGAGGTGCTCGGGCCCGGTCCACGGGATCGCGGAGCGGCGCAGCCGGGAGCTCGCGAGCGCCTCGGCGAAATCGGGGCCGATCTTGCGCGCCTTCGCCGATCGCGCGGTGCGGGGCGCCGGCTCGCTGGCGTCGCGCCCGCAGGTCCACCACGCGGCGAGCGCAGCGACGACCAGGCCGGCGAGGACGAGGCGAGAGCGGCTCATGAGCGAGCGGTAGACACCGGAAGGAGCCCGAGAGTTTCCGGTCAAACCATCGCGGTCGCCAGACTATTTCTCGCTAACCGCCGGCCGCCTCGATCACGACGGCCGTGATGTTGTCCTTGCCGCCGCGTTGATTGGCCAGCTCGACCGCCGCCTCGGCGCACTCCTCGAGCGATCCATCCGCGCACAGCTCGACGACTTCTTTATCGGTCTCGAAGTAGCCGTGCAGGCCATCGCTGCACAGCAGGAACCGATCGCCGGGAGCGACGTCGATGTCGACGGTGTCGACCTGGACGTAGTCGCGGTGGCCGACCGCGCGGGTGATCACGTTCTTGCCGGCGGCCTTCTCGGCCTCGGCGGGAGTCATCATCCCGTGCTTGACCTTGTAGTTGATGAGCGTGTGGTCCTCGGTGAGCTGGAGGCAGTTGTCCTTGCGCACCCGGTAGACCCGCGAATCACCGACGTGGACCGCGAACGCCATGTCGCCGCGGATGAGCAGCGCCGACAGCGTGGTCGACATGCCCTTCTTCTCGGGGTCGAGCTCCGCCATGCCGTAGACCATGTAGCAGGCGCTCTTGACCCCACTCTCGAGGAGTCGGCGGATCTCCCACACGCACTCGATGTCGCCGGCCTCCACGCGGTCCACCAGGCGATCCAGGTCGCGCGCGGCGCCGATCACCCACATGCGCAGCTGCTCGACCGCCTCGCGGCTCGCGATCTCGCCCTTGTTGTGGCCGCCCACACCGTCCGCGACGATGTAGAACCCGTGCGCATCGTCGCGGAAGAACGCGTCTTCGTTGATCTGACGTCGCCGGCCCACGTCGCTACATGCAGCGGATCGCAGCTTCACGTCGAGGTCATCGTATCATGGCGACTCGCGAGTCCGCTTGCTACGCTGGCTCCCAGTGACGGACAGGCCTCAGCTGGCAGCGGTGATCCGCGAGCGTTCGAGCGAGATCCTGGCGAGCTGGATCGGGCGGTTCGAGCGCTCGCCGCTGCGATTCCGTCGCGCGACCAAGGCCGCGACACACACCGCACAGGTGGCCAACCTGGTGGAGACGCTCTCGGTCGCCGCGAGTGGTGGGGTGGAGGAGCTGCGCCCGGGGTCGGACGCGACCCGCGAGCTCGAGCGCGCGTCCGCGTTCCTCGGCGCCCAGTTCGCGAGCGAGGGTGCGACCGGGTTCGACATCACCGCACTGCTGCTGGAGTTGCGCGACATCGTCGCCGGCATGACCACCGAGGAAGACGCCCGCGCGGTCGCCCGGCTGTTCGAGTGGCTGACCGCGATCGCGCTGGATAGCTTCGCCGCCTCGGGGGTGCAGTCGCTGCGCGAGCGGGTCGCCGAGCAGCTCGAGCTCGGCACACCGGTGGTCGAGCTGCTGCCCAAGGTCCCGGCGGTGATGCTGGTCGGCGCGCCCGGCTCGTCGACGATCGATGGCCTGCTGGCGCGCGGCTGGATGCTCGCGGTGGGCACCGGGGCGCCGTGCCTGGTGATCGACTGCGCCGGGCTGGTCGAGGCGGGCGAGCGCGCGTTCGAGGCCGGCTATCGGGAGTTCGTCGATCGGGCGAAGGGCAGCGCGATCCAGGTGCTGCTGTGTTCAGCCCGTAGGACGATACGGGAGCGTGCGGCCGCGCTGGCCACCGAGCGTGGGGTGCCGTTCCAGCACTTCGATCGCCTGGATAGCGCAGTGGCCCACGCGCTCGAGCGCGCCGGCTACCTGTTGATGCGGCGTACGTGAGGCCAACCTCGGAGCTGCCCCGGGAGCACGTCGCTGGCTGTGATAAAGTGCGGCCCGCGGTGGGTGATTTCCCGATCGGCTTTGGCCGCTACACGCTGGTCGAGCGGCTCGCCGTCGGCGGCATGGCCGAGCTGTTCGTGGCCACGGCTCCCGGCGAGCACGGGTTCCAGAAGCGGGTGGTGATCAAGCGCCTGCTTCCGCACCTCATCGAGGACGAGACCTACAACGCGATGTTCATCGACGAGGCCAAGCTCACCGCGCGGCTCGTCCACCCCAAGATCGCGCAGACCTTCGAGCTCGGGAAGGTCGGCGACGCCCTGTACATCGCGATGGAGCACGTCGACGGGATCGACGTGCTCGCGCTGCTCCGCGAGTTCGCCGCCAAGCGCCGCCGGGTCGATCCGCAGCTCGCGGCCTGGATCGCGCACGAGGTGCTCGACGCGCTCGACTACGCCCACAACATCACCGGCGAGGACGGCTGGCCGCTCGGCATCGTGCACCGCGACATCTCGCCGTCGAACGTGCTGATGAGCGTGCGCGGCGACATCAAGCTGGTCGATTTCGGGATCGCGCGCGCGGTGGATCCGGATCGCGCACACAAGAGCAAGTCCGGCACGCTCAAGGGCAAGTACGGCTACATGTCGCCGGAGCAGGTGATCGAGCAGAGCCTCGACTCGCGCAGCGACCTGTTCTCGGTCGGCGTCGTGCTCGCCGAGCTGCTGACCGGCCGCCGGCTGTTCGCCGCGGCGAACGAGCTCGACGTGCTGCTGATGGTGCGCGACGCCAAACTGCACCGGCACGACAAATACGGCGCGGACCTCGAACCCGAGCACGCGCAGATCGTGCGGACCGCGCTGCGCAAGTCGCCCGACGAGCGCTGGCAGAACGCGGCGGCGTTTCGCGACGCGCTCGCGAACTGGCTATACGAGCACCGCCACCGGGTGACCAGCAGGCAGGTCGGCGACGTCGTGCTCGAGCTGCGCGACGCGGTGGTCGATCGCCGGCACCGCCAGCTCGGCTCCGCGGTGGACGACCTCGCGGTCGGGCGCGCGCCGAGCGAGAACGACGCCGCGCCGGTGATCGTGGTCGATGGCGGCGACAGCATGCCGGTGATCTCGGTCAGCTACGAGGGCGTCCAGCCCGAGGAGCGCCGCCCTCGTCCCGTCTCGGTGAGCGATCTGGCGGCGTCGGTGCAGGGCTCGCCTTCGAGCCGCGCCGAGACGGTGCCGCAGCGGCCGCTCGACCGCGCGGTCCCGATGGCCACGACCGAGGAGCGCACGGCGCGCGGCAAGGCGATCGGGTCCGAGCCGCCGGCGCCCACCCCGATGGCGATCTCGATCCCGCCGCTGCCGCCCGCGCGCCCGCCGATCGGCAGCGCGCCCTCGCTGCGGTTCCCGCCGCGCGAGCCCGGCGTCGTCGAGCTGCCGATCGCCGACACGATCAGCGCCGCGGTCGAGGCGATCACGCTGCCCGAGCCGCCGCTGGAGGACTCGGCGATGCGTGCGTTCGACGACCTGTCGGAGCCGCCGCGCTCCCGCGACGGCATGCGCCCACCGACCGAAGAAGAGGCGCTGCGCAAGCGTCCGCCGACCCCGCCCGCGCTGTCGGACATCGACGAGCCGCCCGACGACGCCGGCGAGTTCAACCTCACGTCGCCG
Organism: Kofleriaceae bacterium; assembly: GCA_051952595.1. Taxonomy (GTDB): domain Bacteria; phylum Myxococcota_A; class Polyangia; order Haliangiales; family Haliangiaceae; genus JABFXX01. The sequence continues at coordinate 3,729 of JBQCJR010000657.1, forward strand.
CTGCGCGTGCTGTTCAGGCTGATGACCGCGCGCGCGACCGGCCTGCTCGTCGTCGCGGTCGGCGGGATCAAGAAGGAGATCTACGTCCGCGACGGCCAGCCGGAGTACGTGTCGTCGAACGTGGCGAGCGAGCTGTTCGGCAACTACCTGGTGACCAAGGGCGTGCTCAGCGACGGCGAGCTCGCGATGGCGCTCGCGATGATGCCGCACTACGGCGGCAAGCTCGGCGACACGCTGGTCGGCCTCGGGCTGCTCAAGCCGCTCGAGGTGTTCCGCCACCTGACCCGCCAGGTGCGCACCAAGATCATCGACGTCTGTACCTGGAACAAGGGCTCGTTCGGCTGGTACGCCGGGCGCGAGAACCCACGCGAGGCGTTCCCGCTCGACTTCAACGCGTTCGAGATCCTCGGAGCCGGCGCGATGTCGCTGTCCGACGACCACATCGAGAGCTGGATCGCCCGGCACGGCAGCCTGCGGCTGCGCGCCTCGCGGACCCGCCGGGTCGGTCCCGAGCGGTTCGAGGTCAAGGGCCTGGTCGAGCTGTGCGAGCTGCTCGACGGCAGGCGCTCGGTCGGCGACCTCGTCGAGCAGCAGCTCGAGCGCGCGGACCGGCTGCGGGTCGGCCGCATGCTGTGTCTGCTCGAGTCGTGCGATCTCGCGCGGCCGGCGTAGCTCCGCGCTCCGAGCTACCCGATCGGCCCAGTCGCGGCGGGTCGCGGGCGCCTTAGCTTCCGAGCATGTTCGCGTGGCTCGAGCGCCGCCGCCGCAAGCGGATCCTGGACCAGCCGTTCCCGGCTGCGTGGGATGACTACATCGATCGCAACGTCGCGCTCGCGAGCCGCCTCGACAGCGGCGCGCGCGCGCGCCTGCGCGAGCGGGTCCAGGTGTTCGTGGCGGAGAAGCACTGGGAGGGCTGCGGCGGGCTCGAGCTGACCGAGGAGATGAAGGTCACGATCGCGGCGCAGGCGTGTGTGTTGTTGCTCGAGCGCGATCCGTCGCTCTACGACGATGTCTCGTCGATCCTGGTCTACCCGTCGACCGTGGTGCATCCGCCGCGCATGCCGAGCTTCTTCGAGCAGCCGCGCGCGCCGATCAGCCATCACGGCAACGCGATCCTCGGCGAGGCGATCCACCGCGGCCCGGTGGTGCTCGCGTGGGACTCGGTGCTCGCCGGAGGCCGCGAGTGGGTGCACGGCAACGTCGTGCTCCACGAGCTGGCGCACAAGCTCGACATGGCGAACGGCGCGGTCGATGGCACCCCGCCGCTCGCCACCCGGGCGGAGCGCGAGGCGTGGGCGGCCGCGTGCTCGGCGGCATACGGCGAGCTGCGCGCGTCGGTCGCGCTCGGCCTGCCGACGGTGATCGATGCGTACGGCGCGACCAACGAGGCCGAGTTCTTCGCGGTCGCCACCGAGACGTTCTTCCTGCGCCCCGGCGAGCTGCGCGCCGCGCACCCCGCGCTGTACCGCGTGCTGGCGGAGTTCTATCGCACCGAGCCGCGCGATCCCGAGCCGCCTGCCGAGCTACTGCTGTCCTAGCTCGCCGCGTCAGCGCTCGTCGTCGCTGTCCTCTGTGCCGCCGCCCCGGACCCACATGTGTTCTGTCCGGTAGCGCCCACCATGCGTGGCACGGCCCGCGCGCCGCGAACGGATGCCCACCGAGTGGACTCGGCGCGCGCGGCGGCCTACTACCATCGTCGATGGACATCTTCGGCAAGCTCTCGAAGTACGACTTCGGCGAAGTTCATTTCAAGCTCGACAAGGCGACCCAGCTGCGCGCGATCGTGGCGATCCATGACTCGCGGCTCGGGCCGGCGCTCGGTGGCTGCCGGTTCATCGAGTACGACAACGACGAGTCGGCGTACGTCGACGCGCTGCGGCTCGCCCGCGGCATGACGTACAAGGCCGCGCTCGCCGGGCTGCCCCACGGCGGCGGCAAGAGCGTGATCATCCGGCCGCGCCACCACTTCGACCGGGTCGCGCTGTTCCGCGCGTTCGGCAAGTTCATCGAGGATCTGCGCGGCCACTACATCACCGCCGAGGACAGCGGCACCGGTCTCGAGGACATGGAGATCATCCGCACCCAGACCCG
>JBQCJR010000658.1:0-4116 GCA_051952595.1 Kofleriaceae bacterium
GCGAGCGCTACGGCCTGCAGTACGGCGCCCGCCTCATGGTCGAGGACGGCAGCCGCGTCAAGGGCGGCCAGCTGCTCGCCGAGTGGGATCCGTTCGCGATGCCGATCGTCACCGAGGTCTCCGGCTACGTGAAGTACGGCGACATCATCGACGGCGTCACGATGCAGGACTCGCTCGACGAGGTCACCGGCCTGTCGCGCAAGACGATCATCGAGTCGAAGGACGCGGACAGCCGTCCTCGGATCACGCTCAAGGACGCGGACGGCAACACCGTCAAGCTGCCGGGCGGCGACGCCGAGGCGCGGTACTTCCTGCCGGTCGGCGCGAACATCTACGTGAACGACGGCGACTACATCGAAGCCGGCGACATCATCACGAAGATCTCGCGCGAGACCACGAAGACCAAGGACATCACCGGCGGTCTGCCGCGCGTGGCCGAGTTGTTCGAGGCGCGCAAGCCGAAGGATCACGCGGTCATCTGCGAGATCGACGGCACGGTGCACTTCGGCAAGGACACCAAGGGCAAGCGCAAGGTGCTCGTGGTGCCCGAGGTCGGCGACCCGGCGGAGTACCTGATCCCGAAGGGCAAGCACCTCTCGGTGCGTGAAGGCGACCGCGTCCGCGCGGGCGAGGCCCTGATGGACGGTCCGGCGAACCCGCACGACATCCTGAAGGTGCTCGGCGAGCGCGCGCTCGCGAAGTACCTGGTCGACGAGATCCAGGAGGTCTACCGGCTCCAGGGCGTGCGCATCAACGACAAGCACATCGAGGTGATCGTTCGCCAGATGCTGCGCCGCGTGTCGGTGACCGACCCGGGCGACACCAACTTCCTCGTCGACGAGCACGTCGAGAAGCACATCTTCGAGGAGGAGAACGAGCGGGTGATCGTCGCCGGAGGCCAGCCGGCCAAGGGCGATGCGCTGCTGCTCGGCATCACCAAGGCGTCGCTGTCGACCGAGTCGTTCATCTCGGCGTCGTCGTTCCAGGAGACCACGAAGGTGCTGACCGAGGCGTCGATCAACGGACGCGTCGACTACCTCCGCGGCCTCAAGGAGAACGTCATCATGGGCCGCCTGATCCCGGCCGGCACCGGCCTCGGGGCGTACAAGCGCCTCACGGTCGATGTCTCCGCCGAGGACGAGGATGGCTTCCTGATGGAAGGCGCCGAGGAGCCGGTCGAGGCCGAGGCAGCGTCCGCGGTGGAGTAACCGCGCAGCGCTCGTGATTCGACCGCGCCCGACCGGGGAACCGGCCGGGCGCTTTGTCGTTTCGGGGCGGGGTGGGGGCGATCCGTCCCATTGACATCGGACGATCGTCCGCTATAACGGATGACATGTGGATTCCTCTGGTGGATCGCGTCGTCGGTGGGGCCCTGGTCCTCTATCACCTGATGCTTCGGGCGCGGATCGATGGCGCGGCGGAGCCCCGTCGGGCGAGCGCCCGGATCGCGCCCGACCTGCGGCGGATCGAAGGATGACCGCAGCGCCGCACCGGTGCCGCTCTACGACGACCACCGCGTGCTGCACGGCCGGACAGCGTTCCGCTGCGCGCGCTGGATCCGCGGGATCTACTTCGACCCGTCGCACTGACGTGTGGGAGATCGGCGCCGTGGCGCGCAGTCACACGACCGAGGGCCGGCGTGAACGGCGGGTCTCGACCCGTCGGATTGCGCGACAGTGGGGCCGGGCTGCGCTCTTGCACCGGTGGTCATCTCCAACGCGATGTCGGATCCCACCTCCGAGCTTCCGGACGTCTTCATCGATCTCGCCCCCGACCGGCGTGCCGGCGCGTCCGACCTCGGTGGCAAGCTCGGGCAAGGCGCGGGCGAGAGCTCGCCGGCGGCGCAGCGGCAGGCGGACGATCTCGCGGCGTCCGCGGATCTAGCGGCGGCGACCGCGTCCGCGCGTTGGGTCGCCATCCTGTCGGCGGCGGTCGCGGTGGCGGTGATCGCGATCGTGCTCGCGTCGGGCGAGCGACTTGCTCGCCGCCGGCCCGCCGCGCCGCCATCGTCGCCCGCCGCGCCGCCATCGTCGCCGACCGCACCGTCGAGCGGCACGAAGCGCGCGCTGCCGGCGACGATCACCGTCGAGGTCGCGACGACCGCATCGCCGCGTTCGGCAACCGCCGCCCCGGACTCCGCCCATGGCGCCGCGCTGGATCTGATCTCGCTCGCGTTCGCCGCGCTGTCGGCCTGCACCGATGTCGCCGGGCTGCCGCGCGGCGTGCCGCGATGAGCACCCACGCATGGATCCTCGGAGCACCTTCGCCGGCCGCCACACCCTCGGGCGGAGGCGCCTCCGCCGTGGGGGCGGTTCTAGCGAGATCGCAGTTGGCGGGCGCTCGGACCGCGGCTATAAGCAGGCCGGTATGGGTTCGACGGGTAAGAGAAACCTCGCAGCAGTCGCCACCACCCTGAGCTTCGACAAGTTCTGGACCTGGCTGGCCGGTCACGCGAACTGCATCGTGCGCGCGGGCACGCCCGAGGTCGTCCTCCTCGACCACGACGACTTTCACTGGACCCTCATCACCGAGGACGCCCACACCCTGGTCGTCCAGCTCGCACGCGCCAAGGACCTGGTCGCCGAGCTGCTGATCTTCCCCGCCGAGGTCGCCTACGTGCAGGTCGAGCCGGCCGAGACCGAAGGCGAGTGGCTGTTCGAGTGCATCGTGGAGAGCGAGAAGGCGCGCGAGGTCGCGTACCACTTCGTCATGGCGCACGAGTACGAGGACAGCGAGCACCGTCGCGAAGAGAAGTGGACGCACTGAGCCGATCTGCGCGGGCGATCACCTACAAGTAGCTCGCGCGATCGCGCGCGCGTCGCGTGATAGTCTCGGCGTTCCTCCATGGAGGCGGACGAACTAGTCGGTAGCCTCGTCGACGGGCGCTACACCGTCCTGGCGCCGATGGCGTCGGGCTCGATGGGCGCGGTCTACAAGGCAGAGCGCGTCCCCGTCGGCAAGACGGTCGCTATCAAGTTCCTGCACGCGTCGTTCGCGAACGACTCGGAGTTCCTCGCCCGGTTCGAACGCGAGACCCGGGTGATGAGCAAGCTCGCTCATCCGAACTGCGTCTCGGTCGTCGACTTCGGCGTGTGGAACGGCTCGCCGTACCTGGTGATGGAGTACGTCGGCGGGCGCACGCTGCGCACGATGCTCGACGACGACGGTCCGATCGCGCCGGCGCGCGCGCTCGGGCTCGCTCGCCAGATCGCCGCCGGGCTCGCCCACGCGCACGCGCAGGGGATCACCCACCGCGACGTCAAGCCGGCGAACCTGATGATCAGCGAGGAGATCGGGACCGGCGAGCACGTGCGGATCCTCGACTTCGGGCTCGCGCGGCTGCGCGGCGCGGTCGGCCGCGACGCGACCCAGATCAACGTCGTCGTCGGCACGCCGAACTACATGGCGCCCGAGCAGACGATCGGCGGTGGGATCATCGACGCGCGCACCGACGTCTACGCGTGTGGCGTCGTGCTGTTCGAGATGATCGCCGGCGAGCGGCCGTTCCAGGCCGAGGACACGCTCGCGCTGCTCGGCATGCATCGCGCCGCGCCGATCCCCCGGCTCTCGGACCGGACGGACGTCGAGCTGCCGCGCGGGCTGCAGGAGGTGGTCGAGAAGGCGATGGCCAAGTCGCCGGACGATCGGTACCCGTCGGCGATCGCGCTCGCCGAGGCGATCGACGCGATCATCGGCGGGCGATCGACCGCGGAGATCAAGCCGGTGATCGGGGGGCGCAAGCTCGACTCGGCCGCGATCGCACCCACGATGGTCGACATCGGCAGCGGCAGCGCGCCGGTCGCGTCGTCGATGCACATCCAGGCGCCGAGCCGCGGCGGCGGCGGCAAGGCGATCGCGCTGCTGTTGCTCCTGGTGCTCGGCGGCGGCGCGTACGGCGCGTACTACCTGAAGAACCGCGCGGATCGCAAAGACGCCAGCGCGACGGCGGGATCGGATCTGCCAGCGGGCTCCGCGCGATCCGAGATCGGCAGCGGCGCGGGCAGCGCGATCCCGGCGGGCAGCGACAGCGCGGAGCTCGCCGCGCCCGCCGACGCGGAGCCGGTGGCCGACATCGACACGCCGCCGGTGCAGGATGCCGGCGCGGAGGTCGCGCTC
>JBQCJR010000659.1:0-12032 GCA_051952595.1 Kofleriaceae bacterium
CTGGACCATGTTCTCGACAGCGGAGGGAGCCGGGCTCGCCAATTTCTTCTTGCTCCCGGCGAGCGCGACTGCATCGACTCAGGACGGGACCGCACTCGAGGACGTCCGGTTCCTGCGCGACGAGACCGCGAACCTGGTGTGGGCCGTCGAGCACGCCACCGAGGGTCACCTCGGTCGACCATGGCCGGGCCAGGAGCGTGCCGGCGCCGCCGATCCACCCGCCTCAGGCAGAACGTCCGAGATCGCGGCACTTCGCTACCAGATCCAGACACATGTTCCCGCAAACTGGATCCCGTTTCAGCCCGTGGCGGTCCCGCCGCTATCGTCGGGGCAGATCGCGCTCGAACGCGCTTCCCTGCTCTCTCCCGAAGGACCACCTGGCACGGCACCCGCGCTGCCGGAGCCGCTCGGGAAGATCCTCTCGCCGCTCGCAGTTGCAGCTGGAGCGCCGTATCGCATCCGAGAGGAGGAGTTGCCACGCGAAGGCCGCCGTATTTCGCGTCTCGTACGGCGAAGCCGCGGCACCGATGGCAAGACGCATGTCTGGGTCGCTCGCCGCCGCGGTATCGGGACCGGCGAGGGCTGGAGCGGCCTGCGCTACGATACCGTCGAACCCGCGGAGCCGCCCGAGGAGTGAGTGCGCAGTGCGCGTCCCGCAGGGTAGTCCTCGCGGCAGCTGGCCACACTTGGGAGACAAGTCTCGCCTATTCCCTGGACTGTGCTGTTGAGTATCCTCTGGTACCGATGACATGGGACGCCGAGCAGTGGACACGTCGGTTCGAGCTGGGCGCTACGAACGCGGCAAGCTACGTGCGAGAGAACCGCGGAAGAATCGCAAGGAACGATCCACGCAGCTTGGCAGCGCAGCGCTCGGTCGACGAGTACGCGGCCAAAGCGGACCTGTGCGACGCTCTTCTGGGCTGGACCGAGACGTCTGACAGCCTTCGGCATCGAATCGAGCAGCTCAGCAAGGAGAGGGTTCAGTACCCGATGAACATCTACGAGCGCTCCAGGTATGAATCCGCTTGGCGACGCGAATGCGAGCTGCTTCTGAAGGAGCTCGGAGTGATCGAGGCGCCACCTGGTTGAGACGACTCCGGGACCACACCGAACGTGGCAGCCCATAGACACCGCTCCGGTCGCGCGAACGCGCGCGCCGACGAGATCGACCAGACCGACGCCGCGCGCGCCAGGTGGATCCTCCGGGATCTGATCGAGCGCGAGGTGGGACGAGTCCGCGATGTCGGGCGGGCCAAGAAGATCGGACATGGACTCTCCCGCGACATCGTCGCCGCGGAGGTCGAGCTGGTCGATGGCCGCCGCGAGCACTACGTCGTTGCGCTGCCGCGTCGCGACGCGGATCGCTCACTCGACGATCGTACGAGCCGCGAGTGGAGACTGATCGGGAAGCTGCGCGAGCGGCGATTTCCGTTTCGCGTCCCGGAGATGATCGGCACATGGCCCGACGGCGGGCGGCTTGCGCTGGTTCGGCGGTACGCCGCGGGGATCGAGCTGGAGCTGCGCGCGGGACGACAAGGCGCGGTGAAGCCGTGGGACGTCATCGCCGAGGTCGCCGCCGCGATCCATGCAGTGCCCGGACGAGAGCTCGCCGAGGTACTGCCAGGATCCGAGACGCGCGCCGCGCACGCTCGAGCAGCACTCACGGTGTTCGACGGGCTCGCACCGACCGAGATGCGCGATGCACACCAATGGGCCATCGAGCATGTGCCACCCGAGGCGCCGAGCGTGCTGCTGCACGGTGACCTGCTCGGGCAGAACATCTTGCTCTCGAGCGACGGCCCGCCTTGGGTCATCGATTGGGAGTACGCGATGCGCGGCGACCCAGCCTATGACCTCGCGATCGTCACGCGCGGCGTGAGGCGGCCGTTTCAGATCGCCGGTGGGCTCGAACGCTTGCTCGAGAGCTACGCCGGACAAGGCGCGGCCGAGATCTCGGCCGATCACGTCCACGTGTACGAGCTGTGCTTGATCGCGGGCTGGTACCGCGATGCGCTCGCGGGTGGCGGCCCGCATTCCCCAGCGCACGAAGTCGATCGCATGCGAAGCCTGCTGCGCCGCCTGCGTTGACGGCTCACCATCTTCGTCACGAGCAGTCGTGCTAGATTCGTCGGACGAGGGGTGCCTTGGGCGACGCTACGATAGCCATGGAGCCCGAGCTCCGGTTCCTGGATGGAGAGATCTCCATCTGTCTAGATCTGCGCGTGTATCGGCTCTCGGCGGTGAAGAAGGCGGCCTATCGCCTCGCTCATCAATTCACCGCACTCATCGGAGTGCCCGACGACTATCTCCTTGGTATCCGGCTGAAGTTCAAGCCGGGCACCAGCGAGGCCAGCGCGCACGAGGCCGCGCGCTCGTTCTTCCAAGAGCTGCTCGACTACGAGCTGCGAGAACAGATCGCCGAAGAGACCAATGCGGTTCGAACCTTGATCCTCGCGCACGCCTTCTCCAAGGCGGACCTGATCAAGCGGGATCCATGACCGCCGGACTTCGCTCCGGCTTTCGCGAGCGGGCGGCGTTCGCGCCACTCCCGGACTATCGTCTGCTGCCGTTCCGGTTCACGCGTCTCGACGAGGACCGATACGTGATCTCGAACGATGTCGGCGAGCACCTGGTCGTCACGCAGGACGAGCTCGTCGCGTTCGCAAGGCGCGAGCTCCCAACGACTGCCGAGCTCTACCGAGAGCTGAAGTCGCGGCACTTCTTGTTCGATGATGAATCCCGAGTCGCGCTCGACCTGCTCGCGCTGAAGTACCGAACACGCGCCAACCAGGTCGCGGACCTGACGGGCTTGCACATCTTCGTCGTGACGCTTCGCTGCGATCACAGCTGCCACTACTGCCAGGTCTCTCGGGTCTCGGCAGACAAGGCGCAGTTCGACATGTCGGTCGAGCACGCCGAGAAGGCACTACGGCTGGTCTTCCGCAGCCCCTCACCGACCCTCAAGATCGAGTTCCAGGGCGGCGAATCGCTGCTCAACTTCCCGCTGATCCGTCACGTGGTCGAGCGTGCCGAAGCGCTCAACGAGCGCGAGCATGGCAAGGATCTCCAGTTCGTGATCGCCTCGAACCTCACCCATCTGACCGAGGAGATCCTCTCGTTCTGCAAAGAGCACCGGATCTACTTCTCGACGTCGCTCGATGGGCCCGAGGATCTGCACAACGCCCATCGCCCGATGCGTGGCGGCAACAGCCATGATGCAGCGGTCACGGGGATCGCCCGCGTCCGCGCGGCGCTTGGTCCCGACTTCGTTTCGGCGCTGATGACCACGACCCCGGCGAGCTTGCCGCGGGTCACCGACATCGTCGACGAGTACGTCCGACAGGGGTTCACGTCCATCTTCTTGCGGAGCCTCAGCCCCTACGGGTTCGCGGTGCGCTCGAGCCTCGTGCGGCGCTACGATGTCGGTGACTGGATCGACTTCTACAAGCGCGGGCTCGCACACATCATCGAGCTGAACCTGCGCGGCGTGGTCATCCGGGAGGAACTGACGACGATCCTGTTGCAGAAGATGTTCCTGCCGGGCGGCGCGAACTATGTCGACCTGCAGTCACCGGCTGGGATCGCGATCGGAGCGATGGTCTACAACTACGATGGCTCGATCTACGCCTCGGATGAGGGGCGAATGCTCGCCGAGATGGGCGACAGGTCATTCTGCCTGGGCAGCCTGGATGACGCGACGTTCGAGTCCGTGATGTCGAATGACGAACTGCTCGGCATCCTGGAAGACTCGCTCCTGGAGAGCGCGCCGATGTGCGCGGACTGCGCCTTCCTGCCCTACTGCGGTGCGGATCCGACGTTCCACGCTGCGACGCAGAAGGACGTCGTGGGACACAAGGCGTTCTCCGCGTTCTGTTCGAAGCAGATGGCGGTGCTGCGGCACGTGATTCGACTACTGGAGGACGACGCGGAGGCGCGTCGCGTCTTGATGAGGTGGCTATGAGAGGCCGTCGGTGCTGATCAAGCTGGGTGGCCGTGGGCTGCGTCCCGTGACCGCTGACACCTCGAGCGAGCCATTCATCGGCCGAATCTGGGCCCAGACAGAGCTGCCGCCGCCCGAGCGCCGGAGCAACGAGATCCTGCTGACGACGGAGCGCTCTGGCTGTGCTCCGGGGTTTCGCGCCTACCTGCTCCGTGAGTCCTCGTCCACACCGGCGCCACCGGAGGTCTCTCGCGACGTCTATCTCCTGGAGGAGGAGTTCGCGTACCTCGCGCATGCCGATGTGGTCCGCATCGAGCCGCACCGACGATCGATCCACGCACTGTACCGGCGCAACTCGCCTTCGAACTCCTTCCTCGTGACAGAGCGATGCGACAACTACTGCGTCATGTGCTCCCAACCACCCAAGGAGCACGACGATAGATGGATCGTGGACGAGCTGATGGATGCCATTCCGCTGGTGTCGCCAGAGACGGCGGAGCTCGGGCTCACTGGCGGCGAGCCAGGACTGCTCGGAGAGCGCCTGGTCGAGCTGATCCAGCAGTGCCGGAGATACCTCCCGACGACGGCCCTGCACGTGCTGTCGAACGGCCGAAGCTTCAAGAACGCCCAGCTCGCGCGCTCGCTCGCAGGCGTTGGCCACCCGGACCTGATGATCGGGATCCCGTTGTACGCGGACGTGCCCGAGATCCACGACTATGTCGTGCAGGCGCGTGGTGCGTTCGACGAGACGATTCGCGGAATCCTGAATCTCAAGCAGTGCGGTGTCCGGGTCGAGCTCAGGTTCGTCATTCACGCAGACACCTACGACGGCCTGTCGCGATTCGCGCGGTTCGTCGCCCGGAACCTCCTGTTCGTCGACCACGTCGCGCTCATGGGCTTGGAGCTGATGGGCTTCGCCCGGTCGAACCTCGACGCTCTCTGGATCGATCCGCTGGACTACCAGGGGGAGCTTCGCGAGGCAGTCGAGATCCTCGATCGGGCCGGGGTCGCCGTCTCGATCTACAATCATCAGCTGTGCGTCCTCGATCCCGAGCTGCATCGGTTCGCTCGGGCCTCGATCTCGGACTGGAAGAACACCTACGCGAGCGAGTGCGATGCCTGCGCGCTTCGATCTGAGTGTGGCGGGTTCTTCTCGTCATCCTCCCTGCGGCGGAGCCGAGGCATCGCCGCAGTGACGAAGTAGTTGCATGACGCCCGAGGTCTGCGCGAATATGGTTCTTGGTGCGGCGGGCATTGCTACCTCTGAGCTCTGCGATCATGGCGGCGTTGGGTGGGGCCGCCGGATCTGGATTGCTCGCATCGGACGCGGCGGCCCAGGTGAAACGTCGCGACGACGAAGACTCGCCGCCGCCTCTCCTCATCGCGCAGGCGAGCGCGAACGGACCGATCCTGCTGGCGGGCCACCGTTCACACCGCTCTCACAGTAGCCATCGATCTCACTACTCGAGCCGGGGCGGCGGCGGATATCGCGGCAGTTACAGCGGCAGTTGGGGCAGCTCGACGTCCACGTACACACCGCCGGTGGTTCGCGAGAAGCCACCTCTTCCGCCGAAGCCTGCGCGTGTCTCCTTTGTCGCGTTCCCCGGCGGGAAGATCCTCATCGACGGCAAACCGATCGGGAGAGACGCCACCGGCACCCTCGTCCTGAAGCCCGGGACGTACGTCATCCGGGTCGAGAACCGCTTCCTCGGACATCACTCCGAAAGCGTCGACATCGACGAAGGCCAGACCGGCGCGATCGAGATCAACTGGTAGCACGATGAGCGACAGGACGAGCGCCGTCAGCAAAGAGGAGGTTCACCGTGCGTTCCAGCGCTGGTCGCGGACCGTCTTCGCGGCTCCGCGGCGCATCGCGGATCTGATCGTCGACATCGCACCGCGAGACGAGGTCATCGAGCGGCTCGCAGTGCGGGTCCGCCAACGCAAGGTCATCGAGAAGAGAGCGCCAACGGCGGAGCGGCGCGCCACCACGCCCCCGCTGGATCCATCCGAGCTCGATCCTTTCGCGTTCACCAACGAGACGCTCCGAATCACGAGCCAGCACGTTGCACCCTGCGAGACCTGCAGGGCGTCCGGCGTCAAGGCTTGTGATGGGTGCAAGGGCACGTGCACCGCCCGGTGCCCCAACTGCAGTGGAACCGGTAAGGACCGCAGCGAGAAGACCGGGCGCCCCATCAACTGCAAGGTCTGCAAGAAGACGGGGCGGGTCCCGTGCTGGCCTTGTAGTGGACGGGGCCACCTTGCATGTTCGACCTGCATGGGCAGCGGACACCAGCTTGCCTGGCTGACGCTCGAGGAGAGCGGGTACTGGGCGGTCACGTTGCTGCCGACGAACAGTCCGATCGCGATCGTGCATCGCGTGCTTCGCGAGAACCGGCCGCTGAAACGCAGCGAGCTAGGTGAGTTCGCGGTCGTCGACGAGACGACCGGCGGAGGCGCCCTCAACCCGGTTGCCTCGAGCGGCCCGCATCGCACGCTGGTGAGCGCGATGCGGGCGGCCATCAACGAGCGATTGGAGCGCATCGAGGAGGCACAGCATCTGCGACTCGCGATCACCCGCCGTGACGTGTCATATGCCATGTGTGGAACGACCGGCACGGTCACCTTGTCCGGGACGACGCTTGTTGGTGCCAGGACGCCCGAGGCCGTTCGCCCGATCAAGCGACGATTGCTGGTCTGGCCGGCGATGGTGGTGCTCGTCGCGACGCTCGCGGTCCTCTTGCGTTCGCAGTTCGTCGGCTCGTCGCGCTACTTCGAGGGAGCGCAGGGCTGGTCAGCGTGGCTCGTGCTCGTCGCGATCGCCTGCGCGATCCCCTCGGCAGGTACGATGCTGCGGCTGTGGAAGAGCGGGCTTCGGTTTCGCCGATTCCCGAGAGCTACGGTGGCGGCCAGTGCCGTGGTCGGGCTGAGCCTTGCTGGCATCGTGGCGGTTGGCATCCTCGCTCGACCGGACCAGGCGGACGTCCGCAGCGCGCTCGCCACTGGCAACCCAGTGCAAGCGCGAGAGGTGCTCGAGGGACTCAAGGAGTTCTCCGAGCCAGGTGGGCGCGGCTTGCTCGAGCTCGAGGATCAGGTGATGCTCGCGGAGGCCGCGAAGGAGCAAGGGCGAGCTCGACTGGTGCTGCTGGACGCGGTCGCCGCCAGAGGAGGCTCCGCGGCGGCGGAGGCCGCAGCCGCCGCACGACGCGAGCGGTTGTCCCAGATCCACCGCCTCTTGCAGGCCAAGGACTCCGCGGGTGCGCTCTCTGCGATCGACGAGTGGTTCCCGCGAGACAACTCCGTCGAGGTCATCGAAGAACGAGCACGAGCTCACGAGCTGCGCGTCGCGGCGTGTGGTGGCGACCCGTGTCGCCTCGCGGCGTCGATGGAGGCGAACAGCGCGCGGACCACGCCAGAGCGACAAGCGCAGGTCGCCGCGATGCGAGCGAAGGTCCTCGACGCGATCTCCGTCGAGCGTGTGACCGAGACAAACGTCGGGCCTCGGCTCCAGCAAGCGCGGCGGCTCCACGCGGCCGCGACGGAGACGCTCGGTGTGGTCAAGAGTGATGCTGACGTTCGAACGCGCGCCGGCGCAGCGATCGCCTTTGTCGAGGAAGAGCGCGCCAAGGTGCCCGTGCTCGGGAAGGACCTCGTGGTGGCGAACGAGTTGCTCGGTCCGAGTACGACGAACGAGCGGGGCGTCCCCACGTTCGAGCTCGACGGCGCGAGCGTCCTCCTCGCGATGACCCGCTCGGGGACGTGTCGCGGCGTATACGTGGTCGGCGCTCCGTCTGCCGGTAGAGCGTTCCAGTCATCGACGTGGTCTGCGGAGCACATCCTGTCGCAGGTGCTCGGAAGACCGGCGACGCTCAAGGCGCCACCGAGCGGCGCGGCGATATCGAAGTGGTCGGTAGGCGGAGTTCCCGTCGTCGCGCGCTGGCGACTCGGGCGAGTCGTGGAGCTGCGGATCGGGGACGCGCAGCCCTAGAGTGACCTCCGCGAGTCGGTCGGGCTGCGCGGCGAAGCAGTTGCGTCGCGCCTGACATCTGCGTGAATATGGCTCTTGGTGCGAACGGCTTTACTACCTCTGACCTCCGCGATCATCGCGGCGTTGGGCGGGGCTGCCGGATCTGGCCTGCTCGCATCGGATGCAGCGGCCCAGGCGAGCCGCGGCGAATATCGTGGTGGCCACAGCAGTTCGACGCGAACCGACACGCCGCCGGAGCCTGCGCGTGTCTCCATCGTCGCGTTCCCCGGCGGGAAGATCTTCCTCGACGACAAACCGATCGGGCGAGACGCGACCGGCACACTCGTCCTGAAGCCGGGTAGGTACGTCATTCGGGTCGAGAACCGCTTCGTCGGACAGTACTCCGAGAGCGTCAAGATTCGCGAAGGCCAGACCGGCGCGATCACGATCACCTGGTAGCACGATGACCGACTGGACGAGCGCCCTCACCGACGAGGAGGTTCGCAGCGCGTTCCGGCGCTGGAGCCGGACGGTGTTCGCGGCGCCACGCCATCCCGAGGACCTGATCGTCAGGATCGAGCGGCGAGACGAGGTGATCGAGCGGCGCGCAGTACGCGTACGCCGACGAGATCTCGTCGAGATGACGGCGTTGACCTCTGAACGAAGCGGCACCACCTCGCCGTTGGACGCGTCCACGGTCGACCCCTTCGCGTTCACCGACGAGGCGCTCCAGAGTGCCAGCCTGCACGTCGCCCCATGCGAGGACTGCGACGCCTCCGGCGTGATGCCATGTGACGAGTGCAGCGGGGATGGCGAGGGCACGTGCCCCACCTGCCGTGGAACCGGCTATCACTGCAGGGCCTGCAAGGAGACTGGCCGAGTACCGTGCTGGCCATGCAACGAGACCGGCGAACTTCAGTGTCGGACTTGCCTGGGCAGCGGGCACTACTCTACCTGGCTGACGCTTCGGGAGAGCGAGCACTGGGAGGTCGCGCTCCTGCCGTCGGACAGTCAGGCGGCCGCCCTGCATCCCGCGCTTGGCGAGAACCGGAGACTGGAGCGCGGCGAGCTATCCGCATACGAGATCCTCGATGAGGAGGTGAGCAGCGGCGAGAGCCGGCAGCATCACCAGCTACCGAGGGCGCCGCCAGGCTTCGACCGCCGATTGGAGCGCATCGAGGAGACGCAGTATCTGCGGCTCGCGGTGACGCGTCGCGATGTGGTGTATGCCATGTGTGGAGCGATCGGCAGGGTCACGCTCTCCGGGACGACGCTCGCGGGTGAGCGGACGCCGGGAGCCGTTCGGCCGATCAAGCGACGCCTGGTGATCTGGCCGGCGCTGGTCGCGCTGGTCGCGCTCGTCGCGGTCCTCTTGCGTTGGCAACTCGTCGGCTCGTCGCGCTACTTCGAGAGCGCGCAGAGCTGGTCGCGCTGGACCGCGCTCGGCGCGGTCGCGTGCGCGGTCCCTGCGGCTGGCACGATCCTGCGGCTCTGGCTGGGTGGCCTTCGGTTTTCCCAACGCTCACGAGCCCTGCTTGCACTGAGTGGCGTCGCCTTGAGCCTTGGTTGCATCGCCGCGATCGGCCTCTTTTCTCGACCGAGCCAAGCCGACGTTCGCAGCGCACTCGCAGCTGGCAACGCGGCGCATGCACGAACGATTCTCGAAGGACTCAAGGAGTTCTCCGAGTCGGGGCGACGCGACGTTCTCGAGCTCGAGGATCAGGTCATGCTCGCGGAAGCGGCGGCGGAGCAAGGCCAAGCTCGACTCGCGCTGCTCGACGCGGTCGCGGCCCGAAGAGGGACGGCTGCTGCAGGGGCCGCCGCGTCGGCACGTCGCGAGCGGTTGTCCCAGATCGGCAAACTCGTGCAAGCGAAGGATTCCGCGGGTGCGCTCGCCGCGATCGACAAGTGGTTCCCGCGTGACACCTCGGTCGAGGTCGCCGAAGAGAGAGCACGCGCCCACGAGCTCCGTGACGCTGCCTGCTTGAACGATCCGTGCCGACTCGTGGCGTCGATGGCCGCGAACGGCGCGCGGACGACTCCCGATCGAGAAGCGCGCGTCTCCGCGGTGCGGGCGAAGGTCCTCGACGCGATCTCCGTCGGACGAGTGACCGAGAAGCGCGTCCTGCCTCGGCTCCAGCAAGCGCAGGAGCTCCACGCATCCGCGACGAGCACGCTCAAGATCGTCAAGACCGACAAGGAAGTCCGGACGCGCGCCCAGGCCGCGATCGCGTTCGTAGATGGCGAGCGCGCCAAGGTGCCGCTGCTCGGGATGAGTCTCGAGGTGGCGAACGAGCTACTCGGGCCGAACAAGACCAACGAGCTCGGCGTTCCGATGTTCTATCTCGATGGCGCGACCGTGTTCCTGGCGATGAGCAAGTCGGGGACGTGTCGCGGCGTGTACGCGATCGGCTCGCGCTTGGCCCGTAGAGCATTCAGCTCATCGAAGTGGCCTGCGGAGCGCATTTTGTCCCAGGCGCTCGGAAGATCGGTGGTGATCAAAGCGCCGCCGAGCGGCGCGACGATCTCGAAGTGGTCGGTGGGCGGAGCTCCCGTCGTCGCGCGGTGGCGATACGGGGAAGTCGTGGAGCTGAGGCTCGGGGACGCGCAGCCCTAGCCTGTCGCGATCACGGCACGACGGGCTCCAGCACGGCGTTCAGCGCCGTGCAGTCGAAGCGCACGGCATTGATCGTGGTGTAGTCGATGTACAGCGGCCACGGGCCGACATACGTCGTGATGGCGGAGAGCGCACTGCCGGCGGCGCACGCCGCGTCGACGCGGGTGGGCGTGAGCGACGCGTTGCCTTCGCCGATCCGGTCGGACTCGGTGGGCGTGCCGGTCGCGCGCAGCGCGGCATCGCCGGGCGTGCCGGAGGCGGCGAGCACGGAGCAGGTGAACGTGAGCCCGTACAGCGAGGTCCCGTTGGGTGCGTCCGCGGTCCACACCGACGTGCCGACCACGACGGTGCCGTCGGGGCAGCGCGCGTCGAACGGCGTGCCGCCGGTGCCGCCGAAGGTGTCGCTCGGGCTGGGCGCGCCGACGGCGATGGTGAACGTGCGAGGGGTGCCGATCGCGCCGGCCTGCACGACGGTCAACGGTGCGCAGACGACGCCGAGGCGATCGATCGAGTTGGACGACCGGCCCCAGAAGCCGACGATGGCGCTGCCGAGTGGACACTCGAGCGAGCGCGCGATGTTCGCGGTCCCGTGCGTGGTGGTGCCACCAAGCACGGCCCCTTGGGTGGTCGCGCCGCGGACGGTGGTGCCGGCCTGGGGGCAGCCATCGTCGATCGTGCCGTCGCAGTCGTCGTCCTCGCCGTCGCACACCTCGGCGGTGGGCGCGATCTCGTCGACACAGGCGGCGGGCCACGCGCCGTCGGTGCAGGTCCGGGTGCCACTCCGGCACACGCCTCGGCCGAGCGACGCGGCGGGCCCGGTGTAACAGGTCTCGACGGTGCCTTCGGTACAGACGGGGGTGATGTCGGCGTCCACGGCGGCGTCGGGCTCGGTCTCGGAGACGCTGCCGCACGCTGCCAGCGCGGCGAAGGCGCTCGGAGCCAGGAAGAGTCGATCTAGGCGCATGCGGCGCATGGTCAGCACCCGGTGTGCCATCGCCGGACGCTCGCAACGCGGCGGGATCACGGCGCCGATCGCGGGTGCCTCGGCGGACGTGTCGCGACACGTGTCGACACGTGAGTCGGATCCCAGTGCCGGACCTGGTCCATACTCTGGCCACCCATGGTGAGACGCGTGGTGCTCGTACTGGTGGCGTGGACGATGTTGGCTTGCGGCGGGTCGCCGCCGGCGCCGACAAAGCCACCACACGTCGAGGCGGGGCCGAAGCTGGTCGCGATCGACCTGTTCGGCACGCGGCAGATCGCGATCGAGCAGCTGCTCGCGACGCATGGGGCGGAGCTGCGCGCGTTCGGCGAGGCGCTGATGAGGCACGAGCCAGACGTCCAGCAGCGGACCGAGGCGATCCTGGCGAAGCTCGACGCGCTCGGCGACTTCGCAGACGTCACGCCGTCGCTCGCCGGCTATCCGGCGCCGGGAGGCATGGCGTACTACCTGACGCTGGACTTCGTCGATCGCGCGGATGCCTCGAGGCGGATGCCGTTCGTGCCGT
>JBQCJR010000660.1:0-2536 GCA_051952595.1 Kofleriaceae bacterium
GAACTCGCCGAGCAGCTCGAGCTCGTCGCCGAACGCGCGGTCGTAGAACTCGATCTGCCAGAAGTTGAAGATCGTCGTCGCGACCGCATCGGCCATCGCGGTCGCCGATGCGCCGGTGCCGCCGGCCGCCGCCTCGAGCGTCCACGCGGCGAGCCGATCGCGCGCGTCCTGGATCCGCGCCACCCGCGCCGCGTCGAGCGACGCCGCGAACGCCGCGAGCTCCGGGTGGGTGCCCGGCGTCGCGCGCTCCGCGAGCAGCTTGGTCGCGGCGTCGACGATGAACGGGCGCAGCCGGTGGCCCGCGCTCGAGAACGTGTCGGCCTGGATCGCCGTCATGTCGTCGATCGTCATCGGGTTGCCGCTCGCCTTGAGCGCCTCGAGCCGGCGGGTGATCCGTCCGGCGCGGAACCCCGGGCCGTAGTCGAACCCGGCGTAGTGCGGGCCGTTCAGCGGATCGCCGTCGAACGACTCGCCCACCGGATCCGCGTTCGCGGTGACCAGGTAGCCCTTCGCCGGGTCGATCGAGTGTGGGATGTCGCGCGGCGCGAGCTCGCTCTCCCACTTGCAGCTGCCATCGCCCGGCAGCACGAACCACGGCGCCGTGCCCAGGCCCGAGCCCGGGTTCCAGGTCCGGCAGCCCGCCGAGCGCACCGGCATCCGGCTGGTCGTGGTCCAGCCGATGTGGCCTTCCGCGTCGGCCATGACCCAGTTCTGCGAGCCGTGATCGAACGTGTCGAGCGCGGTGAACCCCTCGGCGACCGTGGTCGCGCGATCGAGCCGCGCCAGCGCGAGCAGCTCGCGGGTCGGCTGGTAGCCGGTGTACTTCACCGAGATCGCGGTGCTGCCCGAGCGCGGCACGATCCGGTGGTTGACGATCTCCGGCAGGATCGGGCCGTGGTGCGGCACGACCTCGTACCGCACGGTGAACTGATCGAGGATCGTGCCCTTCGCGCCGATCTTGATCGTCTCCTCGAACGACTCGAGCTTGACCTCGGCGCCGTCGTAGGTGACGCAGTCGCCGCCGCCGGCCGCGCACGGGTGGATGTCCTCGAGGAAGAAGTCGAGCACGTCGTGGTACGAGGTCGTCGAGCCCCACGCCAGCGTGGAGGTCCGGCCGAGGATCACGCCCGGCATGCCGGCGAGGCTGACGCCCGCGACGTCGAGCGCCTCGGGCACCGTCAGGTGGACGTAGTGGAACACCGGCGGGTTGGAGAGCTGGAGGTGTGGATCGTTGGCGACCAGCGCGGTGCCGCCGGCGAGGCTGGGCGAGACCACCCAGTTGTTCGAGCCGTCCTCGGGCTGGTTGAACGCCAGGCCAAACACCCGGACCGGTCCGGTCAGCGCCATGGCGCGCTGGAGCAGCTCGCGCGGGACGTGCGGCGCGCGGGACGTGCGGCGCCCGGCGGTGCGCCCGGCGGTGCGCGCCTCGGTGCCGCCGGTCGGCCAGCCGTCGATCGTCGAGGCCTGGTCGAGCTGCGCGAGCGGGAACAGGTCGTCGAACGCGCGGGCGCGGGCGCGGCGCGCCGGATCCGAGGACTGCGCGAACACCACCTGGCCGGTCTGGTGGGCCTGGGTCAGCGCCAGCTCGCTGTCGTCGTACGACAGCGACCACGCCTGGAGCAGGCCGATCGCCACCGAGTCCGAGGCCGTCCAGTCCTCGATGTTCGCCGGCTCGACCCACGCGGCCTGCGCGGACTCGAGCTCGATCTGGCCGGCGCGCAGCCGCGCGAGCCACGCGTTGACCCCGGCGGCGAACTGATCGAGCGCCGCGATCGTCTGCTGCGCGTCGGGCGAGGTATCCGCGCGCAGCGCCGCGATCTGCGCGTCGGCGCGCTGGGTGAACCGGTGCATCCGCATCGCGAGGTCGGAGTCGATCTGCCCCGCGTCGAGCGCGCCGAACAGCTCGCCGATCCGCCCCTTCGCCAGGTGGCGCAGCAGATCGAGCTGGAGCCAGCGATCCGAGGCCACCACGTAGCCGTGGGCGAGGAACGCGTCGCCGTCGTTCGTGGCGTGCACGTGGGGCACGCCGTGGCGATCGCGGACCACGTCGACCGCGCCGGTCAGCCCCGGCAGGTCGAGCGTCTGGCTCGGCGCGATGTCGTCGTACGGGCTGGGCGGGCTCTTCGGGTTGTCGTCGCCACAGGCGGCCAGGGCGAGCGCGAGGCAAGCGAACCACGAGGGGGATCGCGAGGTGGGTCGACTCATCGCCGGACTCTAACCACAGTCCGCGCGCCGACCGGGGCCGAACCGGCGGGATGGCCGATTCTCTCGCTGGCGCGGGCGAGCCCTGGTGGGCAGCGGGGCGGACCCACCAGTGCGCGAGCCGCGGCTGACCTGCGAACCGCTCGGAGCGCGGCGGAGCGCATGCCACCGGCGCGCGGGGCGAGGTAGGGTGCTCCCGAGATGCAGAAGCTCCGGCTCGACGTGTGGTCCGACATCGCGTGTCCGTGGTGCTACGTCGGCAAGCGGCGGCTCGAGGCCGCGCTCGCCCGGTTCGAGCACCGCGACCAGATCGAGCTGCTGTGGCGCTCGTTCG
>JBQCJR010000661.1:0-2029 GCA_051952595.1 Kofleriaceae bacterium
GACGAGCGAGGCGACCGGGTACTCCTCGTGGTCGATGTGGTTCTTGCGCAGCGTGTCGTGGATCAGCGCCTCGGCCTGCGGCTCCATCCACGTCGTCACGAACGAGGCGAGGTTCAGCGTCTCGCGCCCGTCGAGCATGAGACCGGTGTGCAGCAGCTCGTAGACCTCGTCCGGGTCGAGGCCGTGCTCCGGGAACTCCGTGCGGTCGATCGCCGTGCGGAAGCTGGCCCGCCCGTGGATCGGCGGGGTGGTGCGGCGGTCGCTGGACATGGGCAGCCCCTCGCGGTCGGTGGTGACGCGATGCGGTACGACGGCGGGGGCCCGTCCGGACGAGCCGACCGTAGCAGCGGCGCTCGCACGGCCCGTTACCGGCGGCCGCCCGCCACCTCACGGGCCCATGGTCCTGTTGCCGTGCTGCGAGCGGGGGCCACATTCTGGAATTCGGTGTGTCGTCCGGGCGCGCCACCACGAGCGTCAGGAGTCACCCCATGACCACCGCCGCCCACGGCGAACCCCCCGCCGGCACGCTGGCCGGCGACCGCGCGTTCTTCGGCCACCCCCGCGGGCTGATGACGCTGTTCACCACCGAGCTGTGGGAGCGGTTCAGCTACTACGGGATGCGCGCCATCCTGCTCTACTACCTGACCGACTCCGTCGCGAACGGCGGCCTGGACATCGCCGAGACGACGGGCCTGGCGCTCGTGTCGATCTACGGCACCAGCGTCTACCTGCTGTCGGTGGTGGGCGGCTGGCTCGCGGACCGCGTGATCGGCGCCCGGCGGTCGGTGCTCATCGGCGGCATCATCATCGCGGCCGGCCACGTCTGCCTGGCGATCCCGGCCGCCGGGTTCTCGTACCTCGGCATCGCCCTGGTCGCCCTCGGCACCGGCCTGCTCAAGCCGAACGTGTCGAGCATGGTCGGCGAGCTGTACGCCCGCGACGACGAGCGCCGCGACTCGGCGTTCTCGATCTTCTACATGGGCATCAACATCGGGTCGTTCACGGCGCCGTTCCTCGTGGGCGCGGCGCGCGCCTGGGGCGGCTACCACGCGGGCTTCCTGGTGGCGGCCGTCGGCATGGCGATCGCGCTGGTGTTCTTCGTGGCCGGTGCGAAGTACCTCGGCAAGGCGGGCGGCGTCGCGCCGAACCCGGTGCGGCCCGAGGAGCGCGTGAAGCTCGTCCGCGGGTTCCTCGTCATCCTCGGCGGGATCGTCGTCGTCGGCCTGGTCGCGGCGCTCGTGGCCGGCGGGTTCAACCTGGACACGTTCATCGACACGATGTCGTACCTGGCGTTCATCGCGCCGGTCGCCTACTTCATCGTGATGTACCGCTCCCCCAAGGTCACCGACGCCGAGCGGCCGCGCGTGATCGCGTACATCCCG
Organism: Kofleriaceae bacterium; assembly: GCA_051952595.1. Classification (GTDB taxonomy): domain Bacteria; phylum Myxococcota_A; class Polyangia; order Haliangiales; family Haliangiaceae; genus JABFXX01. Next base: position 1,383 of record JBQCJR010000661.1, read on the forward strand.
CTGTTCGTCGCGGCGATGCTGTTCTGGATGATCTTCGAGCAGGCGGCGACGACGCTCGCCTCGTTCGCGCAGAACCGCACCGAGCTGTCGTTCTTCGGCGTCACGATCAGCCCCGAGTTCTTCCAGTCGGTGAACCCGCTGTCGATCATCGTCCTGGCGCCGGTGTTCGCGTGGATCTGGTCGAAGACGCACGACCGCCCGCCGACCGCGACCAAGTTCGCGATCGGCCTGGCGCTCGCCGCGCTGTCGTTCTTGGTGATGGCGCTCGCGTCGGCCGCGTTCGTCGACACGCTCGCGCCGGCGTGGGTGCTCGTCGTGGTCTACGTGATCCAGACACTCGGCGAGCTGTGCCTGTCGCCCGTCGGGCTGGCGGCGACCACGCTGCTCGCGCCGCGGGCGTTCCGGAACCAGGCGATGGCGGTGTGGTTCCTCGCGCCGGCCGCCGGGCAGGCCATCACGGCCCAGCTCATCAAGGCGACCGAGGGCTCGTCCGACACCGCGTACTTCGGCGGGATCGGTGCCGTGGCGCTGGCGTTCGCGCTGATCCTGCTCGCGCTGTCGCCGTGGGTGACGCGGCACATCCGCCGGGCGGACGAGATGGAGGGCACGGTGAGCGCCGGGGCGTGACCGCGCGGCGGGGCCGGGGC
>JBQCJR010000662.1:0-19868 GCA_051952595.1 Kofleriaceae bacterium
GGATCAGCGACAGATCGGCGCGCTCGCCCTCGACGTGCTGCCGACAGCTCTCGCACGACAGGAGGTGCAGCTCCAGCTCGCGGCGCTCCTCGGCGACCAGCTCGTCGTCGAGAAACGCCATCGCGAGCGTGTCGATGCTCTGACACAGACTCATCGCGAACCCTCTTTGGCGGCGCGTGCTGCGCGGTACTGCTCGAGGTCGATCGGCGCGTCCTTGGTGGCGCCGGCCTCGACCGGCGCGGCGTCGTTGCGGACGTAGCCCTCGGCGAGGGCGAACTCGCGGAGCGCGGTCGCGAGCAGCTTGCGACCGCGGAACAGCCGGCTCATCACGGTGCCGACCGGCGTCTGCATGATCTCGGCGATCTCCTTGTACGAGAGCCCCTGGACGTCGCACAGCACCACGGCGGTGCGGAAGTCGTCCGGCAGCGCGTCGAGCGCGCGCTGGACGTCGTCCGAGACGCTGCGATCGAGGAGCGCGCGCTCCGGAGTCTGGCGGGCGCTCGCGTCGGCGTGCATCAACACGCCGTCGACCGCGTCCTGCTCGGCGGTGGCGGCGTCGAGCACCTCGCGGCTGCGCTTCTTGCGCTGGTACTCGTTGATGAACGTGTTGGTCACGATGCGCAGCAGCCACGCCTTGCAGTTCGAATCCTGCTCGAACGAATCCCAGAACCGGTAGGCGCGGAGCAACGAGTCCTGCACGAGGTCCTCGGCGTCGCGCGCGTTGCGGGTCAGCCGGTACGCGGCGCCGAACAGCGCGTCGGTGTGCACGAGGGCCTGCCGCTCGAACTCCGCTCGCTTCTCTCGCACGGCCAGCATTCGGGGGTGTCTACCTGTCGGCACCCGGGTTCAATTCCCGAAAATCCTCGACTGGAGCGGACTCAGAAAGCTTTGGAATCACGGCGGATCCAGCTTAGCGCGGGGCCGCCGGAGATCCAGATCAGGCCCGGAAGGGCTGGTACGGCACGCCCAGGGCCTCGGCCACCGCGGCGTGCGGGACCTCGCCCTTGTAGGTGTTGATGCCGGTGACGATGTGCGGGGTGTCCGCCACCGCCTTCTCGAGCCCGAGGTCCGCGAGCTTGGCGACGTACTTGATGGTCGCGTTGGTGAGCGCGTAGGTCGACGTCCGCGGCACCGCGCCCGGCATGTTCGCCACGCCGTAGTGGATGACGTCGTGCACCAGGTAGGTCGGGTTGTCGTGGGTGGTGGGGCGCGCGGTCTCGACGCAGCCGCCCTGGTCGATCGACACGTCGACGATCACCGAGCCGGCCTCCATCTCCTTGACCATCTTCTCGGTGACCAGCCGCGGCGCGCGCGCGCCGGCGAGCAGCACCGCGCCGATCACCAGATCGCTCTCGAGCACGGCGCGCTCGATGCTCAGCGGATCCGAGTACTGCGTCGAGATCCGGCCGGCGTAGATGTCGTCGAGGTAGCCGAGGGTCTTGAGGTTGACGTCGATCACGGTGACGTTCGCGCCGAGGCCAACCGCCATCTTCGTCGCGTTCGCGCCGACCACGCCGCCGCCGATGATCGTCACGCGGCCGCGCCGCACGCCCGGCACGCCGCCGAGCAGCACGCCCTTGCCGCCGCGCTCGCGCTCGAGGTACGTCGCGCCCGCCTGCACCGACATGCGGCCGGCGACCGCGCTCATCGGGGTGAGCAGCGGCAGATCGCCCGGCGTCGGCTCGATCGTCTCGTACGCGACGCCGTTGACGCCGCGGTTCAGCATCTCCTTGCCGAGCTCCTGCGCCGCGGCGAGGTGGAGATACGTGAACAGCAGCAGGTCCTTCCGCATCAGCGCGAACTCGGGCGCGATCGGCTCCTTGACCTTCACGACCATGTCCGCCGAGCCCCACACCTCCTCGCGGCTCGCGACGATCTTGCCGCCCGCCTTGACGTACGCCTCATCGGGGATGGACGAGCCCACGCCCGCGCCCTGCTCGACGAGCACCGTGTGGCCCCGGGCCGTGAGGATCGCGACGCCGGCCGGGGTCATGCCGACGCGAAACTCTTGGGTCTTGATCTCTTTTGGAACGCCGATGCGCATGGTTGCCCGGGCAGTATCTGCCCGACCTTGCCGAAGATCCATCGACCCGAGATCCGGATCTTCGTGACGCGTCGAGTCAGTATGCAGTCCTGACATCGACGCGGCGAGCGTTCGACATCACGACTCCTGCGCCGCGGCTTCCTCGTCCTTGCCGTGGCACTTCTTGTACTTCTTGCCGGAGCCACACGGGCACGGATCGTTGCGCCCGACCTTCGGCCGATCGCGGCGCACCGTCTCGACCTTCGCGACCTCGCCGTCGCCGCCGCGACCCGGCTGCTGCGCCGCGCGACCGACCCGGCGTCGCGCCGCGGCCTCGGCGGCGCGCTGCGCCTGATCCTCGGCCTCGTTCTCCTCCTCCGACTTGTTCGCGACGCCGTGCTCGACGAGTTGGCGCTGCTTCGGCTGCGCGACCGCCGGCAGCGGCTCCTCGCGCTGGATCTGGACCCGGAACAGCTTGGTCACGGTGTTCGCCGAGATCCGATCCATCATCTCGGTGAACAGGCTGAAGCCGGCCTTCTTGTACTCCTTCTTCGGATCCTTCTGGCCGTAGCCCTGGAGGCCGATGCCCTCGCGCAGCGCGTCCATCGTCTTCAGGTGCTCGATCCACTGCTCGTCGATCTCCTGGAGCGAGAACTGGCGGAGGAAGTACATGAGGAACGGCCGCGACAGCTCCTGCTCGCGCTCCTGCAGCCGCTTCTCGATCAGCGGCCACACCTGGGCGGCGACCTCGTCGGGCGTGCCCGGCGAGAGCTCGAACTCGATGCTGAACTGCTCCTGCAGCGCGTCCTCGAGCTCGTCCCAGTCCCACTCATCGTCGGCGACCTCGGTCGACAGCACCTGCTCGATCACCGATGCCATGCGCGCGTCGGCCAGGTCGTACAGCCGCTCGCGCTGCTGGACCAGCGACGCAGAGACGTGCTTGGTGCAGTAGTCGAGCAGCTTGTCGCGCTCCCAGTCGAACTTCTTCTCGAGATCGAGCAGGGTCTGGAACTGCTGCCAGATCGCCGCGCGCAGCACGCGCCAGCCGGCGCGGGTGTCGCCCACCGGGCGGCCGGCCTCGATCTCGGCGTCGCGCTCCGCGACCTTCTTGCGAATCTCGTCGATGATCTCGCCGATCTTGGGCTCGATATCGGGGCGCAGCGACTCGACCGTCCAGTCGCCGCTCTGGGTGACCGGCTCCGGCTCGATCCCGGCCTTCTGCTCCTCCTCGGTCGGCTCGCGGTGGTAGCGGCCCTCGAGGATCTGGCGGCGCAGCGCGTACAGCGTCTTGCGCTGCTGGTTCATCACGTCGTCGTACTCGAGGACGTTCTTGCGCTGATCGAAGTTGCGGCCCTCGACCTTCTTCTGCGCGCCCTCGATCGAGCGGGTCACCATCGGCGACTCGATCGGCACGTCCTCCTCGAGGCCGAGCCGCTCCATGAGGCCGGTCATCCGGTCGAGGCCGAAGATCCGCAGCAGGTCGTCCTGGAGCGACAGGTAGAACCGCGACGTGCCCGGATCGCCCTGGCGGCCGGCGCGGCCGCGTAGCTGGTTGTCGATCCGGCGCGACTCGTGGCGCTCGGTGCCGATGATCTTGAGCCCGCCGGTCGCGAGCACCTCCGCGCGCTCGGCCTCGCACTGCGCCTTGAACTCGGCGAGCAGCTGCTCGAACCGCGCCTCCTCGTCGAACGCCGGCTCGGTCGCGCCGCGGTACGGCTCCGAGCCATCGGACGCCTGCGAGCCCTCGACGGTGTCGGCGAGCTTGGCCTTCTCCTCGGCGAGCGCGTCCTTGGCCATCGCCTCGGCGTTGCCGCCGAGCAAGATGTCGGTGCCGCGGCCGGCCATGTTGGTCGCGATCGTGATCGCGCCCTTGCGGCCCGCCTGCGCGACGATCGACGCCTCGCGCTGGTGCTGCTTGGCGTTCAGCACGTTGAACGGCAGGCCCTTGGACTTGAGCAGGTTGGCCACGACCTCGGACTTCTCGACCGAGACCGTGCCGACCAGCACCGGCTGGCCGCGCTTGTAGCAGTCCTCGATGTCGGCGACGACCGCGCGGAACTTGCCGGCCTCGTTCTTGTAGACGAGGTCCGGGAAATCCTTGCGCGCGATCGGCCGGTTGGTCGGGATCGCCGAGACGTCCAGCTTGTAGATCTGGTGGAACTCCTGCGCCTCGGTGTCCGCCGTACCGGTCATGCCCGCCAGCTTGGTGTACATGCGGAAGTAGTTCTGGAACGTCACCGTGGCGAGGGTCTGGTTCTCCTCTTCGACGGTGACGCCCTCCTTGGCCTCGATCGCCTGGTGCAGGCCATCCGACCACCGCCGGCCCGGCATCTTGCGGCCGGTGTGGTCGTCGATGATCACCACCTTGCCTTCCTCGACCAGGTAGTTGACGTTGCGCTTGTACAGGGTGTGCGCGCGCAGCCCCTGGTTGACGTGGTGGACCAGCTGGATGTTCTTGGCCTCGTACAGGTTGTCGACCCCGAGCAGCTTCTCCATCTTCTCGACGCCGTCATCGGTCAGCATCGCGGAGTGGGCCTTCTCGTCGACGGTGTAGTCGACCTCGCGGGTGAGCCGCGGGATCAGGCGGTCGATCTTCACGTACCACTCGCCGCTCTCCTCGGCCGAGCCGGAGATGATGAGCGGGGTGCGCGCCTCGTCGATCAGGATCGAGTCGACCTCGTCGACGACCGCGTAGTGCAGGCCGCGCTGGACCATCCGGTCGGGCGACGGCTTCATGTTGTCGCGCAGGTAGTCGAAGCCGAACTCGTTGTTCTGGCCGTACGTGATGTCCATGTTGTAGTTCTGCTGGCGCTCGAAGTCGTCGAGGCCATGGACGATCACGCCGGTGGTGACGCCGAGGAAGCCGTGCAGCCGGCCCATCCACTCGGCGTCGCGCCGGGCGAGGTAGTCGTTGACGGTGACCACGTGCACGCCCTTGCCGGCCAGCGCGTTCAGGTACGTCGGCAGGGTGGCGACCAGCGTCTTGCCTTCGCCGGTCTTCATCTCGGCGATCTTGCCGGCGTGCAGCACCATGCCGCCGATCATCTGGACGTCGTAGTGCCGCATCCCGAGCCGCCGCAACCCCGCCTCTCGAACCACCGCGAACGCCTCTGGCAGGAGCTCGTCGAGCGTGGCGCCCTTCTCGATGCGACGCTTGAACTCCGGCGTCATCGCCTGAAGCTCGGCGTCGCTCTTGGACTTGAAGGTCGACTCCAGGTCATTGACCCGGGCCACGATGGGCTGGAGTTTCTTCAGCTCGCGCTGGTTCTTGCTGCCGAAGAGCTTCTGTAGAAGTCCCATTGGTTTCGCCTCTTACCACGTTCCCGCGGGGGTGCTGACTACTTGCGCAGGCGGAAGCTGCGGAGAAACGGTAGCCCGTCGTTCCTGAGGTCGAAGGAGGTCTCGCAGGTCGCGACGCGTCGGTGGTCCTCGTCGAGGATCTCGGCCGGCAGGTACGTGAACGTCTTCACGGGGGATCTCCATCGGATGTCCTTCTGCCCGACGAGCTCGTACGGCTTGCCGTCATCTCCGACGAACGACAGCTCGTAGCGGATGATGCGCTGGCCGAGTGGCCGGATCGTAATGACGCCCTCGGCATCGACACCCTGCGCGATCGGGGGGGCATAGACCTGGCCGCGCAGCGCGGCCTTGCCGTCTCCCAGATGCTTGCGGGTCGATGCGGCGTCTACGGTGACCTCGAACCGGAACGGGTGGCGCACTCCGGGTTGCGCGTCCCACTCGATCGTCCCGGCCATCGTCTCGGCGAACTGAAACCCCATGGAGGAAGCCTACTCCTGAAACCGGTCCCCCGAAAATGCCGACGGGCTGCCGGGGAGGGCAGCCCGTCAAACACGCCGGCACGCCGGAGGGCCGGAAATTTCAGCTACTTCGCGACGCAGCTGGCGTACCGGAAGCTCTCGCAGGTGCAGTTCGCGGTGCCCGCGGTGCACGACCCTCCGAGCGGGTCGCGGCAGTTGATGCCGAGGTAGTTGACGTTGCAGTCACCCTCCGGGCCGGTGCGGGGCAGGCAGTCCGCCTCGTGCTGCATCGCGCTGCAGCGCGGCGTGAGGTCGCACTGCGCGATCGTCGAGCACTCGCCGGTGTAGCAACCGTTGAGGATCAGGGCGACCGAGCCGGCCGGGCAGTTCGGCGGGTTGATGTTGCAGCTCACGTCGAAGTTGCAGGTGCCGGCGTCGTCCAGCATCTCGCAGGTCTGGCGCGACTCGTCGCAGTGGTGGTAGCCCTGCGCGATCGCTTCCTCGTCGTTGGCGCAGACGCAGCTGGTCTGGCAGTAGCCGCCCACGCAGTCGCTGCCGGCCGGGCAGTCCGCGTCATCCTGGCAGGTCGGCTGCTCGTTCGGCACGCACGACGACCGGCTGTCGCAGTGGTAGCCGGACGGGCAGTCGCTGTCCTGGCTGCAGTAGCCGGCCTCTTCGCACACGCCCGCGGACTCGTTGCAGAAGCAACCGCTGGCGCAATCCTCGTCCGTGGTGCAGGCGTTGCCGCCGCCCGGACAGGTCGGGCTCACCCACTGGCCGTCGACGTAGTAGCCGTCGGCGGCACAGTAGCTCCAGCTGTCATCGTCGCTGTCACCGAAGTACAGCTCACAGCCGGTGATGGTGGTGGCCACGAGGATTGCGAGGCCGATCGAGTAGAGCTTGGTCATGGCAGATCGTTCCTTTGGGCGTGCGGTAGCCGTAGCCGAAGCACCGGTCGTGCCATTCCGGCACCGGGATCGAACCATCGAGGATTCCATCGTCCCTTCCACCCGCGAGCCCAGCCGGAGGGGAACCGGCGCCGAATCCCTGACAAAAATGCCCGAAAATTCGTCGATCCAGCCGACGGGCTCCCCCGGTTGACACGTGGCGGCGGGGACTGCGGTCCAGACCACACTCCCAGGCTCCCGGCCCGCGGTCACGCCGGTGTGAACACCGAGCCACACCCCCTGTATCGAGACGCCACGCCTGCGACACCGATCAAGACGGCTCTTCGATCGCGTGGATCGTCTCCTTCAATCCGAACCGCGGCCGGAACGCGAGCTCGGCCGAAGCGCGCCGGCCATCGACCATGCAGACGTAACGAATGAAATCGAGCTCGGCGACCGGGAAGCTCGAGATCCCGAGGCGGAACGCGAGCTGGAGGATCGGCCCCGCGACCGGGTGGGGGATCGCCACCGGTTGCCGGCCGAGCTCCCGCAGCACGGCAGACAGCGGCACCTCGCCCGGGCCGACCAGGTTGTAGATGCCGCGGCGGCCGGGAGCGAGCGCGAGGGCGATCGCGTCGGCCACGTCGCTCGCGTGGATCAGCTGGACCATCGGATCGAAGCCGAGCAGCACCGGCGGGCGATCGATCCGGAGGTAGTTCGAGGGCGCGTTGTGGAGCGGGCCCACGATGTGGACGGGGCGCAGGATCACCGTCTCGGTCTGCTGCGCGCGCCACAGGAACGTCGACACCAGGTGATCGATCTCCACGAGGTCGCGCATCTGCGGGAACCGCTGCGCGGCGAGCAGCGGCGCGTCCTCGGTGAGGAACTGCGGGTTGTCGGGCCGCGGGCCGTACACGTTGGCCGACGACAGCAGCACGACCTTGGGCACCCGGTACGCCTGGCAGTACTCGAGCAGCTTGGTCGTGCCGGTGATGTTCCACGAGTACAGCTCGGCGGGGCGGGCGCGCGGGTCGTGCATCACGCCGAGGTGGATCAGCGCGTCGACGTCGCCGGCGCGGAAGATGTCGCGCGCCTTCTTGCTGCGCAGGTCGACCTGGTGGTGCTCGATGTCCTTGGGGCGCCCGGGCATCGGCCGGCGATCCATGCCGACGATCTGCCACTCGAGATCGTGGTGGAGGCGGCGCGCGACCATCCGGCCGAGCCGCCCCGAGATCCCGGTGATCACGACCTTGCGCCGCCGCGGCGAGCGCTCGGAGGCGCCGTTACCAGAAGACGTGTTCTCGCTCACGCAGCCCCAGCTGGATCATCGACTGGATCCGGTTCTTCACGGACTTCACCTTGTCGTCGAGCACCTCGTCGTCGTCGTCGGGATCGCCGGTGAACCGCATCGGCTCGCCGAAGTACAGCCGGTACTTCACCGGCAGCGGCACCAGCGGGAAGAACGGCGGGTACGGCACGACGGGGAACGACGGGGTGCGGAGCAGCCGCGCGAGCGGCCGCACGTTGAACGCGGGCGCCTGCTCCTCGGCGCCGATCACGGCGACCGGGACCACCGGCGCCTGCATCTCGAGCGCGAGCCGCATGAAGCCCTTGCCGAACTCGGCGAGCTGGTAGCGCTTCGAGAACGGCTTGGAGATCCCGCGCGCGCCCTCGGGGAACACCAGCACGGCCTCTTCGGCGGCGAGCAGGCGGCGGCAGTTCTCGGGCGTGCCGGTGATCTGTCCCCACCGCGCGAACAGGTACGACGCGAACGGCACGCTCGGGACGAAGTACTCGACCATCGCGCGGGGCAGCCGCGGCTGCGTGGGCTCGAGGAAGCACGCCGCGCCGATCACCAGGCCGTCGAACGGCAGCTGGCCGGAGTGGTTGGCGACGAACAGCACGCGGCCGTGCTCGGGGATGTGCTCGATCCCGTGCGCGGTGGCGCGGAAGTAGTTGCGGTACAGCCAGCGGGCGACCCGCGCCATGCCGCGCACGTGGTCGCGCGACAGCCCGAACGGGTCGAACCCGAACTCGTTGCCGTGGACGACCAGCGCCTGGGCGCGCCCGGCGACGTCGTCGTCCGGCGCCGCGGGCAGCGCGGCTCTCAGCTGGCGGAGACGGTCGAGCAGGCCCACGCGCCGAGTATGCCTGGCTCCGCTCTGCGATATGCTGACCACGTGATCGAAAGCTTCGTCGACCTCACGTATCGCGGGTTGCCGCTCGGCCGCCGGATCAAGTTGACGCAGGTCCGGCCGACCGCCGGGTACCTCGAGCTGTCGACTCCGATGCCGGTCGGGACCCGCGTGGTCATTGCCACCGATGAAGGGCTCGCGCTCGACGCGGTGGTCACCCACGTGCACGAACAGGTGGGTGGCTCGGACCGCGTGCCGGGCATGACCGTGGCGCCCGCGCTCGGAGACGATCAGGTCGCGGCGTGGTGGCAGGCGCGCATCGGACCGGCGGACGCGCCGGCTCCGGAGCCGCCGCGCGCGGCCCCGGTCACGGTGCGGCCGCGGTCGAGCACGATCCCGACGCCGCCGCCCGACGCCGCGATCGCCGCCGCGGGTGCGCCCCCGATCGTGGAGCCGGAGCCGGCCCCCGCGGGCGCCGCCGTCGAGGTGCCGCCGGTGGCCCCCGCGGGCGCCGCCGTCGAGGTGCCGCCGTCGCCCCCGGTGGCTCTCGAAGCCGAGCCGCCGGCACCGCCGGTGGTCGCGCGCCCGTCTTCGGGCCGCGCCGGCACGATCGCGGACGCGCTGGCCGAGATCGTCGAGCCACCGGCCGATTCGATCGACGAGACCACGTTCGTCGAGCGCGACCTGCCGCCGGTGGTCGATGACGGCAAGCAGACGACGATCATGGAGTCGGTCGATCTGTCCGCGCTCGGGCTCGACGCCGGAGCGAGTGGGCAGCTGGCGGCGGTGACCGCGACCGAGCCCGAGGACGACGCGGAGGCGCCGAGCCGCGGCGCGCCGATCGCGGAGGTGACCGAGACGACCTCGAAGGGCCACGCCCGGAAGCGCAAGAAGCGCCGATGACCGCCGCGATCATCCCGCCGCGGATCGAGCGCGGCCAGAAGCTCGGCGTGATCGCGCCCGCCGGTCCGGTCCAGGTCGAGAAGCTCCAGCGCGGGCTCGCGCGGCTCGGCGAGGCGTTCGAGCTGGTGGTCGCGCCGAGCGTGACCGCGCCGCGCGATCCCGCCGTGCCCAGCTATCTCGCCGCCGCCGACCAGGTTCGCCTCGACGAGCTCGCCGCGATGCTCGCCGATCCGGACATCCGCGCGATCGTGCTCGCGCGCGGCGGTTACGGCCTGATGCGGATCCTGCCGGCGCTCGATCCGGACCTGGTGCGCCGCGATCCCAAGCCGATCGTCGGGTTCTCGGATGCCACCGCGCTGCTCGCGTGGGCCCACGCCGCGGGAGTCCGCGGCATCCACGGCCCGATGGTCCAGCAGCTCGCGGATCTCCCCGAGAGCGATCTCGCGCAGCTGATCGCGGTGCTCACCGAGCCGCGGCCCGCCGGCGAGCGACCGTGGACGCTGGCTCGCCACGGCGGCGGCGTTCACCGCGGCCCGCTGATCCCCGCGAACCTGACGCTGGCGTCGGTGCTGGTCGGCACGCCGTGGCAGCTGCCACTCGCCGGTGCGATCGCGCTGTTCGAGGAGATCGGCGAGCGCCCGTACGAGCTCGATCGCTACCTGACCCATCTCGCGCTGGCCGGCGCGCTCGCAGGGCCGGTCGCCGCGGTGGTCGGCGATCTGGTGCGCTGCGTGGATCCTCGACCGCCGGCGGGCGGCGCCGATCCGGAGGATGCGGCGCTGCGGGTCGTGCTCGAGCGGCTCGCCGCGTCGGGCGTGCCGGCCGCGTCGGGCGCGCCGATCGGCCACGGCCTGCGCAACGAGGCGGTCGCGTTCGGCGCGGCCTGCGAGCTCGATCTCGATCGCGGCGCGCTCGCGATCCTCGAGCCCGCGGTTCAGTGAAACACCGGATCTTCGTCGGCGCCGAGATCGATCGCGCCGAACCGCTCCTCGTAGCGATCGAGGTTCTTCTGGAGCGCCTGGAGCAAGCGCTTGGTGTGGCGCGGTGACGAGATCACGCGGCTGCGGACCTTCGCGCGGCCGTTGCTCGGCTGGATGAACGCGAAGTCGAGGACGAACTCGTTCTCGGTGTGATTGACCAGCACGAGGTTGCAGTAGACGCCCTGCGCGACGTCGTCGTCGATCTGCACCTGGAGCTTGGGAGAGGGCTCGTCCGACATGTACCGAACCTACCGCGCCGACCGATCGCGCGCCCGTTCGGCGAGATCACCGCGCCGCACCGGGACCCCATGAGACAGGCCGCGACACCCGGTGCCGCGCTCGCGCATCGACGATGCGAGGCGTGCGCGGTGGCCACTGTTCTCGCCAGCACCGCGAACAGCTGGTGACAGGATGCGTCGCCAGCTGTCGACTTTGACGTCAGCTGGGATCCGACACTTCGAGCTAACCGCCCGTTTGCTCGTCGAGCGAGCGCGCTGCGTGGTGGAAAAAATGCTGGCCCGGATTCTGCTCGAACGTTGGGTGCAACCAAACGACGGTTCACTGACTCTCAGGGAATAGAGAGTGGGCGCCGCCGGGTTGGGGTGACAATCGAACGATTCCCACGCGCGACACAGAGTCAACGTTTCGACTCGGTGGATGATCTGCGGTTCCCTCCCCTCATCCCGCTGGTCTCCCCCTCCACTTGAGGCAACAAGTAGCTCTGTGCATCTGCGCCCCGGCCCCGCATGGCTCGCCACGCGGGGGCTTTATTTTTTCGGCGCGCGGGGCTACGTACGCGGCGTGCGTGCACTCGGCCTCGATGTGGGAACCAAGACGATCGGCGTCGCGTTGACCGACGAGGCGGGGATCGCCGCGCACCCGCTCACCGTGCTCGCGCGCACCGGCAACGCGAGCGACAGCGAGCGGGTCGCCGCGATGGTCGCCGAGCACGGCGTGACCGACGTGGTGGTCGGCATGCCGTTCGAGCTGTCGGGGCGCGTCGGCCACCGCGCGCGGCGGGTGCAGGAGCTGATCGCGGTGCTCGCGCGCGCGCTCGGCGAGGCGGTGCGGCTGCACGAGCAGGACGAGCGGTTCACCACCGCCGAGGCGCAGCGCGTGCTGATCGATGCGGATCTCTCGCGCGGCAAGCGCAAGGCGGTCATCGATCAGCAGGCGGCTGCGTTGATCTTGCAGGGCTGGCTCGACGCCCAGACGAGGAAATGACTGGTACCTTCAGCGCGATGTCGAAGCGATCGTTTCGCACCGCGCTGATCATCGTGATCGGATCGCTCGCGATCGTGGCCGGGCTGCTCGCGTTCTTCATCCACCGCGCGATCAGCTACGCCGACGAGCCGTACGGCGGGTCGGGCAAGGAGATCGAGGTCGAGATCGCGTCCGGGATGAGCTTCCCGGCGATCGCGTCGCGGCTCTCGGATCGCGGCGTGATCGAGCGGCCGACCTGGTTCCGGATCCTCGCGATGTGGGAGGGCAAGACCGCGGACGTCAAGCCGGGTAAGTACCTCATCAAGGACAACGAGACGCCGCGCGCGGTGCTCGCGAAGATCGTCGCCGGGGTCAAGGAGGTGACCGTTCGGGTCACGCTCCCGGAGGGCGAGAACATGCTCGATTTCTTCCGGCGGCTCGAGGACGCGAAGGTCGCGCCGGCCCGCGAGCTCGAGGCGCTCGCTCGCGATCGCGAGTTCCTCGGCAAGTTCGCGATCTCCGGCGACACGGCAGACGGCTACTTGTTCCCGGACACCTACCAGTTCCGGGTCGGCGAGAAGCCGACGGTGGTGCTCCAGCGGCTGATCACGCGGCACCAGGAGGTCTGGAACGACCTGGTCACCAAGCACCCGCGCGACACCGCGAAGATCAAGGAGAAGCTCGGGTGGAGCGACCGCGATATCCTGACGATGGCGTCGATCGTGGAGAAGGAGGCGGTCGAGCCGAGCGAGCGGCCGCGGATCGCGCAGGTGTTCATCAACCGGCTGATCTCGCCGAGCTTCAAGCCCAAGCGGCTCGAGACGGATCCGACGATCCGCTACGGCTGCCTGGTGCCGACCCAGAAGTCGGCGCCGTGTGTGGCGTGGATCGAGATGTGTACGAAGGTTGGAAAGGCGCCCGGCTGCGAGCGGCTGTATCGCGCGCAGCTCGATGACAAGGACAACGTCTACAATACATATCAGCACGAGGGATTGCCGCCCGGCCCGATCTCCAATCCGGGGAGGAAGTCGATCGAGGCGACGCTCTCGCCCGATGGCAGCGACTACTTCTTCTTCGTGGCGACCTCGAAGAACTCGCGCAGCCACGCGTTCGCTCGGTCGATCTCCGAGCACGAGCGCAACGTGAAGAAGTACCTGTCGAGCAGTCCGTGATCGCCGCCGCAGCCGGCGACTTCCGGAAGTCTGCTTCATAGAAATCTGCACGCACGCGGTTTCGCGCGAGCCGATCGAAACCGCGACGGGTACAGTGATGGGCCGGGCCAGACGATCGAACCCCTTCGTGGTACCGTCGATGCCATGAGTCTCGTGGGACAGATCGCCGAGCTGCAGAACTACGCGACCTACAAGGAGCTTTCCTGGGAGGGCGGCTTCGAGGACTACCTGGCGCTGGTGCGTCGCTCGCCCCAGGTCACGCGCAACGCGTACCAGCGGCTGTACGACATGGTGCTGTCGCACGGCGTCGAGGAATACATCGACAACAAGAAGAAGCTTGTCCGCTACAAGTTCTTCAAGGACATCAATCACGACGGACGCGATGCGGTGTTCGGGCTCGATGTTCCGTTGATGCGCCTGATGAACGTGCTGAAGAGCGCGGCGCAGGGCTACGGCACCGAGCGCCGGATCATCCTCCTGCACGGCCCGGTTGGTTCGGCGAAGTCGACGATCGCGCGCCAGCTCAAGAAGGGCATGGAGGAGTACTCGCGTACCTCCGAGGGCGCGCTCTACACCTATTACTGGACGCTGCCGGGCGGGCTCAGCGAGCTGGCCGGTGGCGCCGAGGTGTTCCACTCGCCGATGCACGACGAGCCGCTGCGGCTGATCCCGCGCGAGTGGCGCGCGAACGCGATGGTCAACCTCAAGCTGTCGTCGGACGACTTCAAGGTGAAGGTCGACGGCGACGTGAACCCGGCGTGCCGGCTGATCTTCAAGGAGCTGATGCGCCACTACGGCGGCAACTTCGAGAAGGTGATGGGGCACGTGATGGTCAAGCGGCTCGTGCTCAGCGAGCAGGACCGCATCGGCATCGGCACGTTCCAGCCCAAGGACGAGAAGAACCAGGACTCGACCGAGCTGACCGGCGACATCAACTATCGCAAGATCGCCACGTTTGGTTCGGACTCGGATCCACGCGCGTTCAACTTCGATGGCGAGTTCAACATCGCGAACCGCGGCATCCTCGAGTTCGTCGAGATCCTGAAGCTCGACGTCGCGTTCCTCTACGACCTGCTCGGCGCGACCCAGGAGCGCAAGATCAAGCCGAAGAAGTTCGCGCAGACCGATATCGACGAGGTCATCATCGGTCACACCAACGAGGCCGAGTACAAGAAGCTGCTCAACAACGAGTTCATGGAGGCGCTGCGGGATCGCACGATCAAGGTCGACATCCCGTACATCACCAAGGTGAGCGAGGAGGTGAAGATCTACACCAAGGACTTCACCACCGACCGCGTGGGCAAGCACATCGCGCCGCACACCCTGTACGTCGCGGCGCTGTGGGCGGTGCTGACCCGGCTCGAGGATCCGAAGAAGCACTCGCTGTCGCTGCTCCAGAAGGCGAAGCTGTACGACGGCAAGACGCTGCCGGGCTTCACCCAGGACAACATCAAGGAGCTCCGCAAGGAGAGCCAGCGCGAGGGCCTCGACGGCATCTCGCCGCGCTACATCCAGGACAAGATCGCGAACGCGCTGGTCAGCGACAAGGCCGAGGGCGCGATCAACCCGTTCATGGTGCTCAACGAGCTCGAGAGCGGGCTGCGCAGCCACTCGCTGATCTCTTCGGAGGAGCAGCGCAAGCGCTACGGCGAGATGCTCTCGGTGGTCAAGCAGGAGTACGAGGACATCGTCAAGAACGAGGTCCAACGCGCGATCAGCGCCGACGAGGACATGATCTCGAAGCTGTGCGCGAACTACATCGACAACATCAAGGCCTACACCCAGAAGGAGAAGGTCAAGAACCCGTACACCGGCCAGGACGAGGAGCCGGACGAGCGGCTCATGCGGTCGATCGAGGAGAAGATCGATATCCCGGAGAGCCGCAAGGATGACTTCCGCCGCGAGATCATGAACTACATCGGCGCGCTCGCGATCGAGGGCCGGCAGTTCGACTACAAGACCAACGAGCGGCTGCACAAGGCGCTCGAGGCCAAGCTGTTCGAGGATCAGAAGGACTCGATCAAGCTGACCTCGCTGGTCTCGAACGTGGTCGATCGCGACACCCAGGCGAAGATCGACGTGGTCAAGCAGCGGCTGATCAAGAACTTCGGCTACGACGAGGTCTCGGCGACCGACGTGCTCAACTTCGTCGCGTCGATCTTCGCGCGCGGCGACGTCAAGAGCTGAGCGAGGCACTGCGATGGACGATGCACGCGGGATAGGCACGATCACCGTCGAGCTCAACCACACCCTGGCAGAGCTGCTGGCGAGGCTGTGTGTGGAGCTCGGCACCGACGACCCGACGGGCGTGATGTCGCGCGCGCTCGGGCTGCTCGAGATGGTCCAGCACACCAAGCGCCAGGGCGGGCGGCTGTGCTTCGTCAACGAGCGCGGCGACGTCGCCGACGTGGTGTTCTGACCAGGTCAGGAGGATCGCAGATGTCGCAGAAGATCGATCTCGACCACGGGCGGTTCCGCCAGATCATCCGCGGGAAGATCAAGCAGAACCTGCGCAAGTACATCTCGCAGGGCGAGATGATCGCGCGCAAGGGCAAGGACTCCGTCGCGATCCCGCTGACGCAGGTCGACATCCCGCACTTCAAGAACGGCGACAAGCAGCAGGGCGGGGTGGGCCAGGGCGAGGGCAACGTCGGCGACGCGCTCGGCCAGGACGGCGACGAGCAGCCGGGGGCGGGGCAGGCCGGCGATCGCCCGGGCGATCACCTGCTCGACGTCGAGGTCTCGCTCCAGGAGCTCGCCGAGATCATGGCGGAGGAGCTCGAGCTCCCGCGGATCCAGCCGAAGGGCACCGAGAAGATCGTCGCGTGGAAGGACAAGTACTCCGGGATCCGCAACACCGGCCCCGAGTCCCTGCGCCACTTCCGCCGCACCTATCGCCAGGCGATGCGACGCCAGATCGCGATGGGCACCTACGATCCGAAGAACCCGGTCGTGGTGCCGATCCGCGACGACAAGCGCTACCGCTCGTGGCGGAGCGAGCCGCTGCCGCAGTCGAACGCGGTGATCATCTACATGATGGACGTCTCGGGCTCGATGGGCGACGAGCAGAAGGAGATCGTCCGGATCGAGAGCTTCTGGATCGATACCTGGCTGCGCTCGCAGTACCACGGCATCGAGAGCCGCTACATCATCCACGACGCGATGGCCAAGGAGGTCGATCGCGACACCTTCTTCAAGACCCGCGAGTCGGGCGGCACGATGATCTCGAGCGCGTACAAGCTGTGCGCGAAGATGATCGCCGAGAAGTACCCCTCGGACCTGTGGAACATCTATCCGTTCCACTTCTCCGATGGCGACAACTGGTCGGTCGACGATACGCACACCTGCGTCGAGCTGCTGAAGAAGGAAGTGCTGCCGTACGTCAACCTGTTCTCGTACGGGCAGGTCGAGTCGCCGTACGGCTCGGGGCAGTTCATCAAGGATCTCACCGAGCACTTCGACGAGGACGAGCGCGTCGTCACGTCGGAGATCAAGGGCAAGGACGCGATCATGGACTCGATCAAGGAGTTCCTCGGGAAGGGCAAGTAGCGCGATGTCGATCAAGCGGTTCCCGGCGTACCTGCGCGACATGCAGGAGGAGATCGAGGGCCACGCCAAGGCGTACGGCCTCGACTTCTTCCCGATCCTGTACGAGGTCCTCGACTACAAGACGATGAACGAGGTCGCCGCGTACGGTGGGTTCCCGACCCGCTATCCGCACTGGCGGTTCGGCATGGACTACGAGCAGCTCTCGAAGAGCTACGAGTGGGGCCTGTCGAAGATCTACGAGATGGTGATCAACACCAACCCGGCCTACGCGTACCTGCTCGAGGGCAACTCGCTCACCGATCAGAAGATCGTGATGGCGCACGTGTGCGCCCACGTCGACTTCTTCAAGAACAACTACTTCTTCTCGAAGACCAACCGCAAGATGATCGACGGGATGGCGAACCACGCGGCGCGGGTGCGCCGCCACATGGCGCGCCACGGCCAGGAGGTCGTCGAGGACTTCATCGATACCTGCCTGTCGCTCGAGAACCTGATCGATCCGATGTCGGCGTACATCGTGCGCCACCGCGACAAGCGGCCCGAGGAGGAGGACGAGCAGCAGGATCGCTCCGGCCGGCTCCGCGCCAAGGGCTACATGGAGTCGTTCATCAACCCGCCCGAGTACCTCGCCGCGCAGAAGCGCAAGCGCGAGGAAGAGGAGAAGCGGCAGAAGCGGCGGTTCCCCGAGCAGCCGCAGCGCGACGTGCTCGCGTTCCTGATCGAGCACGCGCCGCTCGATGCGTGGCAGCGCGACGTGCTCGAGATCGTGCGCGACGAGGCGTACTACTTCGCGCCCCAGGCGATGACCAAGATCATGAACGAGGGCTGGGCCTCGTACTGGCACTCCAAGATCCTGACCGAGAAGGCGCTGACCGCCGCCGAGGTGATCGACTACGCCGACGCGAACTCGGGCGTGCTCGCGACCGCGCCGGGCCGGCTCAACCCGTACAAGCTCGGCGTCGAGCTGCTGCGCAACATCGAGGATCGGTGGAACCGCGGCCAGTTCGGCAAGGAGTGGGACGAGTGCGACTCGATGGACATGAAGCGCAACTGGGACCGCCGCACCGGGATCGGGCGCATGCGGCTGTTCGAGGTGCGCAGGCTCTACAACGACATCACGTTCATCGACTAGTTATTCACCATCGAGTTCTGCGTCGAGCAGAAGTTCTACTCGTTCGGGTTCTCCGAGCGCAGCGGCAACTGGGAGATCATGAGCCGCGAGTTCAAGAAGGTGAAGGATCAGCTGCTCAAGATGCTGACCAACCGCGGTCAGCCGGTGATCCTCGTCGAGGACGGCAACTTCGAGAACAAGAGCGAGCTGTTGCTCCGCCACGTCCACGAGGGCGTGGATCTCGATTCCGGTCAGGCGCGCGATACGCTGCGCAACGCGAGCAAGCTGTGGACGCGGCCGGTCAGCCTGCTGACCCGGGTGGAGGGCAAGGGCAAGCTGCTGCGCTGCGAGGACGGCAACCTGAGCGAGCGGAGCGCGGAATATCCATGACGCGCTCCGGCGGTGCTGCGGGGCAGCGTCGAGGAAGGAGCTGACATGCGGCTGTGGGCGTGGGGGCAGAGCGACCCCGGGCGCAAGCGCGAGCGCAACGAGGACTCGTACCTCGCCGATCCGGAGATCGGCGTGATGGCGGTGGCCGATGGCATGGGCGGCCACCAGGGCGGGGCGACGGCGAGCCGGATGGCGGTGGAGTTCCTCGGCCGCGAGCTGGCGGAGGCCCACGGCGACTTCGCCCAGGCGCTCGAGCGGCAGATCGTCGCGAGCATGCGCACCACCGAGGAGATGCCGGTGGTGCAGCCGCCATCCGAGGTGGCGCGGCGGCCGGCGTCGCCCCGCGACATCGCGGCGCGCGGCGAGGTGCGCGGCGACGATCCGACGCTGCCGGGGGGCGTCGCGTTCTCGCCGGCGCTCGAGCTGATGCGCGGGATCGTGCGGCGCGCGAGCGCTTCGATCTTCGAAGCGGCGTGGGCGCGGCCGGAGCTGCGCGGGATGGGCACCACGCTCACCGCGCTGCTGGTCCACGCCGGGCGGGCCCACGTGGTCCACGCCGGCGACTCGCGCTGCTACATGTTCCGCGACGGCCAGCTCAAGCAGCTCACCGACGATCACTCGTGGATCGCCGAGCAGCTGCGCTCGGGCACGATCAGCGAGGCCGAGGCGCGCAGCAGCAAGTTCCGCCACGTGATCACCAAGTCGATCGGCTTCGAGCGCGACATCGAGGCGGACACCCGCAGCGTGCCGGTCTCGGCGGGCGATTGCTTTCTGCTGTGCTCCGACGGGATGTCGAACTACGTCGAGCACGGCGAGCTCGAGCGGATCGTCGCGATGACCTGGTACCGGCGCCTGCCCGCGACGCTGATCGAGCTCGCGAACCAGCGCGGCGGCGACGACAACATCACGGTGGTCGTCGGGCTGGTCTCGAACGCGCCGCCCGGCTGAGCCGTCAGCGCGCCGCGGTCGCCTGGGTCACGATCGGCCCGGGTGGCGGGACCACGGTGACCTCGAGCTCGCGGCTGCTCTCGCCCGACGTCACCTTGATCCTGGTCTTGCCGGGCGCCTTGCCGACGACCACCACCGCGGCCGCGGTCGAGGGGTTGCTGTACACGCCGTAGCCGCTCGGCTCGAGCGCGCTCAGCGACGCGCGGTGGATCTCGGCGATCGCGGGGTTGGCCGACACCACGCTCATGCCCTTGCACGGGCCGCCACCCTCGTGACAGGTCATCGCGAGCGCGACGCCCTGCGAGAGCTCCATCGAGTAGTGGTGGACGCCCCAGAACCCGTTGTGTGCGTCGAGCCGCGCGGTGCGGCCCGGCGGCGCGGCCGACTGGGTCGACAGCGTCAGCTTGCAGCCGGATGCGAGCACGATCGCAGCCGCCACGCCCAGCGCGTGGATCGCGCGCTTCGGAGCGCTCATGGCATCACCTCGATGTCGAGCGTCGCGGTCGCCTCTCCGACCGCGACGGTGACCGTCGACTTGCCGGGCGCGCGCGCGCGCAGCCGGCGGCGATCCATCGAGCCGTCGCGCAGCACGCTCACCGCGTGCTCGTTCGAGACCGTCCACACCGCGTCGGCGTCGCCGGACAGCCGCTGCGCGTCGTTCCACAGCGCCGGCGCGATCGTGACGTCCTCGCCGACCGCGAGGCCGATCGCGCTCCCGATCCGCTCGCCGTCGCGGCGGGCCAGCGAGATCCGCGTGACCGGCGCCGCCCACACGTGCACGAAGTCGACGACCGAGCCGTCGTCGGTCG